>DASVHQ010000169.1:0-4615 GCA_036382515.1 Polyangiales bacterium | reverse complement strand
GCCCCGGGACGGCTGGAAATAGCGTTCACACACGCCGCGCAGGTCACTCGCGGAGAAAGCGTCGAGTGAGACCACGTGGTGCTCTCCGGGGCGTTTTCGCGCCCGCTTCAGCATCTCGCGCTTCTTGCCCGCCATGTGCGGGAGATCCCCCTCCACGTAGACCAGGCCCCGTTCGCTGTAACGGGCAGAGAAGTCGAGCCCTCTCGGCGACAAGCCGGCCGCGATCTCGAGCACCTGGCATACTGTCCGTTCACGTAGCCGCCATTGGGGCATCCGATCTGTGCTCCGCCGCAGCGCAGGTGCGTGATCTTGATGTCGCTCAGCGTGCGATCGGGCGGTTGGCTTCCGTCTTGCGCGATCCCGTAGATGAAGCCGGAAGCGCGGTACGTGGGTGCGCCGCTGGCTGCGCCCATGTCGACGACGACGGAGTCGTTGGCGGACGGCGGGCTCGGTGGGATGCAGTTGGCGCCGCCCACGTCGGTCGCGCAGCCCCAGCCGCTCGTTCCGCCCAAGCCACCGGCTCCCCCCGAACCGCTCGTTCCGCCCGTGCCTCCCACGTCCACCGCGCCTGCCTGCGTGCCCGCGCTACCATTGGGTGTACCTGCGGTCCCGCTGTCGTTCGCGCCGCCCGCGCCGGCAGTCGTCGCAGTCGCGCCGCCGATGCTCGCGTCCGGCCCGCTCCCGCTGATCCCACCGCGACCCGCCGTGGCGGTGGAATCACTCGCGTGGTTGTTCGACGATGAACAGGCAGCAAGGCACAGAGCCACGGCACCGGCCGCGATCGGTCTCACCTTGCGAGTGGCGGGCTGACGCCGAGATCCAGGCGCGGAGCGCATGACGACGTTTGTCGCCACCGCTCAGCGATTGTCAGGCAAACGCAAACGCCGCCTCGCGAGCGCCAAAGAACGAGCAAGCTGATTCTTTAGAGACAAGAACAGCCGCGCTATGACAAGTAGCTTGATGGAGCCCACGAGGACGACCGGCGGGGTGGCCACGGCGGCTTCGCAAACGGAGGCTTGAACGGGGGCAGGACCGCGAGCACTGCCGGACGAGGTGTGATCGTGGCTAACATCGTTCGAGAAGTTCAGCAGACCGATCGACCGATGAGGGGTCGGACCTTGAGGTACCGGAGCCGCGGCGCCCTACTGGCGAGCTTGGTGTTCGTTGCGGCGTGCAACGCCAGCCGCAAACCGGGCGGCGCGCGAGGCGGAAGCGCCGGAACCACGGGCAGCGGTGACGCAGGCGCCGCCGCGGGCAGCGGAACCGGCGATGCCGGGGTTGCCAACGCGGGCACGGGCGGTGGAGCCGACAGCGCAGCGGGTGGTGCTGGTGGTTCTCAGGCAAGCGACGGCGGCGCCTCGGGGAGCAGCGCTGCCGCATTCGTCAATGCCTACGACGGAGCGAGAGCGAGCACCGAGAGCCTGGACGTGGGCTGGAAATTTCATCTCGGCGACGTGAGCGGAGCGCAGGCCACGACATTCGACGACTCGTCTTGGACGGCCTTGGATGTGCCCCATGACTGGAGCATCTCGCTGCCATTCAACCAAAGCTCGCCGGCCGGTGCAGGCGGCGGGTACCTCGATGGAGGCCTCGGCTGGTACCGAAAGACCTTCTCCTTGCCGGCCACGAGCTCTGGACAGAGGGTCCTGGTTCAGTTCGACGGCGTCTACATGGACAGCACCGTTTGGCTCAACGGCACCCAGATATGCGCGCGGCCTTATGGCTATTCGTCCTTCGAGTGTGACTTCACTTCGAGCGCGAAGTTCGGCACTTCAAATGTGCTCGCCGTGAAAGTGAACAATCAACTGCCCAGCAGTCGCTGGTATTCGGGCAGCGGAATCCACCGTCACGTTTGGCTCAAGACCGTGAACCCGGTCCACGTCGCTTACACCGGCACGCAGGTGACGACGCCACAGGTCTCAGCCTCGAGCGCCACCGTGAACATCGTCGCTACGGTCCAAAACGACGGCACAACCGACCAATCGGTGACCGTCACCAGCTCGGTCCGTGATTCTTCGGGAACGGAAGTCGGCCACGGCTTTTCAGCGGCGGCCTCCGTTGCCGCGGGCAAGACCGCCGACGTGACACACACCGCGACCGTGTCCAATCCGATGCTCTGGTCCCCATCGTCGCCAACCCTCTATTCCGTGGTGACGACCGTGTCCGTGAGTGGCTCCGCGGTCGACACGTACACCACTGTGTTCGGCATCCGCACGTTCACGTTCGACGCGAATGCGGGCTTCTCGCTGAACGGCACGAAGCTGAAGCTCAATGGCACCTGCGATCACCACGACCTCGGCGCCCTGGGCGCGGCCACCAACTCTCGCGCCCTCGAAAAGCGCCTCCAAATGCTCAAGGACATGGGCGTCAACGCACTGCGCACGTCCCACAATCCGCCCGCGCCAGAGCTACTCGACATTGCCGATCGCCTCGGACTCATGGTCATGGATGAGGCATTCGACTGTTGGTACGCCGGGAAGAACAACTACGACTACGGGCGATTCTTCGACCAGTGGTATGACGCGGACGTTCAGGGCTACGTATCGCGCGATCGCAACCACCCGAGCGTGATCATCTGGAGCATCGGCAACGAAGTCGCACAGGCAGGCGACAAGGCCACGGTGCAGAAGCTCATCGACTCGGTTCATGCCAAAGACAAGACGCGCCCGATCACGCAGGCCTATGCAGGGTGGGTCGGCACGGACAGCATCACCGGTCTCGAGGACCTCGTGGGCATCAATTACGCCCCGGATCGCTACGACTCGGTTCATTCCGCCCACCCCAGCTACAAGCTGTTCGCGAGCGAATCGTCTTCCGCCCTGCGTAGTCGAGGGATCTACAACAGCAACAACAACCAGTGCTCTTCTTACGACGACCAGGCAGCGGGTTGGGGCGCGACCGCGGAACAGTCATGGAAGAACGTGAGCACGCGGGCCTTCGTCGCCGGGGAGTTCATTTGGACCGGCTTCGACTACATCGGCGAGCCAACACCCTACGAATGGCCTTCCAAAAGCTCGTACTTCGGAGCCATCGACACCGCGAACTTCCCGAAGGACGTCTTCTACTTCTATCAAAGCAAGTGGAACGCGAGCGGCCCCACGATGGTCCACATCGTACCGATGAACTGGACGAGCTGGACGGCTGGGCAATCGGTGAAGGTCATGGTCTACACCAACGCCGACAGCGTCGAGCTCTTCCTCAACGACAAGTCGCAGGGCTCGAAGACGATGGACTCTGCGACCGGGCACCTAGAGTGGTCGGTCCCGTTCGCAACCGGCACGCTGGAGGCGAAGGCCAGTAAGGGTGGTGCGGTCGTCGTGAGCGACAAGCTGCGGACAGCCAAGGCGGCGGCGGCCTTGGTGCTCAAGGTCGACCGTCCGTCGATCGCGGCGGACGGCCGTGATCTCGCTTTCGTCGAGGTGGACGTCGTCGATGCACAGGGAGTCCTCGTGCCGCAGGCGAGCAATATGGTCGACTTCACCATCTCCGGTCCGGGCGCGATTGCGGGTGTGGACAATGGAGATCCGACGAGCCACGAGTCCTACAAAGGCACGTCGCGCTCCGCCTTCAGCGGCAAGGCGCTGGCCATCGTAAAGGCTACCACGACGCCTGGAACGATCACTTTGAAGGCCACCTCCGGAATGCTCACGAGCGCCGCCGTAGACATCGCGACGGCGACACCGTGAGCGTCACGCCTATGAGCCTCATTGCGGGCGACCGATGGAACAGTTCGAGGAAAGCTTTTTCTGCATACGAGCGACCGTCCACGCGCAAGCCGAGTTCATGCTGATTCGCGCATCGAGTGCCACGATCCGGCCGCCGGTCTGCGACCTGCCACGCCCGTGTCCCCACGTTAAGGCGCGTCGCATCCGTAGGGCAATCGCCGGCCTCGCGCTGGCTGTCACCGTTGGGGGCTGCAGCGCGCACGGTGCCTCGCGGAGGTCTGGCGCCGCCGCGGCCGATGGCGCGGTCGGCGGTGCCGGCGGGGTCGGGGCTGGAGCCGAAAGCTCGGGCAACGCTGGCGTCTCGGGGGCCGCCGCCAGCGGCGGCAACTCCGGCGTCGATGGTGGCGCGGGCGGCGCTAGCGGCGCGGGCGGCGCGCCAGCCGTGGGCAACGGCTACTACGTCTCGCCGGAAGGCAGCGACAGCGCTCAGGGAACGATGAGCGCTCCATTTCAAACTGTCGAGAAGGCGCGTGACGTCGTGCGAACGGTCAACGGCAACATGACGGACGACATCCACGTGTACTTGCGAGGCGGGACGTATCGCATCACGAAAACCATCGCCTTCGGACCCCAGGACTCGGGCACGAACGGGCACCGCATCTTCTACGAGGCCTATCCGAACGAAACGCCCGTCTTCAACGGTGCAACGAAGGTGACCGGCTGGACGCTTTCGAGTGGCAACGTCTACCAGGCGCAGCTGAGCCGCTCGACCAAGCTTCGCAATCTCTACGTGAACGACGCCCGGGCTCTGCTGACCAGCAAGAAGGTGACCGCCACCGCGGGCTACGGAACGTACGCCGTAACCATGGGTCAAGCGAGTTGGGCATGGGCCAGCGGGAGCCAAAGCGATGGTGCGAAGTACAGCCTCAACGACGTGCCCAGCATCGCCA
>DASVHQ010000168.1:0-1714 GCA_036382515.1 Polyangiales bacterium | reverse complement strand
CCTGCCGACGCAGGACCTCTCGCTCATCGTCGACACTTCCGGCGCCTACATCCCCGGACACGGGACACCAACGGTGCTGCTGTTCGGCCGGCACCGTCGGCCGGTGGGTACGAACGTGCGCGCGGTACTCGGCATCCGCGGAGAACCGTCAGCGCCCGCGGACCCGGCCAATGGCCTGGTGTGGCGCAGCATTGTGAAGCACGTCGACGAGCCGGGCGCGCAGAGCGAATACATCACCGTTACGGACTGGCCGCGCGAGACGTTGTCGACCTACCCGTGGAGCCTCTCCGGCGGCGGCGCGCAAGCGTTAGTGTCCCAACTGTTGAATCATTCCGTGAGCCAGCTTTCTTCGCTTGCATCTGCGATAGGCGTCGTCGCAGTGCTAGGCGAGGAAGAAGCCTATGAGCTCGCGACGTGGTCAAAGTTGCCCACCGCCCCCGTCGTCATAGGCGACTCCGTTAGGGACTATGTCGCCACCGGCTCGCCCCGCTATTGGCCGTATTCCGCAGACCTAACCGTAACAGAGAAGAGCGGCGACGAGTCCGAAATGTGGCCTCGCCGAACCCTGGTGGCGGGCTGCTTGTGGTTCGGCAAGACAAAGCCCGAAAGGGGGTTGCGGTGGACTGAGTACGGTTTCTTGGCAGATAGCAAGTTGCGCATACCACTGTCTATTTGCTTTGCGTTTGTTGCGACGCATAACCATTTCGTGCTCGACCGGGGCGGGAAGGTGTTCAAGCAGTCTGCACCTGTGATCAAGTTGCCGGCGGGAGCGTCGGAGGACGATCACCTGCGACTACTCGGGCTGCTGAACTCCTCCACCGCGTGTTTCTGGCTTATGCAGGTGAGTCACAACAAGGGTGAGGGCGGCGGAGCGCGCGTTCAGGCTGGTTATGCGGCGATGGGTAGTGAGTCTTGGAAGAACGCATACGAGTTCACCGGCACGAAGCTGGCGGATTTTCCGCTTCCGGACGGCTCGCCGCTGGAATTGACTCGAGACCTTGACGCGCTGGCACAGGACTTGGGACCCGTGTCGCCGGCGGGAGTGTGCGGCTCCGGCGTACCGACTCGGCAGCGGCTCAGCGAGGCGCGGGATCGCTGGGATGCCATCCGCGCTGACATGATCTCGGCGCAGGAGGAGCTGGACTGGGAGGTCTACGGCCTCTACGGACTGCTCGACAAACACACCGACGACGTGATCGGCTACGACGTACCCAAGCCGCCGTTGCACCTGGGCGAGCGGGCGTTCGAAATTGCGCTCGCTCGGCAGATGGCCGCCGGCGAGGTCACAAGCCAGTGGTTCACCCGGCACGGCTCTACACCTATCACCGAGTTGCCGGCGCAATGGTCAACCGACTACGGCGCGCTGGTGCAGCGCCGGCTCGATGTCATCGCAGCCGACCCGTACCTGCACCTGATCGAGCGGCCGGAGTGCAAGCGCCGCTGGGCAACCAAGACGTGGGCGGAGCAGGAGTTCGAGGCGCTGCGGTCCTGGCTGTCCGACCGACTCGAAGCTCGCGCCCTGTGGTTCAGCGCGGATGGCGCGCTAAGGCTGCGCACTGTCTCGCAGCTTGCCGACGAGCTACGCACCGACGCCGACTTCGTGAGCGTGGCGGCGCTCTACGCCCGCGATGTCGACCTCGCGAACGTCATTGTCGCGCTGGTCAAGGACGAGCACGTTCCCTACCTCGCTGCCTGGCGTTACGTGGACTCTGGC
>DASVHQ010000167.1:0-6237 GCA_036382515.1 Polyangiales bacterium | reverse complement strand
GGCCACGTCTGGTGCAGGAACGGCCTCTCCGACCCGGCCCTAGACACGCCCGAGGGGGCGGCGCTCTTCGGGCTGCTGCGCCCCGTGATGCGCGTTGGCCGGGCGCTCACGGGGGGCGTCGCGCTCGAGGAGGGGCTGCTCCAGCGGCATCTCATCATCGACCACCTGCTGTCGCGGGCCATCGAGACCGGGCGCGTCGGACAGGTCCTCGAGATCGCGGCCGGCATGTCGGGCCGCGGCGTGCGCTTTGCGAGGCGCTATGGGCCTGCCGGCCTAGTGTATGTCGAAGGCGATCTCGCCGGGATGGCAGGCCGCAAGCGGTCGCGGCTCGCTTCGGCGGGCCTGGCGGTGGCGCACCATCACGTCGTGGCCCTCGACGTCCTCGCCGACGGAGGCCCGCTGGCGCTGGAGCAGGCGACGGGCGGGCTGCTCGACCCGGGAAAGGGCATCGCCATCGTCACCGAGGGGCTGCTCAGCTACTTCGACACGCCGACGGCCGAGGGGCTGTGGCGGCGCGTCGCCGGCTTCGTCGCGCCGTTCGCCTCCGACCTGTACCTCTCCGACCTGCACGCCGGAGGTGCCTTTACCAGCCGGCCCGTGAGGGCGTTCCAACGCATGCTGCAGGTCTTCGTGAGGGGTCGCACGCACAACCATTTCGCGCGCATCTCGGACGTCGCGCCGACGCTCGCGAAGAATGGATTCGTTCGTGCGACGGTGCACCGGCCCCGCGACTGGGGCGCGGAGCTTTCGCTGCCGGGCGTCGGTGGCCTGGAGACCGTCCAGGTCCTTGAGGCATCGACGCGCGGCGGGTAGCCTGTCCCTGAGCAGTTTGCCCGCAGAGTCAAGACGCATCGCCGGCCATCTCGCCGTAAGCTCGTCGCCGGCTACCCCGTAGTGTGCCAAATCTCGATCGTCGCAAAACCGGTG
This sequence comes from Polyangiales bacterium, assembly GCA_036382515.1. Classification (GTDB taxonomy): domain Bacteria; phylum Myxococcota_A; class Polyangia; order Polyangiales; family JAFGIB01; genus JADGRF01. Next base: position 5,310 of record DASVHQ010000167.1, on the reverse strand, counting down.
TGCTCAGCATGTCTTGGGTTGCTTGCGGGGGGCGCGTTTTCCGCCGTGAGCCCCGACAGCGCAGCGGTAGACGGCACCGGGTTCCGCACCGGCGCACGCGCCGACAGCTGTAGCGCGCCTCGCGGCATGCGGCTCAGCGCCGGCGCCATCGGCTGCCCACCTGAATCGCGGGCGGTAGCCGGCATAACCATCACCCAGTCTGCCAGCCGTCCCGCGCCGCATCACCCGCCGGCGCAGCTACCAGCTACCCTTTGGCGGCGGGTCGAGTGACATCGAACCACTGACATGCCTGCCGTGGCGCTGGGTTCAGCTTCGTCGGCGCGGACGTGTTTTCGAAGCAGCTGACACGTCGAGACTCGACACCGACGGCGGCGCACTGGCAGCGCGCCATCGAACGCTGGGCGCGGTATCGTGCGGCGCGGGCCGATTGCGAGTCCTAGCCGGCGCGACTGAGCGCATCCCGCGCGTCGCTGATCACGCTGCTGCACGTAGCCTTGGCCGAGACCATGTTGTCGAAAGGTTGATAAGTCAACGTCATCGACAGGATTGCGCCGGTGTCACCGGGCAGGACCGTGAAGTCGAGTTCGTGCCGAGCGCAAGTTGGATGCGGGATAACGCTGCTCAGGCGCAACCGATGAGCGTCGTGCGCCACTTCCACCGTCTCCTTGATTATGCAGGACTGCAGCGTGCTGACGAGCGTCTGGCAGTTGCCTGCGCTCTCGATGGTCGCGCTGATCTGTTCTGGCCACCGAAGCCAACCAAGAACTTCGGCGACCTGTTTCCACAAGTCAGTCGTGATTCGGTCCGTTGCAACTGCGACCTGCTCTCTTGGCATCGTGTCGAACCATAGGCGATCCCACCACGATGGCACAGGAAGCGAGCGACCGCCGATCTTCTCCAACGCGAGTCGATCCGTAGCAAGGTCCCGGAAATGTCGAGGATTGACGGGACGGGCAGTCGCTCCGCGCCATATCGTTGACAACACAACGGGGGCGCGGGCGAAAGCAGCAGCGTCCCCGCTCGCCCCCCGATCACTCGCGATCGCGTGTGCGAGATGAACGAAGTTCGCCTGCACTACAGGGTTGTTGGCGGCAGCGTCGGTGTTGGCGCTGGCCGTGCCTGTGGTGCTCCAAGCACTCGACAGGCGACACAGCACTTGTCGCTCGGCGTAGGAATCGTTGCCGCGAACAATACGCCAGACCGCGTCGGGGATCTGAAATGCGAATGCCAACACCGGCTCAGTTGCGCGTACGATCAAGAGCGTCTCAAGCTCTCGGCACAGCGATGCGCGCTCAGGAAGGTCTCCAACAGCATTCCACAACTGAAGCAGCTGAAGAGTGGCGAGCGGGTCGAGGCCCGGTGCGCTCGCAATGCTTTTGAGCGCGGAACGTTCCAGCGCGCGGAGTTGGCGGTACTGCTCAACGTTGGTGAAGTGTGCCCAATGCGCGAAGGCATGCAGCACGGTCTTCAGCCGGCTCGGCGTGCTGCCGAAACCCGGATGGGTATCGGCAGTGCACAAGAGCAGAATCAGTTGCACCGTCGCCACCGCACGGGCCACTGCTGCGTGGAGGGCGGCGGCGTCGAGGGCGTCCGCCGCAAGCTCCAAGTCCTCCCGGTATTGAGTAACGGACGCAACCACAAGAGCGTCCACAACGGCGGCTGGTGACAATCCGAGCGAGCGAGCACGCTCAGATGGCCAGTCAGCGATCGCCGTTCCGGATGCCCCACATTCCGAGCGGAAGGCCTCGTACTCCTTCGTGGTGACGACGGCACGCTCCTCGTTGAGATATGCAAGCCGGTATGCATCGCTCGAACTGCCCCAGCCAGATGCTTCAGCGATCCGGTGCATGATCGCTGTCAGCCGCGCTGCTTTCGCCGCATCGGTTACGCCGAACGCCCGGAGAACCTTCTGCAGTTCCGCCTCCGCGTTTGCCACCGCATTCTCGTCCTCCTTGCGCTGCCATGCCGCGTTAGACCTGCCAAGATCATCAAGGGCGGTAGGCCGGATAAACGCTGTGCCCAGTCTGCCAGCCGCCCCGCTGCGCGTCACCCGCCTGAGCAGCTACCCCCTCGCGGCGGAAGATGTTCTTGGCGAGCAAGGGTTGCGCGAACGCCCCGAGCGGGCCTGCTACGCCGGTGCCCACCGCAAAACCGCCGGTCTGTGCGAGCGCAGTCAGCACCCCGACAACCACCGGAGAGAGCATGTTGTTGAGATCGGCGTAATCGAAACAGCCCGTGAACGCTGCGAGCGCGAACACGCCGCTCGTCGTGAGCACGCCCTCTGCCGCCGCGGAAGATTGGTGGGCGAGACCACAGAAGCGTGTCGCGGTCTGAGCGTGATGTAGACTCGACTCGGCCGCGATACCCCGTTCATGCTTCCTATGAGCCCACAAGCTGCTGCTCGAGGTCCACTACTATCACGACGGCGTGAGCCCCGCGGTTCCGTCGACCAGCGGTCTGCAGATCTGCACCTCGAACAAGCCGCTGGCAAACACCGCGACGGTCTCGTTCTTGGGCACCGAGTCGATCACGCTCGCGCCGCACGCACCGGGTAGCGCCACAGGCACGTGCACGCCTCAATACAACGGCGACATTCACGTCCTGCGTTCGTGGCCGCACATGCATCAGATGGGCACCGGCCTCACCACGGTGATCATGCGCAAGGACGGCACTACGGAGACGCTCGGCCCGTGGGCGTTCGACTTCAACTCGCAGGTCAGCTGGCAAACGCCGACGATCATCCACCCGGGTTATCGGCTCACGACCACCTGCCAGTACAACAACACCGCGGACCGCACGGTCACCGTCGGACTCGATACGCAGTCGGAGATGTGCTTCAACTTCGTCACCGCGTATCCGGCGAAGGCGCTCGTCAGCAAGAACTTGTTTGGCGGCTCGACGAGCCTGACGTCGTCGGCTACGGCGTGCTTGCAGTAAGCCTCGGGGCGCGGTCGCCCGCTCCCCAGTAGTGCAGACCTCGCGCTGACGCACTACCATCGCGCCTCGAAGTGTCCCACGCGCGTCGCATCTCGAAGCTCTCCGCGCCGTTCGCGCTGCTGCTGCTCTCTGCGTGCGCTCACATGCCGCACGTAGAGAGCACGCTGCCGCGACCGAACGCCGAGTACACGTCGAGCGACACCACGTACGCCGAAGCCTGCGGCCTCGCGCGCTCACCGTTCACAGCCGACAGTCACTGGGTCACGCTGCAGCGCGACGGCAGCTTGCGCTACGCGCTCCTCCCAAGCGGCGATCGCGTGCTCGACTTCTCCAACGCCGGTTACATGGGCGGCGGCGTCGCGCTGCCGCAGCCGCTCGCGGTCACTACGCTCGTGCCGACCGGCCGCGACGACACCGCCGCGCTTCAAGCCGCGCTCGACGCCATCGCATCCATGCCGCTGGTCGACGGAATGCGCGGTGCAATCTGGCTCGCACCGGGCGTCTACCGCGTGTCGAGGACGCTGTACATGCGCGCCTCCGGGGTAGTGTTACGCGGCAGCGGCTCGGATCCGCAAGGCACCACGCTCTTGATCTTGGGCGAGCCGCGCACCGCCATCGTCGTGCAAGGCGAGGGCACTTGGCAGCCCGTCGGTGCGAAGGTCGATATCCTCGATGACTACGTGCCCGCCGGCGCGCGCAGTTTTCACGTCGCCGCCAGCGACGACTTCGCCATCGGTGACACTGTGCTCGTGCAGCGTCCCGTCACCAGCGCATGGGTGCGCTTCATGAACATGGACACGCTGCGTCGCAACGGCGCGCACGAGACTTGGCTCGGCACCAAGCGCGTGATGCAGATCGACCGCGTCGTGACCGGCAGGATCGCCAACCAGATCACCGTGGACGCGCCGCTGCCGGACGCGCTCGACAAGCGCATGGTCACGCCACCAGGCGCGCGCGTCGTGCACTACACGTTCGACGGGCGTCTCGATCGCGTCGGTATCGAAGCGCTGCGCGTCGTCGCACCCAAGCGAGCCACCGCCATCGATCAAGCGTTCTTCAGCGGCGTCAGCTTCGACGCTCTGACGAACGGCTTCATGCGCGACACGGTGTTCGAGGAGTTTACGACCGGCGTCACGATCGGGCAGACCGCGAAGTGGGTCACGGTCGAAGACGTTACGCTGCGGCGCACCGCCGCCATCGACGGTCGCGCCGGCTATCCGTTCATGTTCTCGGTCTTCGGCCAGCAGACGTTGGTGCAGCGCTGTCACACGATCGGCGATCGCGCCTTCTCGTACGCCACGCAGTCGCTCACGCCGGGTCCGAACGTCGTGCTCGATCTTCACGCCGAGGGGAGGCAAAACCAGCTGCAGCCGCATCAGCGCTGGGGCACCGGCCTGCTCGTCGACAACGCGCACGTTTCGAGCAGCATCGACTTGATGAACCGCGGCATCATGGGCAGCGGCCACGGCTGGACGATGGGCTTCGGCGTCATCTGGAACAGCGACGCAGCGCGCATGACAGTGCAGTACCCGCCGGCCGCACCCAACTGGAGCATCGGCTCGTTCGGGGAACTCGCGCAGAGTGCAGCCTTCGGCGGCAATGAAGTCTTGCCCGTCGGCATCGTGGATGCGGCCGGCGTGCGCGTTGCGCCGGCGAGCCTGTACCGCGCGCAGCTTTGCCTGCGCCTGGGGCCCGAGGCGCTGAAGAACATTGGTTACTGATTGGTGTATACTCGATGGGGTGTGCAGCCTCACGATCGCCTCAAGCGCATTGCGTTGTTCTCCGACCTGACCACCGAAGAGCTCGCGGACCTGCTGCGCATCGCCAAGGTGGTCTCGTTCGTACCAGGTAAGCCTCTGTGTACGCGCGGTGAGCGTGCCGCGTCGGCGTTCGTGATCGATCACGGCGAGGTCGAGGTGTGGGGCGTCAGCGAGAACGGCAAGCGCGACGTGATCGCGCGGGTCGGTCCCGGTCAGCAGCAGCGAGAGCTGCAGCGGTGGAGCACCTGGCGGGCGCGGGAGAGGTCTCGGGCCGAGGCCGGCGCGCGCGAGTCGTCGCGGGTGCGTGCTCGACCGGATCGAAGCGCTCGACGGGTATCGCTGGATCATTTGGCGGAACGGCGGGCGTGACAGCTGGAACATCATCTTCCGGGGCGATAGCCGGCATTAAGCATGTGCCCAGTCTGCCAGCCGCCCCGCGCCGCGTCACCCGCCTGAGCAGCTACCCCTGGCGGTGGAGCACCGGCTCGCACACATCGCCGCTCGCCAGGGGCCCAAGGCGCGGTATCGCGGCGTGCGAAAGAATTTATTCGACCTGCGTCGCGTCGCGGCCATACAGAATCTAGAAACCATTCAACGACGAAAAGCCGCGGCT
>DASVHQ010000166.1:0-1680 GCA_036382515.1 Polyangiales bacterium | reverse complement strand
CGTTCGCACACAGTCAAGCTGATGGTAGCGGCAGCTTGACGTTGCGCGTTGGCCAACCAGGAGAAATGAAAGGGGTCTTGGCTTTCCGTTCTGGTTGACCGGTTGCACGTTCTCCGCCGCCGGGGTAGCTGCTCAGGCGGGTGACGCGGGGCGGGGCGGCTGGCAGACTGGGCACATGCTTAATGCCGGCTATCGCCGACCACTTGTCCTTCCGGTGGGCCGGTGGTGATGCCGACTGAGGTGACCGAGTGGCCGTGAGCAGCGGTGGACGGAGGTCACCGTTACGGATCCGTCGGCCTGTCCAGAAGATCGGCACGACGCTGATCATGCTCTGGATCTCCTGGCTGCATCGCGCGCGCTCTCCGCGGATCGCAGCATGAACGGCCTCCGCGCGCCTCCACCACAGCCTCCGTCACCCGCCGGCTGTGCGATCTCCCCAGCACTTCTGGCGCGGCAGAAAAGGTCGCGGTGGGCCACTGGTGGGCGTGATCGAGTACTGGCACGCTCTCATCGCGGCAGCGACCGCCGAGGTCTGATGCGACAACTCGCCCCCCTATTGACGGAACACGTGGTGAAGCCCCTGCACGAGCTCGGAGTGCCGATCGATCTCCGCGGGGTCCAGGCCGGCATGTTGTTGATTCCGGTTGTCATGGTCGCGGGAGCCCTCATTCACGCCTGGTTGAAGAAGCGGCGCCAGATGAAGGACGCGGGCATGTAGGCGCGTGCGTTCGATCACGCGCTTGGGCGCAGGCCGCTGTGCGCATCAAGCAGCGAGCCGACCGACCTGCCTTGCGCAGCAGGCGCCGCGATGGTGTGATTGGGGGATGTTCGTACGCCACGGCGCCTGGGCCTTCATCGCGTTCGCCGCGGCAACGCTCCACGGCTGCGTGAGCAACGGCGGCACACCGCTCGACGCGGGCGATAAGCTCGACGCCCGCTCCGATGCACAGGCACGCGGGGTCGACGCAGGCGCAGCCAACGACGCGCGCGCTCATGCCGACGCGGCGGCCCATGCGCAGCCCTTGGTCGATTCAGGCACACGCGCCTCGCAGCCGGATGACGCCGAGGTCGGCCTCGATTCGGGCAGCGCCGACTCGGACGCCGGTCGCGCCGGCGTGCGTTGCCTCGGCGCTGTCGCGGACTGCGTCGCGGGTCAGGTCTGCTGCCACGCCGCCACGGCGTTCACGTGCGAGGCGCCCTCCGCGTGCACGGGTGACGCGCTCGCTTGCGACGGCACGGAGGACTGCCCTGGTGCGCTCTGCTGTGGCGCGGCGGGCGGCACCGCGTGTGCCGCGTCCTGCAGCGGCTATCACATCTGCCACAGCGCCGCGGAGTGCGGCAGCGGCGAGAGTTGCTGCCCGAACGGAGGCAGCATCTACGGCGGTGGGCTCATGCACTGCCTCGCGCTCGCCGCTGGCACCGTGTGCCCACTGCCGCCCTGATTACGAGCCGAGCGTAGTCGTCTGTGGGCAACATCGGGACGATCAGCGCAACCGCCGCCAGGGGTAGCTGCTCAGGCGGGTGACGCGGAGCTGGGCAGCTGGCAGACTGGGTGGTGGTTATGCCGGCTATCGCCTCCCAACTCCAAGTGTTGTCCGTGCTCGCAACGGCGGGAGTGTTGCTTGCGTGCTCGTCTGCCAAGTCGAAAGCACCGAGCGGGTCCGCCGGCGTGCATGGAGA
>DASVHQ010000165.1:0-2351 GCA_036382515.1 Polyangiales bacterium | reverse complement strand
CATGCGCGTGATCCCCGTCAGTGATTCGATCGCCACCGAGGCTGGCCTACTCGGTTCCAGCTTCCACGGAGATCCCGCCGATCGCATCATCGTGGCCACTGCGCTCGAACTGCGCGCGACGCTCGTTACGAAGGACGAGCGCATTCGCGAGTCGAAGCGAGTGTCTACGCTCTGGTGAGCGTGTCGCCGGGAAGTGATCTGCTCACACCGCTGCCACCCGCTGCAGCACGTCGGGGTCACTGGAACTGGCAGACGCTCACGTCCTGCAGGCCTAGCGTTTGCAGCTGGCACTCCGTCTGCGCCAAAGTGCGCAGCGCATCCATGGCCTGCAGGCGATCTTCTTCCACCAATGTGCGGTGATTGTCCGGCTGCAGGCCGTAGTCGCGCTCGAGCTCCACGCACAGCCGGTCGAGCGCAAACTTCGAGTAGCTCGGGCATTGCACCCGATGCGTCTTCGGACAGGCTCGGTTGATGGCCACGTGCAGATGCAGGTGGTCGGTGTCGTGGTGCACGACGCTCACCCGCTGGTGGTGCCCAAAGCCAAGCACCGCGCACGCTCGTTCTTCGATGGCCCCTAAAACCTCGACAGACGGCTCTTCGCGAAACGACAGGATGAGATGATACGTCGTGTGCCAAGCGCGGCCGTTACGCGCCTGCGTGTTCCGCACTTCGAGCACCACACCGGCTACGTCGTCGTCGCTCAGGCAGTTGCTCAGCTGCACGTGCCCTACCCGCTCGGCCTTGCCGCGGTCGCTCGTGAGATACGACACGAGGCCTCGAAAGCTGCCGCCGCTCCGGGGCATCGCGACCTCTTTGGCGATCACGGCTGTCCCCCGTCTCGAAGAACCCGTCGGACCACCTCGCGCAGCTCGGTCCGGTTCTCGTCGATGCGGCGCAGCGCCGACAGGATGGCCTGGCCCATCTGTCCGCGGTCGAACGCGACGAGCTTCTCGTCGTCGCTCAGCCACAGCTTGAGCAGCCCGCCCAGTCGGCCGAGGTCACCGTTGATCTTCAGCAGTGCATCGACCTGGTCCCGGTCGGCGAGAGCTCGCGGCTGGTAGCCGCAGCCGACCGCTCGGAGATACGCGGCGACGCTCATGCCGACGGCGCGCGCTTGCGCTTCGATGACCTGTGCCTCCTCCGGCTGCACCGGCACCCGCAAGTGCCGGGCGCGTTTCTGTCGTCGGGGCTGCTCGCTCGCTTCGGGCACGGCGGGGGTCTCTGGGGTTGGAGAACGTTGAGCGCCGCAGGCGCGAATAAGCCACCACGTTGAGCCGGCAGGCGAATAAGGCTCTCGCGGAAAGTTAGCTAACTTTCCACATCCTGCCTTCTCTCGGAAAGCCGAGGTTTGGTCATGGTACGCCATGGGATAGCCAGTCAATGCCATTGCACAATAAATGGACTCCACATACCCTTTCTTCCGCGTATGTTGGCGTTGTTTGGCTTCGATTTCGCGTTGTTTGGATAATACGAGGACTTTCACATGACTGAACCGCTGCTCGACCGCATTTCAAAGCGCATGCGGGAAAAAACGGCACCAAGGAGCGGAAAGACCCGCGCGACAATCATCGCCATGCGCGATGACATCCAAAAAAGCCTCGATGCCGGATGGTCCGTCCGCACCATCTGGCAGACGCTCCACGACGAAGGCTCGATAGCCGTCGGCTACGAAACCTTCCTGCGTCAGGCACAGCGACTGCTGCCTAAGCAGAGCCCTACCCGGCACGGCGCGGCAGCAGACACAAAGCCGGCGCAGCCGCCGACGCAGCCGGCGCCTGGCAAGACCGGCGAGCTGCCGCAGCACCACCCCGCCAAGCCTCGGCACTTCGTCCACAACCCCGTGCCCGACCCAAAAAGACTCTACGGCGACAAGTCCCACTTGAACCCGCCAGCAACGCCGGCATCAGATGCATCGAACCCAGACAAGCCCCGACACTTCGAACACAGTCCCGTGCCTGACTTGAACAAGATCTACGGACCCTCGAAATAGTCTCGCCGCCCGGACGCTCGCACCCGTCGACGGGCGGAGCTCGCTGAGGCTTTCTCGGGGAGCCCATCGCCCCGCGTTAGGCTCTGAGCGTTCGACGCGTGCTTATACGCACGCAGCAGCCGCACGAGTGGCTGGCGGCGCACTTCTTAGCGCTTCTTGCGCTTCTGCTCTCTGTCGACCTGCAAGAGCGCTTCCCGTGCAGTGCTTGACGGTGATCCGAGCAGATATTCCTGGTACGTCGCTGCCCACTTCGCCGTGACGCTCGCGTGTTGAGACAGCGCTTCCGTACTGCCCCTGGCGGCGCGCAAGAACGCGACCCGGCCCGTGAGCACGAGATCGTCGAGTTGGTAGTCACGCGTAA
>DASVHQ010000164.1:0-2814 GCA_036382515.1 Polyangiales bacterium | reverse complement strand
GCCGATCGCAGCGTAATTTACGAATTCGCCATGGACAGGTTGAAAACCCCTCGATCTTCAAGACAGGACGCTCACATCCCAATACCCCGTTGCCCGCGCCGCTCGCCGCAGCACCCTATCGCGCGAGCGATTTAGTCCGTTGGGACTTTGCGGACATGGCAATCGCGTTGGCGAATGTCTGCTTTGCCCCCCAAAGCGGACATCAGTCCTGGGGTCGTGCACGTCTGCTTTGTGCCAAAGGACTAAATCGCTCGCGCGATAGCGTGCTGCGGCGAGCGGCGCGGGCGATGGGGTATTGGGATGTGAGCGTCCTGTCTTGAAGATCGAGGGGTTTTCAACCTCATCCAAGACAGGAGCATCCCATGACCACCGAGGCGATGAGCCCGTTACGCCGGCGCATGATCGAAGACATGACGATCCGCAATTTTGGGCCGAAGACCCAGCACGATTACGTCCGCAGCGTCAGGAACCTGACTGTGTTTCTCGGCCGCTCGCCCGATACGGCAAGCAATGAGGATGTGCGCCGCTTTCAGCTGCATCTTGCTTCGGATGGCATCTCCGCGGCCAGCATGAACAACACCGTTTCCGGGCTGCGGTTTTTCTTCCGTGTGACGCTCGGCCGATCCGATATCGCGAGCCATCTGCCGTTCGTGCGCCAACCCCAGAAGCTTCCCGTCGTTCTGAGCCCCGAGGAGGTCTCGCGTTTCCTGGAGGCGGCGCCGGGCCTCAAGTACAAGGCGGCGTTCAGCGTGGCGTATGGCGCCGGCTTGCGCGCGTCCGAGGTGATGTCGCTCAAGCCCACGGACATCGACAGCAAGCGCATGGTCATCCGTGTGGAGCAAGGCAAGGGCCGCAAGGATCGCTACGTGATGCTGTCGCCGCAACTGCTCGAACTGTTGCGCGACTGGTGGCACGTGGGGCAGCCACGGGGCTGGCTGTTTCCGGGTCGCGTGCTCGGGGCGCCGCTCACGACACGTCAGCTCAATCGGGCCTGCCACGCCGCAGCCCAGATGGCTGAGCTTGAGAAGCCAGTGTCGCTGCATACGCTGCGCCACAGCTTCGCCACCCATCTTCTGGAACAGAATATCGACATTCGGGTGATCCAGGTTTTGCTCGGGCACGCCAAGCTCGACACCACGGCGCTCTACACCCAGGTGGCCACCAAGACGATCCGGCAGGTCACGAGCCCGCTCGATCAGCTCATCAGCAAGAGCAAAACGGGCGCGCCGCCCACGTAAAGCGCGGCTCTGGTGTCGCGTCCAATTCTGGAGGTCGCGGATATTTTCCGCGGCCATGGACCGGCGTGGCGCCAAGCCAACGCCGGCCATGTAAGCCTCGGTCAGCTCAAGGTCATGTCTGCCATCGAGAGCTGCCGCACGGCGGCCCTCGGCGGGCACGTCGAGCAATGCGAAGACTGTGCCCACACGCGCATCGCCTACAACTCCTGCCGCAACCGGCATTGTCCGAAGTGCCAGGGCGCAGCGGCGAAGCAATGGCTGGCCGAGCGCGAAGCCGAACTGCTGCCGGTGCCGTACTACCACGTCGTGTTCACGCTGCCGGCGCCGATCAGCGACATCGCCTACCAGAACAAGGCCGTGATCTACGACCTCCTGTTCAAGGCGTCGGTCGAGACGCTGATCACGATCGCCGCCGACCCGAAGCACCTCGGTGCCCGGATCGGGGCCACCTCGGTGCTGCACACCTGGGGCTCGGCGATGACGCACCACCCGCACATGCACATGATCGTGCCGGGTGGTGGGCTATCGCTCGACGGCAAGAGCTGGATTTCTTGCCGGCCCGGATTCTTCCTGCCCGTGCGGGTGCTCTCGCGCTTGTTCCGCCGACTGTTCCTTGAGAAGCTCGTCACCGCGCACGACACTGGCCACCTGAAGTTTTTCGGTGATCACGCCCGGCTGGCCAAGCGCGATGCGTTCACGACGTATCTGGCGCCAGTACGCAAGGCCGAGTGGGTGGTCTATGCAAAGAGACCGTTCGGTGGGCCCGAGGCGGTGCTGGCCTATCTGTCGCGCTATACCCACCGCGTTGCCATCTCCAACAGCCGCCTCATCGCTCTCGACGGTAAGGGCGTCACCTTCAAGTGGAAGGACTACCGCGCCAAGGGCCGCGAGCGGGCCAAGGTCATGACGCTCGCCAGCGACGAGTTCATCCGCCGCTTCCTGATCCACGTGTTGCCGCACGGCTTCCACCGCATTCGCCACTACGGTCTGTTTGCCAGCGCTAGGCGCGCCGAGAACATCGCGCGAGCACGCGAGCTGCTCAAAACGCCTGCTGTGCTACGTGACGCCGGCGATGCAGATGCCGCAACCGATCCAACCGAGCCGCCGACACTCGCGCATCCGTGCCCGTGCTGCGGCGGCCGCATGATCATCATCGAGACCTTCGAGCGCGGCTGCTCGCCCAAATACCACCCGCCGGCATCATCGACCGCAATCAGGATCGACACCTCATGACGGCGATGCCCGAGTCACAACGCCGGAGCACTGCTCGTCTTTGTCGCTGGTTCCCGACCGGCCTCGACGGTGCTCGCTCGAAGCCGGCGCTTCGACTGCAACACGTCAGTCGATCTTTACCGATTACTGCGTGCGAGGATCACAGAAGGCCGCTCTCGCGTGTCAAATTCATCCACCGTCCTGCTCGATCGCGTCCGCTCCCATCAACCGCCCCACGCACGACGATCAAATCGCCATAGCGCGAGCGGCACACTCACGTACCCCCCTCCCGCGATTTCCTCCTTTGGAGGTTTTCGAACGCCGGCCCCAGCCGCGGAGCTCGCGCCGCCGCCCGTCACGGGCC
>DASVHQ010000163.1:0-7662 GCA_036382515.1 Polyangiales bacterium | reverse complement strand
CGTCGAAGTCCACCGCGTTGCCATAGATGCCCTTGTCACGCACTCGATAGAGGGGAACCTGCGCATCGCTCTCGACCCATGCCTCGTAGGGCGTCACGAGCTCTGGCAGGTACGGGTCCTGGAACACTTCGCGCACGAGCTCGTCGCGCGCCTGCACCGAACCGTTCTTGCTCTCGCGCAGTCGAATCAACAGGCGGTCGAGCAGTTGATTCATGCGCGCGTCGAGCACGCTGTCCACTTGCCCCGGGCCCGGTGCCCCCGGAATCTCACGATAGCCACCGGCGTAGTAACGCAGCACGGCCAAACGGTCGGTGAACTGGTCGATCTCCTTGGCGAGCACGTTGCTGCTGACGCAGCACACGGCCGCAAGAAGCACGGCGCTAGATATTCGGCGATTCACTGATCCACCCGAGATACAGGCCAGCAAAACCAAGCCAGCGCTGGTCGTTCGCGGCCCACACCACGAACGAGTCTTGCGGCCGCTGCGCCCATGTGCCGCGCAACGACAGCCCTGCCTGCACGATCCATGCGTCGGTCAGAAAGAAGTTGTGCAAAAGGCGCAGCTCAGCCTGCAGCGTGTTGTCATGCAGCAGGCCCGCGCCGCCTGCCACCGCGCTGCGCTGCCGCAGGTCGAGACGCGTCTCCCAGTGTGGCGTGCGGTAGAACGCGGCCACGCGCAGACCTGCTCCAAGGCTCGTCGGCTGCGCACCGCGCAGCTCACCGTACAGGTGGGAGCGCAGATCGACAGGCAGCGCGATCATGACGCTACGCAGCAGGTGCGCGTAGCCCAATCCATTGCCCAGAGCTTCGAACGCGGGACCGACGCGCAACCACTCGGTCGTGGCCGTGCGGGCCGAGGCATCCCACTGCATGGCCACCAGCCCCGCGTCGACCGCGAGCACCCCGTGTGGCAGGCACTCTCGGGTAACCATGCCCAGGAACGGCGCAAAGAAACCGCCACCGCGCGCGTCGTGACACCAGAACAATCCCTCGGCCTCGAGCAGTGTGAACCGCAAGCGACGCGTGGCTGGCGTGCCGATCACGCCATCCAACGACGCCGCCGCGATGTCGCCGCCCGGCAGCGCGGCGGAAGCCACGCTCACCCGCAACGCAGCCGCGCCGGACGCGCCACGGGGGCCTGCGTCGCTCGATGCGCCGCCAACCACGTGGCCTCTGAAGTAGCCGTAGCCGGAGAGCACCTTCGCCTTCACCCGATCGCACTCGTCGCTCGCCGTGCCGGGGCTGCAATAGCCGCGCTCGGCGGCGCCTTCTCGAAACAGCTCGCGCCCACCCACGGACATCACGCCATCCGCGTGCGCGGTCGCCGCGAGTTGGAGCAAGCCCAAGAGCACGAGATCGCGCCGCCAAATCACGCCGTGGGGTCTAACACGAACAGTCTCGGTCTGCGATCACGGGCACAGCTGCGCGGCCGATCGTTGAACACGCCCGCGGCGCTCTACTGGTCATCCACGACCGACCTGCGAAACCAGGCGGGCAACAAGTGGGCAGTCGATTTCCAGGCCGGCGGTGGCTACGCGGATGGCAGCACGATCTCGATCGCCATGGCGATCAAGCAGCCGAGCTGCACGCAGAATGCACTGAAGCGAAGGTTCACTGCCATCACGGAGCCCGAGCTCAAGTGAATCAACGACTGCACGACACGCGCAGCGAGCGCGGTGACCGCGAGCATGGCGAAGCGCGAGCTGTCGGCATGCGCCAACATGCCGGCCACCACGACCGCGCCGTAGATCGGCAGGTTCTCGGTCGTGTTGATGTGCGCGCGGTTGGCGCGCCAGTACGCGTCGCTGCCGTGCTGAACGCCCGAGGGAAACGCGTTCGGAGCCTGCTTCCCGGTCACGACTTGAAAGGCACGTTGCCCGCCCACGTACAACACGAGCAAGATCGCCCACAGCGCGTAACCCAGCAGACACAAGAGCGGCGTAGCCATCGGGACCTCCGGAGCGGTTCACTGCAAGCGCCCAAGCACAAGCTGTGCGCCTGATCGCGACGGCCGAAGATACCTGATGCCGGAGGGGCGTGCGCGGCGCACGACCAAGGGGCCCAGCTTCCGATCTCGTCGTGTGGCGCGTACCGCGCTGACGAGCGGCGCGCCCGACCACGAGGCTACCCGGCGCGCGTGGCATGCAGTACAGTCGCCGCCGGTCGGCGCGCCCGCGGAGTTGTCGCGGCCCGCAGCCTGCCCACGGCGCAAGCCCGGAGCTGCGCAGCGGTACCCGCATGATCAATCTACAGTCGGTCAGCAAGACGTACGGAGAAGGTCCGACGCGCGTGGAAGCCCTGCGCAGCGTGGACCTGCACATCGCAGCCGGACAGTTCGTGAGCATCATGGGGCCGAGCGGCTCCGGCAAGTCCACGCTGCTCAATCTGGTCAGCGCACTCGATCTGCCGAGCGCGGGCAAGATCATCATCGCGGGCCAAGATGTCGCCACGCTGGACGACGATGCGCTCACGCTGTTTCGGCGCCGCAGCATCGGCCTGGTATTCCAGTTCTTCAACCTGCTGCCCACGCTCGATGCACTCGACAACGTTTTGTTGCCTGTGATGCTCGAGCGCAAGGCGACCCAGGCCGACCACGCGCGCGCGCAGCAGCTGCTGATCGAGGTGGGGCTGGGCGCGCGTACGCTGCACCGCATGCACCAGCTGTCGGGCGGAGAGATGCAACGCGTGGCCATCGCCCGCGCACTGGTGCTTGAGCCGAGACTCATCCTGGCCGACGAGCCCACCGGCAACCTGGACAGCGTGACGGGCGGCGCAATCCTCGCGCTGCTCCGAGCGCTGTGCGAGAACCACGGCACGACCGTGGTGATGGTCACCCACGATCGCAACGCCGCGCAGGCGGGTGACCGCATCGTGTCGCTGCGCGACGGCTGCATCGTCGGCGACGAGCGGGTGACGCGCGCTGCGGAGCCGGCGGCCGGAGCGTCCGCGTGAACACGCGCCGGCTCTTGCGCGCAGCGGGCGGTGTCGCCGCCTCGGTCGTGCTCAGCTTCGTCTACCTGGCCGCGCTGCTGCTCACGCCCTTTCGCCTGGGGCGCCTCTTGCGCACGGTGAGCATCCCGCGCCTGCAAGAGCACCGCCTACGCACCAGCCTCACGGTGTTGGGTATCGCCCTGGGCGTGGCCGTGCTGATCGCGGTGGTGATCGTCAACCGCTCGATTCTCGGCAGCATGTTCGCCACCGTCGACGACATCGCGGGCAAGGCCGACTTGCAAGTGAGCGCATCCGGCAGCGGCTTCGACGAAGCGCTCTTCGACCAGGTGCGTGGCGTGCCCGGCGTGTACAAGGCCACGCCGGTGTTGCAGCAGACGGCGCTCTTGCGTGACCCACGCGCGCCGGGCGAGCGCATGCTGCTCTTGGGCGTGGATCTGCTGGGCGAGGACGACGAATACTTCCGCGCCTACGCTTCGACCGAGCTCGACGCGATCAAGCGCGACCCGCTGGCGTTTCTCAACTCGCCGAGCAACATCATCATCAGCCGCAGCCTGGCCAACAAGCTCGGCTACAAGCTGCACGACAAGCTGCCGCTGGCCACGCCAGACGGCGTCAAAGACTTCGACATCTGGGGCTTCATCGAGAACGAAGGCGTGGGGCGCGCGTTCGGTGGCTCGGTGGCCGTGATGTACTACGCGGCCATGCAGGTCGCGTTCGGCCGCGGCCACGCCATCGACCGCATCGATCTCGCCGTGCAGCGCGGCGCCGACGCGCAGGCGATCGGGCAGCGGGTGCAGGCGACGCTTGGCAAGTCGTTCCACGTCGAGCGTCCGGACCGCAAGAACGAGCGGGTCGCCAAGATGCTGGTCGGCCTGCGCACGGGCCTGATGATGGGCAGCGTGATCGCGCTCTTGGTGGGCGTGTTCCTGATCCACAACACCATGTCGATCAGCGTGGTGCAGCGCAAGCGCGAGATCGGCATCCTGCGCGCGCTGGGTATCACGCGGCGCGAAGTGACGCGCCTGATCACGCTGGAGGGCTTCTTGCTCGGCCTGGTGGGCTCGGGTCTGGGTGTGCTCATCGGCGTCGGGCTGGCGCGTGTGATGCTCGCGGGCGTCAGCCAGAGCGTGAACGAGCTGTACTTGCAGGTGAGCGTCACCACCCTGCGCTTCGATGGAGCGCTGCTCTTGGGCGGTTTTCTCCTGGGGGTGGTAGCCGCGACGCTGGCCTCCGCGTTCCCCGCGCGCAACGCCGCGCGCCCGAGCCCGGTCGAGACGCTGCGCACCTTCGCGCTGATGACCGTGGTCGCGCCGCCGGCAAGGCTCACGCGCAACGATCTGCTCGCCGTCGCGCTGTTCGCGCTCGCCTTCGGCCTCTTGCGTGTGCCGCCGCTGTGGGGCGCGCCGGTCGGTGCGATGGCGGCGAGCGCTGGACTGCTCTTCGGCGGCGCGCTCTTGATGCCGCGCGTCGTGCAGGGCTTGCACGCGAGCCTCACGCCGCTCTTGCGCCGCTCCTTCGGCCTCGAAGCGCGGCTCGCCAACGACAACCTCCCGCGCGACCTCGGACGCACCGCCGCCACCGCCAGCGCGCTGATGGTGGGCGTGGCGATGGCCACGAGCTTCGCGGTCTTCGTCGGCAGCCTCACGACCAGCATGCTCGAGTGGATCGACCGCAGCATCCCGGCCGATCTCTTCATCACCAGCGCGGCGCGCGTGGCGGGCACCCGGAGCGTGCCGATGTCGGCTGCGCTCTACGACCCGCTGGTAGCCACGCCCGGCGTCGAGCTCGTCGAACGCGTGCGCATCATCGACACCGACTACCGCAACGTGCCGGTCAAGCTGCTCGCCGCCGACATCGACGTCTACAATCAGCGAGCCAAGGTCACGATGCTCGAAGGCGAGCAGGGCGCCGCGATGCAGCAGCTGCGGAACGGCGCAGTGATGGTCAGCGAGAACTTCTCGCGCCGCTTCGGCGTGCACCAGGGCGACCGCATCCAGCTCAGCGTCAAGGACGGCACGCGCGAGTTCGAGGTCGCCGGTGTCGACATCGACTACACGAGCGATCAGGGCACGCTGCTGGTCGACCGCGAGGTCTACGTCCGCTACTGGGGCGACGATCAAGTCGACACGTACGAGCTGTACCTGCGCAAGGGCGCGGACCTCGAAGCCGTCCGCCGGAGCGTCACGCGGCAGTACGGGGAGAGCTACGGCCTCTTCGTGCTGACCAACCGCGAGTTCAAGGCCGAGATCCTGAGCATGCTCGAACAGGCGTTCGCTGTGATGCACGTGCTGGAGCTGGTGGCGCTCATCATCGCCGTGCTGGGCGTGGTGAACTCGCTCTTCGCCAGCGTCATCGACCGCGTACGCGAGATCGGCGTGCTGCGGGCGGTCGGCATGCAGCGCAAGCAAGCACGCAAGATGATCATCGTCGAGGGCGCGCTGATCGGCGTGTGCGGCGTGAGCGGCGGCACGCTGATCGGCGCGGCCTGCGGCTACGTGCTGCTCTTCCACATCAACTTGGTGCAGAGCGGCTGGTACTTCCCCTACCGACCGAACTGGCTCTCGGTGTTCGAGACTGCCGTGATGGTGGTGCTTGTCGCAGCTCTCGCAGCCGCCTACCCTGCCCGGCGCGCGGCGGCGCTGGTGGTCGCGGACGCGCTCGAGTACGAGTGACAGCTGGGCCCAGCGGCGATGCGATACGATGGAACGGTAGCCAGGCGTACGCCAGCACAGCAACGCAGCCAGCGCGGGCGGGGCCACGCAGTGGGGTGGCAAGTACTCGACTCGAACGCTCACCGCGCTGAACGACGCCACTTACTTCCAGGCACGGGCATCGGATCAATGGAGCTTCCTCCAGGCGAACTGGATGTGGAGGCGATCAGCCCGACCAACTGCGGGTGCTGTGGATGCTGTCCGTTCTCGTACGACAAAGCCGTGGTGCTTCACGCAACGGGCGCACCCATCACAGGTTGCTGCGCCGACCTTCAATCCGACTCGAACAACTGCGGAGCCTGCGGGCGCACTTGCCCGATGGGCGAGTCGTGCACCGCCGGCAAGTCCAATGCCTGATGCATTGAAAGCGCAGGAACGGAGTGGCACCGGAAAAGCCCGTTGCCAGCAAAAGTGGATATGCTGGCCGACTCCACTCCTTATTGCTTGCATCGGGATATGCGCTTGCTCCAGTCGAGCAACCTCGCCCCCCACATCAGACGCTTCGACGGACGGCGCTTTGTACACCGGTTCTGTGGACGGGCGAACCCTGACTGAACTTTGCCAAACGCTATGTGTTCATGCCGCCCAAAACGGCTGCGACCAAGAATCCATTTTTCCATGCGGGATACGCGCGTCCGATTGCATTGACACGCTTTTGAATGCTCCGGGATGTCACGATGCTTGGATGATGGACCAGGCCTGCAATGCGGACTATCCGAACCCATGCGATATATCGGGAATTCAGAACGCTTGCCATTCAACGTATTGCTCAATGAGGCACATCTGCAACCTGCCCGACCCCGTGTGCCCGTAGCTAGAGCGGTGCTGCGAACGAGGAACCTAGAGCCCGCCGCGCGGTAGGTAGGGCACCCGCCGCATCTTCAATGCGGCCTACGGCCCGCCCGGCGCGATCCCCACGCATCTGCGAAACCTGCGCGCATCGCTAAAAACCTTGATCTTTCCTCCACGACGAAGCGAGCGACGATACCCCCCGGGCCGTCAAGATCAAGATGACCAACTACTTGCGCAAGCGACGCAAGGATCCAATATGATCCAACTTCCTCCTTATCCGACCGGCATTGCGCCTAAGATCCTTTCCTGGGGGCCATGTATGCGTACAAGTTCGCCTCTTGGTCTGATGTTCGCGGCTATCACGTTGCTGGCCTGTACCAGCAGCAGAGGAAAGAACAGTCAAGCATCCGACGCCGCGCTGGCGACCGGGGACGTGGGCGCGACCAGCTCGGGCGCAATGAGTGGCGGCGCGGGCACGGGCGGCAGCGCAGGCACAAGCGGGAACGTGGGCACCGGCGGGAACGCGAGTGCGGACGCCACTTCGGGCACGGGTGGGAGCGCGGACGCCAGTTTGGGCACGGACGCTAGCCCCAACGCAGGCGGCGGCTTGGACGCCGGCACGCAGCCCACCTTCTCCGCCGATTTCACCGCCGCCGACAAATCGCGCTTCTACAGTCGCGCCGACAACGCCGGCAGCGCCACCTTCGGTGCCGCCAACACCGGTGCCGCGGACAATGCGGTGGCCGAGCTGGTCTTCAAGGGCAGCGCCGCGCTCGGCCCTAGCGACAAGCTAAGCCCGGACTTCGCCACCGAGATCGGCACAAACCAGGCCTTCGGCTACGGCACCTTCCGTACGCGCGTGCAGCTGGCCAAGTGCGGAGCCAGCGAAGAACTCGTGAACGGCATCTTCACCTACTTCAACGACGGCAAAGATCACGACGGCGACGGACTCATCGACAACTCGGAGATCGACATCGAGATCCTGTGCAGCGATCCGTCCATCATCTCACTGACCATCTGGAGCGAATACACCTCGGACACGGCCAAGCAGGGCGTCTCGCGCGTGATCCACACCAAGACCGGCGCCTACGAGGATTCCATCAACGACAGTACGTCCATCGGCAGCGGCACCTCGCCCGCCTTCAAGCTGACCGGTTTTCCAGACCCGAACGCCTTCTACGAGATGGGCTTCGAGTGGCACGCAACC
>DASVHQ010000162.1:0-20798 GCA_036382515.1 Polyangiales bacterium | reverse complement strand
CCGGTGGCCAACCTCGATCCGGTCAGCGTGAGCGGCACGGTGGTCTCGCGCGCCTCGCTGCACAACATCGACTACGTCGCCGAAAAAGACGTGCGCGTCGGCGATACGGTCGTGATCGAAAAGGCCGGCGAGATCATCCCGCAAGTGGTCAGCGTCGAGCTGGGCAAGCGCGCGCACGGCGCCGAGCGCTGGTCGCCGCCCACGCACTGCCCAGCCTGCGGCCACGCGGTGGTGCGTGCGCAAGACGCGGCCGCGCTGCGCTGCCCGAACGCGCGCTGCAGCGGACGCCTCAAGGCCCTGCTCTTCTACTTCACGCGCCGCACGGGCATGGACGTCGATCGACTGGGCTGGTCGCTGATCGAGCAGCTGGTCGAGGCCAAGCTCGTGAAAGACGTCGCCGACATCTTCGCGCTGCCCGAGCAGCGAGAGGCGCTGCTCGCGCTGCCGCGTATGGGCGACAAGAGCTGCGACAACCTGCTGGCGTCGATCGAGAACGCCAAGCGGGGCCGCAAGTTCTCGCAGCTGCTCACCGGCCTGGGTATCCCGCTGCTCGGTAGCGTTGCAGGTGCGGTGATCGCCGAGCATTACGGCAACCTGGGCACGCTGCTCGATGCGCCGAGCGAGCAGATCCGCGCGCAGCTGGCCGAGGTGCACGGCATCGGGCCCAAGCTGATCGACAGCCTAGTCGGCTACTTCGAGGACGCTGCGCATCGCGCCGTGGCCGAGAAGCTGCTCGCTCTGGGCGTCGTCGCGCAGGAGCCCGAGAAGAAGGCGCTGGTCGCGAGCAGCGGGCCACTCTTGGGCATGTCGTTTTGCGTGACCGGCGTGCTCAGCCGCCCGCGCGAAGCCATCCACGACACGATCCGCGCGGCAGGCGGCGAGGTGCACGACCGCGTCAAGAAGGGCACCACGTACCTCGTGGCGGGCGACAAGGTCGGCGACACCAAGCGCAAGGCCGCCCAGAAACACGGTACCCAAGTGATCAGCGAGACCGAGCTCGCCGGCTTGCTCGGCGCCTGACTCAAGAGGTGTCCAGAAATCGGCTCAGAGCGAGCGCGCCCGCAGAAAAAACCGCAGGAATACTCCTGTATTTCGAGGATTTTTTCGAGGACGTAAGCCGCTATGAGCCATTTCTGGACACCTCTTCAGCCGAAGCGCTTGCTCCCTTCGAGCTCCCACCAGTCGCGGTAGCGCTTCTGGGCGCGCTCGCGATCGCGCTTGGGCGCACCGGCCACGAAGCCGTAGTAGACCTGCGTCAGCTTCTGCAGCTCGAGGCCCGCTGTGGCGCGCACGACTTGCTCCGGATGCATCAGGCTCTCGATCAGCCACTGGGCACGGTGCGAGCGGCGGTTGTCCTCGTACCACGCGCTCCACTTGCGGATCACGGGCCCGAAGTCTTGCCCCGTGATCGCGACCAGCGCGCGATGCGCCGGCACCGAGAGCTGTTTGTCGTCGGCCGCGTTCTGCTCGATGAAGAGCGGCACGCTGTCCGGATCGCGCAGCATCGAGAGCGCGTCGATCGCCGCGAGCCGGTCTTGCATGACGGCGCCGCCATCAGCGGCACGCGCACGGAGCATGGCGACCACGTCGGCGAAGCCGGGCGTGCGCCGGTATTGCGGCAGCGTGTCGCGGATGATCAGTCGCACCTGCGGATCGACGTCGAGCGCGCGCTCCGCGAGCGCGGGCAGGAGGCCCGCGTGGATCTGATCGCTGGCGAGCAACGTGGCGTAGAAACGCGTATCCGGGCTCGCCGCCGAGAGCAACCCCTGCAAGTAGGGCACGGCGCGCTCGCCGAACGCCGACAGAGCCCGGGCGATGGCGCTCACGTCGCGCCCGAGTGGCAAGCGCGGGTGCGGCCGGCGCCGATCGAACCACAGCGGCCCGGGGAAGTGCTCGGCCAGCACGGCCAGCGCGGGGTCGCCCACACGCAGCAGCAGCTGCACGCTACGTGCTTCGTCGTCGGGGCCGCAGCGACACAGATCGATCACCAGCTGCTGGGCTTGCGTCGCCGTGTCGACGATGATCGACGGCTCCGAAGCCGGGGCCGGTGGCCGCATCGAATTGCGCACCGCCGTGGACATCGACACGACCTCGGCGTCTGGCGTGGCGTCATCGGCCTGTTCGCGCCGCGCATCGGTCAGGTGTTGCGCTGGCTCGGGCTCGGGCGCATGCGGCTGTGCGCTGTTTGGGCGCGGCCCGAGCGGCTGCGTGATCTCGGCGCTCTTGCGACGACGACGGTCTTCGTACGTTGGCACCTCGGGCACGCGCGGCGGCGGGGGCAACGCCACCACGTCCGACGGCGCGTGGTCCGAGTGGTAGCTACTCGGTGGCGCGGACGAACGGCCTGCAGGCTCGGACGGCGGCGGCGCGAACGAAATGACCTCGCGCCCCGCATCCTGCACCTTGTACGACCCGGCGCCCGGCGGCTGCTTCGAATTGCGCGCGGGCGGACGGCTGCGGTAGCCGCGTGCACCGACCGGCGGTTCGCTCGGATCTGGCATCGGGGCACCGGGGTCCATGGCAGGACGGCTGCGCCGGATCGGCCGCGTCTCCACGGCCGCGTCGATCGGCCCGGCCTGCGGACCCACTGCGCGGAAGCTCGGGGAGGTGTCGTGATCGGCCGAGTCGTGCGATGCATCGTGCGCTGCGTCGTGCGGCGAGTCGCGCACGAAGCCGTGCTCGGCCGTGGCCGAACGATAGGCTCCCGCGCCCGGCGGCGGCTTGGACAAGCGTGCAGCTGGCGGCGGCAGAGCGGCTTCCGGCGCGCTGGTTTCTGCAGCTGACGGCTGCGCGACGAGGCGGGTCAGATCGCCCGCCTGCGCCGGCAAGCGCACGGTCTGCGAACGCTCGAGCTCGAGGATGCGATCGGCAGCCGTGTGTGCACCCGGCAAGCCGGTGGCGTCGTGGCGCGGGACCATGGGCGGCGGCGGAGCGCTGCGCGGCACGCCCAGCGCTCCGAGCGCGTCTCGCGCTTGCCGCGAGGGCGGTTGCGAGCTGCTGCCGGCCTCGGCTCCGACGGACGGCATCGCGCGCGCCGTGCTGGTGTGCTTGGGTCCGCTCACGGCGATGCCTGCCAGCGTATCGGTCGGTCGGCTCGGTCGCGAGGCTCGGCTCGGACGCTCGGCCGGCGTGGGGATCTCGTGCGGACGCAGCGACCTCGGCTCACCGGGGAACACGCCTGCCACCGAGGCCGGCGGCATAGAAGCGCGCGGCGGCACCACCATGGGCATGGCCAGTGCCGACCACGAAGCGCGCGGCGCAGGCGTGCGGCTGCGCGGTTCTTCCGGCGCCTCCGGCATGGCCACCGGAAACACCGGGCTCGGCGCCGCCATCGGCGGCAGGCGCCGCGACTGCATCGCCTGCGTCTTGCGATTGCGAATGATGCGCTCGAACGCCTGCGACACCCAGGGCAAGAGCTCGATCAGCGCGCCGAGATCGCTCAGCGAAAAGGCCTCGCCGCGGCGGTCGCCGTACACCAGCGAGACCACGCGCTGACGGATGCACACGGGGATCAGCGCACACGGCTGGTCGTACATGCGGTCGAGCGCCAGCGCCAGCGCGTGGTCGGCCTCCCGCAGCGAGAGATCGACGACGCGCGGCAGAAGGCCTCGCGACAGCTCGTCGAGCGTGCTTCGCGGCTCGAGCAAGACCGCCACTTCGCGGATGTCCTCGACCGCAGGCATGTTGTGCGACTCGAAGCCGAGCGCCCGGTCTTCACGCACCGCAAACAACGCCGTGGCGTCGAAGTACTGCCGCGCAAAGCTGAAGAACACCTCGACCACGGCGTCGCGGTCCTCGGCCTGATCGAGGAGCTCGCGCGCCACCCCGACCGTGAGCGGCCCCATGGGCACACCGGCCGTGCGCCGCGGCCTCGGCCGGGCGGCCATCGAGGCCGCGCGCTGCGACGCCGACGGGCCGGCAGCGGGCGAAGGCTCGATGGGCGGCAAGCCCGCGCCAACGAGCTTGGCCTCCGGCATCGGTCGGGTGTCCGGCGCCTCTGCAGCTGATGGCTGCGGGCCAGCACCTCTCGAAGGTGGCTGCACCTGCACCACACGCCCCACGCCCACGCTCGGGGGCGGTGTGAGCGCAGCCTGGCCCACGCCACGCTCGCTCACGATGGTCGGCGGTGGCAGCGCCACCGCGCTCGACAGTTCGCTCGCGCCAGACGCAGCGGCCTCCGCGTCATCGCTGTCGTCGAGCATGCCCAGAAGACCCGTGGAGGGCGATGGCATGTTCGACATCAACATCGGCTCGACGGATGACAGCTCGCCGGCCGGCCAGCGTTCCAGCTGCTCAGCCAACCGCCGCATGCGCGGTGCAATCTCGATCCCGTAGTGGCGTGCCAGCGCCGCATCCACGCGCACGTCGGTCGCGATGCACCATTGCACCGGCCGACCCACGGCCTGCTGGATGGCGCGCGCATCGCTGCCGCTGGTCGGCTGCCCGGTGGCGAGCACCAGTACCTGACCGTGCTGCACCAACGGGACGACCCGGTGCTTGCGGGCGACCGCCGTCGGCACGAGCGAAAGCACGTCCGCGGCAACGGACATCAGCGCCTCGCGCGACGCCGCCGGCAGCCCGAAGCTGGCCGCGCGGTACGAGCTCAAGGTGTTCTCCAGCGCTGCGCCCAGCTCCAAGAGCGCGGTGTCGATCTCGCCGCCCTCGAGGACCTGGCGCTGAAGCGCGTCCTCGATCTGTTGTACGGACACGACTTCGTCTCGTACGAGCAGGGAGGTCAGTGCCGACATAGGGGGGAACCGGGAGTTGCGAGGATAGCCCGCGTCGAGGACAGCCAACAAGGCGAGTGTCCGGGGAAAAACGGCGCCAGACCCGGTTCGACCGGATGTCGCAGGCCCCCCGCCGACCACGCTGCCAAGGCTCTGCGAGCCGCTGCGGCAGCCACGAGCGCTCTACGAACGCAGCACCTGCAGCCGGTCGAGCAGCAGAGCCGCAACCACCACCGCGGCCGTATCCACCCGCAGGATCGCGTCCCCCAGGCCCACTGGCTGGTAGCCGAGCGCCTGCAGAGCGGCTACCTCCTCGACGGCTAAACCGCCCTCGGGACCCACCACGGCCCACACCTCGCACGGCGTTCCGGTGACATGGTCCGCGAGCGCGGCGTCGAGGGTCTCGGTCGCCAGCTCCCAAAACACGAGCTTGCGGGCGGCCGCCGGCGCCTGCCCCGCCACCTGCAACAACGGCTCCGGCGCGAACACCTCGGGCGCCCGCGCATTGCCCGACTGCGCACACGCCTCGCGCGCGACCCGGCGCAGCCGCTCGATCTTCGGTGAGTCCGAAGACAACTTCGGCACGCTGCGCTGCGAGTGCCCCAGACGGATGCCACTGACCCCCAGCTCCGTGGTCATGCGCACCACGGTCTCCAGGCGCCCGGCCTTGGGCACCGCGAGCAGGAGCGTCAGCGCGACGGCGGGCGGTGGCGTCTTGCACGGCGCCGCCGCGTCGCAGGTCATGCGCCCGCGGTCGATCGACACGACCTGCGCTTGCGCCTCCGAGCCGCGCGCATCGAACAGGCAGACCTGCGCGCCCTGTGTAATGCGCAACACCTGAGCGTGCTCCACCGACTCGCGCGGCAGCTCGATGCGGCCGCCGTCGGCCAAGAGCTCGGGCACGAACAAACGCCGCGGCCTAGCCATGCGCCGCCTTGCGCAGCACAAGCGCGCACCAGTCACCGCGCGTCGGCCGCGAGAGCTCGACGAAACCAGGATACGCCGCACGCACGGCATCGGCGTGCTCGTGGAGCAAGCCACTGAGCAGCAAGAGCCCACCCGCTTGCACGCAGCGCGCGAGCTCGGCTGCGAGCGGGATCAGCACGCGCGCCTCGATGTTGCCGAACACCAGCGGAAACTGTTCCGTCACATCCTGCACTGGCGTAGTGCTCGCATGCAGCTTGTCGCCCACGCCGTTCGCCTCAGCGTTCTCACGCGAGGCGTCCACTGCGAGCGAGTCCACGTCGATGGCCTGCACGCTGCTCGCACCGAAGAGCAGCGCGGCAATTCCCAGGATCCCGCTGCCGGCACCGACATCGAGCACGCGCATCCCCGCGCTCACGCGTTCTTCGACCTCCGCGAGCAAGAGCTGCGTGGATTCGTGCGTGCCGGTGCCGAAGGCCTGCCCTGGATCCAGCGTGAGCACCACGTCGCCCGCGACCTTCGCGTACGGCTCCCACGAAGGCTTCACCACCAGGCGCTTGCCCACGCGCATCGGCTTGAAGTACGCGCGCCAGCCATCGCGCCAGCCGTCGCCCACCACGTGCTCGATGCGTGCCACATGGCGCCCGGCGAGCGCTGCCACCGCCGCCTGCGCGCTTTCCTCGTCCGCGAAGCTCGCCACCAACGTGACGCGCGCAGCGCCGCCCTCGGCGTGCAGCAACGTGCTGTCGTCGCGCTCTTCCAGCCCCTGCGCGCCCAGCTCGAACAGCTCGGCGCCCAGCACCTCGGCCTGCTCGGGCGTCACGTCGACGTGCACGTAGGGGTAGCGTGGCTCGGGCGGGTTCATGCCGCAGTGCGTAGCACAAGATAGGCTGCCGCGAGCAGCCACCACAGCAAAGGCAGAAAGCGCCGTCCGTCACGCCAGCCGACCAGCGCCGCGACTGGAGGCACGAGCGCCAAGATCCGCTGCCAGCTCGGCCGCGCCGACGTGCGCATCACCCGCACGCTCAACGAAAGGTGCACCCAGGCCCAAATTGCGAAGACCAGCGAAAGGGCCAGTAGCAACAAACTGTCCTTGTTCCAGCCCATGGCTCCAGCTCATCGCAGACTCGACGCCGACGCGTTTGCAGACTAGCCTCCGGCGTCGCTGGAGGACAACTTGCGGAACATCCGAATCGGCATGATCGGCTGCGGCGTCGTTGGGCAGGGCATCATGCGGCTGCTCAAGGAAAATGCGGCCAGCATCGAGGGTCGCCTGGGCGGCACGATCGAGGTCAAGCGCATCGTTGCCCGCTCCAAGGGCAAAGACCGCGGGCCGTTCGTTCCCACGAGTCTCGTCAGCTACGACGCCAACGACGTGCTCAACGACCCGAACATCGACATCGTGGTCGAGGTGATCGGCGGCGTCGAGCCGGCCTACAGCTACCTGAAGAAGGCGCTCGAGAGCGGCAAGTCCGTGGTCACGGCCAACAAGGCGCTGCTCGCCGCCCGCGGCCACGAGCTGATCGAGCTGGCCGAGTCGCGCGGCGCCGACCTCTACTTCGAAGCCGCCGTCGCCGGTGGCGTGCCCGTAATTCGCGTGTTGCGCGAGGCCTTCGCCTCCGACCGCATCACCGCCGTGCGCGGCATCATCAACGGCACCAGCAACTACATCCTCTCGCGCATGCAGGAGGCCGGCATCGACTTCGGCCCTGCGCTGCGTGAAGCCCAGGACAAAGGCTACGCCGAGGCCGACCCAACGCTCGACGTGGGCGGCGGCGACGCAGCGCACAAGCTCACGATCCTCGCTACCCTCGCCTACGGCGCCAAGCTCGAGCTCTCGCAGGTCGCCCAGAGCGGCATCGACCAGGTGAAGGCCATCGACATCGCCTTCGCCGAGCGCTTCGGCTTCGTGATCAAGCCGCTGGCGGTGGCACGCGCCCTCGACAACGGTGCGTTAGACCTGCGCGTGCATCCCGCGCTCGTCAGCAAGAAGAGCGTGCTCGCGAGCGTCAACGGCGCGCTCAACGCTGTATACATCGAAGGCGCCGCGGTCGGCCCGTGCCTCTTGTCCGGCCTCGGTGCCGGCGCCATGCCCACTGCCGTCAGCGTCGTCAGCGACATCGTCGACGTCGGCCGCAACATGCTCAGCGAAGCCGCTGGCCGCGTGCCACAGCGCGCCTTCCACGGCGACAACGTCAAGGTCCTGCGCGTCCAGGACATCGCCGACCACCACTGCCGCTACTACCTGCGCTTCTCCGTGCTCGACCGCAGCGGCGTGCTCGGCAAGATCGCCTCAAGCCTCGGCACCCACGACGTCTCGATCGAGCAAATGGTGCAGGAAGGCCAGCACGGCCGCGAGCCCGTCTCGATCGTCGTGCTCACACACCCCGCGCGCGAAGGCAACGTGCGCGCCGCGCTCGCCGAGATCGATCACATGGACATCGTGTCCGAGCCCACCTGCGCGCTGCGCATCGAAGACACCTGATGTCGGAGCGAGACCTCACCGGCGTCGGCGAGCTGCAAGCCCTGCTGGGCCAGGGTGCCGAGTTCGAGGGCACGCTGGTCTTCCAGGGTCGCATCCGCATCGAGGGCCGCTTCACCGGCAAGATCCGCAGCGACGACGTGCTGATCCTCGGACCCTCCGCGAACGTGCATGCGGATGTACAAGTCGGCACGTTGATCGTGCGCGGCGGCACGCTGCACGGCGACGTGCGCGCCACGCGCCTGGTCGAGGTCTACGCACCTGGCTGCGTGCGCGGCAACATCGAAGCGCCGCAGGTCTTCCTCGACAAGGGCGCGGTGTTCGAGGGGCAGTGCACGATGCTCGAGCCGAGCGACGCAGTGAAGGTCGCGGAGCCGATCGAGGTCGTTAAGGGCTGAGGCGGGCAGTGCGTGGTCAGCGCTCGGCTTGCGCCGCGCGATCAGCGAGGCTAGGGCTTGGACCCATGGCGGCACGCTTCACGCCCACGCACTACGCAATCGACTTCGGCACCACCAATTCGCTGCTCGCGGCGGCCAATGCGGAGGCTGTGCACGCGCCGATCGCGCTCGATGACACGGCGCGCGACCCGAGCATGTTGCGCAGCGTGCTGTACTTCCCGGACGCGACGCGCTGTGTGTACGGCGCTGCGGCGATGACCGAATACATGGCGTCGGGCATGCAGGGTCGGCTGATTCGTTCGATCAAGAAGCACTTGCCCAGCCGCAGCTTCGT
Organism: Polyangiales bacterium; assembly: GCA_036382515.1. GTDB lineage: Bacteria > Myxococcota_A > Polyangia > Polyangiales > JAFGIB01 > JADGRF01. The sequence continues at coordinate 11,933 of DASVHQ010000162.1, read as the reverse complement.
CGGCACGCACATCGACGAGCGGCCGATGAGGCTCGAAGACTTGATTGGAGCGTTCCTCGGCGAGATGCGCGCGCGTGCCAATCGCTACTTCGAGGCCGACGTGACCCGCGTCGTGCTCGGTCGGCCGGCGCGCTTTGCCGTGGACGACGCCGATGACGCACGCGCGCAGCATCGCTTGGAGCGCTCTGCCCGCCTCGCAGGTTTCACCGAAATCAGCTTCTGCCCCGAGCCCGTGGCCGCAGCGCGCGAGTTTCGCAGCACGTTGCGCGCACAGAAGCTCGTGCTGGTGGCCGACTTCGGCGGCGGCACCTCGGACTTCACCGTGTTGCGCATGCACGGCGGAGCGTTCGCGGCGGCCGACGTGCTCGCCATCGGTGGGCTGTCGCTCGCCGGCGATGCGTTCGATGCGGCGATCATGCGTCACCACGTGGGCAAGCACTTTGGCACGGAAGTCACCTACCAGGTGCCCTTCGGGAACAACTCGCTCAAGATGCCGCCCGCGTTGATGGAGAAGATCTGCACGCCTGCCGACGCTTCGCTCCTGCGCAGCGAAGACGCGATGACCTTCCTGCGTAACCTCAAACAGTGGTCGCTGGGACCGCACGACGCGCAGGTCATCGAGCAGCTGCTCACACTGGTGGAAGACCGCCTGGGCTTTCGTGTGTTCGAGGCCATCGAGGCAACCAAGCGTGAGCTCTCGACGCAACAGAACGCGCGCTTCACGTTCGAGTATCCCACGATCGACATCAGCGAGGATGTTGCACGTGTCGCGTTCGAAGCGAGCAGCGCGCGCGTCAGTCTCGCGATCGTGGCCGAGCTCGATGCCACGCTGGAACGCGCGGGCGTTACGCCGGCCGAGGTCGACATCGTGTGCAGTACGGGCGGCACGGCCAAGTTGCCGATGGTCGAGCAAGCGCTGGCCAGCCGCTTTGGTCGCGACAAGCTCACGCAGTTCAAGCACTTCCACAGCGTGATCCACGGCCTGGCAGAGCACGCGCGCTCGCTCGCGGCGTGAATCACCTGCGCTTGGGTGCACGCGGGCCGCGTGCGATCTTCGCGAACAGCTTCTCGTACGCGGCGTGCGCTGCGCGGAACTGTGCTGGGTCGCCGCCCTGATCAGGATGCGTCTGCAGAGCGCGCTTGCGGAAGGCCTGCTTCACGTCGGCGAGCGAAGCGCCCGGTGCAAGGCCCAGCACGGCCCACGACGAGGTCTTGGCCCGCGTGCGCCCAGCCACTGGTTTTCGGAGCCGCGGCGGCGGAGGCGTGGGCGTTTCACCGCGCAGCACGCTCTTCCACGCGCGAGCCCAGTGACTCTCGATCACGCTCAGATGTCGCCCCGCCACGCGCTGCGCTTCGGCGAGCGCATCTTCAACGCTGTCCGCGCCGCCGTTGGACGCGTCCGGCTTGCGAAACGGGGAGTAGCTGGGCGCGCCCGTCCACCACGCGGCCCAGAAGTAGCGCCTGCGCTTGGTCGGTGTGATGGAACAGACGGCGCTGGCGAGCTCGGACATGACGAGCCGCTTTGTAGCACGGGCTCGGCGCCTTGCTCTCGTGCGCCCCCCGGTTCCGCGGCTTCACCGCGACGACGCTCGTGCCGGCGCTGCGCTATGCTCTGCCGCGTGCTCCATCCATCCGAGCTTCTCTGCCCCACCCAAGGCCGCGGCTTCTACGACCTGACGGCGCAGGTGCAGCTGTGCGTGGCGGCGACCCACGTCCACATCGGCCTGTGCACGGTGTTCGTGCATCACACCAGCGCGTCGCTGATCCTCTGCGAGAACGCAGACCCTGCCGTGCAGACCGATCTCGAGCGCTTCATGGCAAGGCTGGTACCAGACGGCGATCGTCTGTTCACACACACCGACGAAGGCCCCGACGACATGCCTTCGCACGTGCGCAGCGTCTTGACGCAAACCTCCATCGGCATTCCCGTACGCGACGGTCGCTTGGACCTGGGCACCTGGCAGAGCCTCTACCTGTACGAGCATCGCCACGCGCCGCACACGCGCCGCGTCAGCATCACGTTGGTCGGCGACGCCGGCAGACCGCGCACGTGAGCGCGCACGTCGGGGCGGTCAGCCGTCTTCCAATCTCGGCCGTTTCTGTGCTAGGCAGCGGCCCCATGAACACCACGGCCCCCGTCGTCGATCTCGCTTCCCGCACCGTGACCCACGCAGGCAAGACCTTCAGCATGCGCGCGCTCTCCGAAGATGCCGTCACCGTGCTCGTCGAGGGCGTGCCCGTGGGCCGTGTGGTCTTCTCGTTCGGCGCTGCGAATGCCGTGGTCGAGAGCCCCAACGTCACCGAGGCCGTGCTCGACGCCGTGGGCGAAGCTTGGTTCGCTGCGCAAGAAGCCTGAACGCTTCGGTTCATCGGCTAGCAGCACGCCGCACTTCGACCGTGCAAGCGGGGTCTGTGTCCCGAAGGCCGCTTGCAGTCAGCACTGTGTCTCGCTTGCGGCACGACCGGCGGCTGCAGCGATCAGCGCGACGTCTGCGCGCAGGCCTGTGCGGCCGCGGCCGATTGCGCAGACGACACAGTCGGCAGCCAGTCGCTCGGCTGCACAGGCGGCGTCTGCGCGGCCACGCCCGTGTGTCTGTGAGCGCGGCGAGCGCGTGTGCCGCCGTCCGCGCAACGGTTGGTTGCTGCCGACGACAGCGCTCGCGCTGCGAGCCGATCGAACACCTGCGCCCGGGCGCCAGCGCGGAGCGCCGCAGGCGCTGCTCTTGGAGTATTGGGACGTGACAGTGGCGGCGCGCTCCAGGCAGCGCGCCAGAAAAGCTCCCCCCTCGCAGGTAGACGAGACTTGGGTTGCATGTGACACACAATCGCTGGTGCCCTGGCTGTTCGAGGTCACGGCAGCCCGAAGGTGCGGGCTGATGGGAGTCGGATTGCCGGCGTCTCACGGGCTGATGACGAGTCCGATGGATGCATCGGTCTCGGTGCCGAGGCTGGGCTTATCGGTGGGGGACCGGTGTGGACCGTCGGCTTCAGAAGCTCGGTGGCTTGGTCGACGGCTCCGACCAGACCCCGAGCCCAGCGTCGTGGGCAAGCTCGATGCTGAACCGAGTCTGGCCCGCCGCGTTGCGTAGCGGGGTGCCGTCCAACGCCGAGGTGATGCCCTCGCTGATAGTGATACGCTCGAGCGCGCTCGCCGGGACGGGTGGGTCGCAGCGAAGCGCGAGCGTTTCGTAGGCTTGCCGGGGTGTGTCGTTGAATACGCAAGACGCGGCCACTCCATCGGCGGTCACTGCGATCGGCAGCGGATCCGGGATGCGCACCGCCTCGGAAAAGGTGAAATTCAGCTTCGGGAAGAGATCCGCGGACATGGATGGACCCGCTCCGACCCCAAGCAGGTACGGCGCGCTGCCGACCCGGAAGTAGGTCACGTACGTGCCGTCGCTGGGCAGCGCTGCATGAGCGAGCTGTGCCGCTGTGGACGCAGGCAGGGACAAGCGCAGCGCATACCAGCCGGTCTGCAGGGGCTGCGCGGGCGTCAGCCGATAGGCGAAGCTGTCGCCGTTGCTGCCGCTTGCCACGGTGCCGGCGTCGTCTGGCGACGCGTCGAGGTGGCCCTGCGTCGGAACCGGCACGTCGCCTGGATAGGTGCGCAGCTGCAACGTCCCGTCGAAAACGGAGTGATCGGAGGTCCAGCCGGAGACCGTCAGACTCGGCCGTACAGACGTGGGCTGGCCGGTGCTCCACGGGCTCGGCGCGAGTTCGAGGTGTGCGTACGACGGCGCCATGCCGCACCACTGATCGGTTGGAAGCCCGTGCAGCACGCAGCGACCGACATCGCAGGTCGCGTCGAACACCGGACCGTCGCACTCCTGGCTCGACTTGCAGCCGTGGCTGTAGAAGACGTCATTGCGCATCATCAGCAGCGCGTCAGCGGCCGCTTGGTTGACCGTCACCCAGTCGACCGCGCAGTCGCAGCCGTCCAGCACGGCGCAGTCCGTGTCGTGCGTGCAAGCCTGATGCGACTTCACGTAGCCGTCGTAGGTGGCGAGCAGCGCGGGGCAGCTGGGATCGGAGCCATCGAGGCTCGCATCTGTGCTCGCATCCACCTTCGGCTGCCGGCCGGAAGACCCGGCGTCCGAAGGGGCGTGTGTCGTGCTCGTGCAAGCCGCCAGCAGCAGCACTGTCGCTCCGCACCATGTCACCCGAGCTGTCTGTCCCATGGCGTACTCCTTCGCCTGGCCTCACGGCACAAGTCGGCACAAGTCTGATTCCCAGCTGCCGACCCATGCATGGCACGTGCCAGGGTTGACGGCCCACTCTCCCACCCCGGGCTACATCGACGAACGCTGCGAAGCACTGCACAGTTGCCGCCTTGGGAACGCAAGCGCAAAACATGGCGGCTGCCGGTCGGCGGCTCGGCCCGGGCTATATGTGTTTGGTCGGTCTCGCCGCTCTGGGCGTGATCCACTGCTCTGCCAGCAGGAGCGTGTGGCGCCCTGGCGGCGGCTCCGGCGACGCGGGTGTGGTCTCGAGCGACGCCTCGTTCGCGAACGGCGACGGCGCCGTGGCCATCTCGTCACATCGTGATGCGGGCCACGACGCGGGCCGTGACGCCGACACCACGGGCTGCGGCGACGGCAAGATCCAGCCGGGTGAGAAGTGCGACGACGGCAACAGCGTGCCAGGCGACGGCTGTTCCGCGAGCTGCGACTCGATCGACGTGGGCTTTGCATGCCCCGTGCCCGGCAAGAAGTGCGTTTCGACCGTGAATTGTGGGGACAGCCGCGTGGCCGGCAAGGAGACCTGCGACGACGGTAACCTCGGCAACGGCGACGGCTGCTCGATCAAGTGTCAGGTGGAACCGGGCTACGCCTGTCCCGTGCCCGGTACGCGCTGCGTCGCGAAGAAGTGCGGAGACGGCATCGTCGCGGGCAAGGAAGAGTGCGACGACGGCGCAGCCATCGACGGCGACGGCTGCTCCAAGCTCTGTAAGCTGGAACCGGGCTACGCTTGCGACACCCCCGGCAAGCCCTGCGTGCCGACGGTTTGCGGCGACGGCCTGAAGCAGGGCAGCGAACCCTGTGACGACGGTAATCAGGTCGTGGGCGACGGCTGCACGCCCTTCTGTGAGGTGGAGCCGAACTGTGCCACCGGCGACTGCACGTCACGCTGTGGCGACGGCCTGATCCTGCCGACCGACGCCGAGCTGTGCGACGACGGCAACACGCGCAACCACGATGGCTGCTCTTCCACCTGTCAGACCGAGCGCGGCTACACCTGCACGTTGGTCCAAGGCGCCCTGCCCACGACGCTCGACGTGCCCGTCACCTATCGCGACTTCATCTCACTGCCGGCCGGCGGCTCCACCAAGCACCCTGACTTCGAGCAGTTCAGTGGCTCGAGCATCACGCCCGGCTTGGTTGCAGCTGACCTCGATGCCAGCGGCAAGCCGGTGTACACCGGCAGCTGCGACGGAGTGCAACCCGAAGGCACCTGCAGCAACGGCCAACAGATGACCACGCAGGCCGCGTTCGACCAGTGGTATCACGACGTGCCCGGCGTCAACGTCACAAAGGTGACGCGGCTTTCACTCGCGTACTACCCGGCCAACGGCTGGTACAAGTTCACGACTCCCGCAGGTGGCTTCTTCCCATGGGACGGCGATGCCCAAAGCTGGGTCGGCCAGGGCAAAGAGAACCTCAGTGGCGGCCACGACTTCGGCTTCACGAGCGAGGTGCGCTACTGGTTCCAGTACGACGCCACGCAAACGCCCACCCTCTCCTTCGACGGCGACGACGACGTCTGGGTGTTCATCCGCCGCAAGCTCGCGGTGGACATCGGCGGCCTGCACACGCCGCAGAACGGCACGGTCACGCTAGACGCCACGACGGCCAGCGGGCTGGGTCTGCAAGATGGGCACGTCTACGAGATCGTGCTCCTCCATGCCGAGCGTCACACCAGTGGCAGCAACTTCAACCTCACGCTCAACGGCTTCACGTCTCGCAAGAGCACCTGTACCACCACCTGCGGCGATGGCATCGTCGCGGGCGACGAGGAATGCGACAACGGGAAGAACGACGGCAGCTACGGCACGTGTACCGCGAGCTGCAAGCGCGCGCCGTTCTGCGGCGACGCGATCCGACAGACAGCCTTCGAGGCGTGTGACGACGGCGTGAACCTCACGACCTACAGCGGCGCGAGCTCGCCAGGCTGCGCGCCCGGCTGCAAGAAGAGCGCGTACTGCGGCGACAAGCATATCGACGCGCTGTTTGGCGAGCAATGCGACGACGGCACCAACCGCGGCGGCTACGGCAAGTGCGCCTCCGGCTGCGTCCTCGGCCCGCGCTGCGGCGACGGCGTCGTGCAGGCCAAGCAGGGCGAGCAGTGCGACGACGGCAACCTCGTGAACGGCGACGGTTGCGCCAAGGACTGCACCTGGGAGCGGCCGGGCTGAAGCGCTGCTGCTGGCGCAGCGTGGCCGAACGAGGGCTCGCACACCCGCCTCCAACGCCTGTTGACGGCCACTGAGCGAGCGCCGGCCTCAACTTGGTCGGCAGCGCGCATATTTGAGAACTCGGACGACTTCGTCTTCGACAACGAGTTCGTCGTGCAGTGCGTCGTCGGCGGCTTTCGGCTGGGCGAGATCTCGTGCCCGACGCGCTAGCACTCGGAGGCGAGCTCGCGCCCCGACGTTCAGCGCTGTGCGCCTTGCATGGCGCGCGCGACGCGCTCGCGATTCTCGATGGCAGCGCGGTTGGCTGGGTCGTGCGCAATCAGGCGGTCGAGCAGCGTGAGCGCCGCCGCAGGCTCGCCGCGCTGAAAGGCGAGGAACGCCAGCTCGTTGAGCGCGACCGGGTGCTCGCCGTCGCGCGCGAGCAGCTGCCGAAAAGTGCGCTCCGCATCGCTCCACAGCTCGAGCTTCACCTGGGCCTCTCCCAGTTGCTCGAGAAACCACTCGGTGCGCCAGCCGAGCGTGAGACCGCGCTGACAGGCCGCGAGCGTGAGCCGGTTCGCTCCGACCGCCGACGCGAAGGTGGCCACGAACAAGGCGTCTTCGCTGCGCGCCAGCGCGGGCATGCTCCGCGCGTCCGAAAGGTCGAGCGCGGGCGTCGAATTGGGCTGCGTCGTCGGAAGCCAAAACGATGCCGCGTTGTCGAGGTACACGAGCTTCCAGTCCGCGGCTTGCGCGAGGTCAGGCAGCATCGCCGCCGCCTCGGGCGAGGTGTGCGCGAGCAGAATGCCGTCGAGGCGGTAGAGCGCGAGCAAGCTGCGCCAGCCACCGCGCGTACGGCTCGCGGCGAGCGCGCGCTCGAGCTGCGCTTGATCTTGCAGCTCCCAGCGTCCATCGGTCAGCGGCAGGGACTTCGGGGCGAGCTGATAGCTGACGAAGCCCCCGAGCGTGTTGCTGTTGAGAATGCGTCCGGAGAACCCGCTGCGACGGATGAACGCGCCAAGACTCGCGGGGAAGAACGAAGGCGTCGCTCCGAAGCCCGTGCGCGCCGGCAGCTCGAGGCGCAGGAAGTAGGCGCCCGAGAGCACGGCGGCTGCGATCCCCGTGGCGCAGGTCAGCACCGCCAGCCGGGCTACGCTACCGCGCAGAGCACTGGGCCAGCGCACGGCCGCGATCGCCTCGGCGAGCGTGGGCATGCTGGCGACCGCGAACAGCACGACGTTGCGCCGCCCCGACACCGACAAAGCCAGCGTGATCAGCGCAACGAGCACGTCGCCGCGCAACCAGCGGCGTCCGCGCAGCACGACGAGCGCGGCCACGAACGCCATCACCAGCACGTAGTAGCACCACATCGCGGGCGACGTGCGCGCCGCCGCTGCGAACGGCGAGGTCATCTCGCCCAGCGTGCTCACGAGACCGCCGTTGCCGCCGCTGGCTTCGGTCATCAGCAAGAGCGCGTAGGACCAGGCCCCAAGTCCCCAGGGGTTGACCAGGGAGGCGACGGCCGTGGCAGCCACGGTGCTCCACAGACCGACGAGCTCACCTCGTGGACGCGAGCGCAGCACGGCAGACACCGCGTGGCAACCGACCACGGCCGGGCCGAGCACGAACAGGCCGTGCGAATTGGTCCACAGCAGCTGCAAGAGTGCGAGCCGCGCAACACGCCACGCGCTCCACGCCCGGTCCTGCGCGAGCTCGGCCACGAACCACGCGAGCGCCGCGACGGTCGCAAGCTCCGGGCGCGGCAGGAAGCGTTCGCTCGACGTGAGCGCGACGAGCAACACCAGCGCTGCGGCAACCTCGGGCTCCACGTGACGGCGAACCGTGCGCCACACCGCCGCAAGCGCGAGCAGCCACAGGCTCACCATGACCGACTGCACCCCAATCGAGCCGGCAGCGCGGTCCGCCGCCGCGATCAGCACCTGGAACAGCCAGTGAGAATCGTGATACTCGCGGCCAAAACCGAGCACCGTCCAGGCGTCACGCGTCGGTACGGCGCCGTGCTCGAGGATGGAGCGACCGATGGCCAGGTGCCACCACAGGTCCAGGTCGTAGAGCTCGACCACGAGCAAGCTGAGCACTGCAACCGCGACCGCGCACAGCAGCGCGCTGGAAAGCAGACTCGGACGGCGGTGCTCGCGGTCGCTCATCGGGAGTCGGTGCAGTGCGCGCTGCCCAGCCGTTCCTCGATGAATCTGCACAAGCGCTGCAGCACCTGCGGTGTGAGCTCGTGGCCGCCGTCGAACTCGGTCCAGGTCACGGGGCTGCCGATGCCTTGCCACAGTTGGCGCACGTGTTCGGCAGCGGCGAACGGCAAGAGCGGATCACGACGGCCGTGGCTTTGGAAGATGGGCAAGCCCGCACGCGCTGGCAGGCGTGCGCGCCACTCGTCGGCGTTGATCAGTGTCGTGGAGAGCAGCACCAGGCCGGCGAGCGGGCGCAGGTCGCTGAGCGCGACGTCGATCGCGAGCATCGAGCCCTGCGAGAAGCCGCCGAGCAGGATGCGCTCGGAGCTCACCCCGAGCTGCGCCTGCAGGTCGTCGAGCAGCGCGATCACGTGCTGCCGCGCGAGCACGAGCCCCTCGGGAACTTCGCCTGCGCGATCCAGCGACTGCCCGCGCGTGCGCGCCTGCTCGAGGCGCGCGAGGTCCAGCGGCCACCACGCCCGTGCAGGAAACGGAAAGTCCGCGAGTGAGAGCGGCGCCTCGGGAAATGCAAAGCGGACTTCGCGCGCGACGCGCAGCACGGGCAAGAGCCCGACGAGATCGTCGCCTGGGGCGCCGAAGCCGTGCATCAGCACGACCAGCGGACCGTCGCCGCCGCCGTCGCCATCGACGCCACCCGCGAGATGAGTCCGCAAGCCACCGAGCTTCGCTACACGCATGGCCGCAGGATGCAGCAGAAGCTCAGCCTGCGCCACGCCAACCCCGGCTGGACGGCCGACCAATTTCCCGACCCGGCCAACCGCGAGGCGGGACTGCGAGACTTCTTCGCACGCAATCTGCGCACGCACCTACCCTATCGCTGCACGCATGCCTGGTTCGAGGGACGAGACGTCTGCGACACGGTCACACTTCGTCCGCCCGGCGGCGTTCACGTCTCGACGTAGACGATGCTGCGCGACGGCCTTGTGCCGTTCGCGCTCGCGCGCGGCCCGAGCGCCGTGCGCCGTTTGCTCTGGCTGAAGAACGCCTACGACAGCCTGGAGCGGCAGGTCCGATCAACAAGCCAATGATCGCGACCTTCGACAGACAGCCACCGCGCGCTCACGACGCCAAGCCCAACGCTCCGCTCGCCGAGGCTGCGTGAACACCCATGAAGAACGGGATCTGCACCCGATTCTATATCCCGTCCCGCTCACAATCTCGAGGCGTAGTCGATCTTCATTTGATCGTAGAGAGCCACATCGGGCTGCTCGGTATACGTATTTCCCGAACGCCTGAAGAGGTCATGCCCCGTGTTCCAGTTGCCCATAGTGGTCGGCTCCCAATTGAAAGTGCCGATTCCCTGTTGGTTGGGGAGACCGAAGAGGATGTCGTTGGCCGCCTTCTGCTCGGGGCCGTACTCCGCGATGACGAGCTTCAGCGTCGGAAACATGCTCGCGAGCTGGGTGAATGTGGACATCCAACCCGAGGGCTGACCCTGGTAGGCCGTGTAGCAAGACTCGCCGAAGACGTCGAAGTGCACGCCCTGGTTCCTGGCGTTGGTGATGAAGCTTTGGCTCTTCGCCAGGCCGTCGCCCTGATCGATGTGGAGCATGATCAGGATGCCGGTGTCGACATCCTTGATGCCCTTCACGCCAGCCTTCAGCAGGGTCCCGAGGTTGCTCCAACTCGACGTACTTCCGGTGATCGGGTTGTTGCCGGTTGGCTGTCCGCCGCTGTCGCAACGGTGGATGAGCATGCCGGGCGTGATCTCGTTTCCGAGCTGCACCATGTCGGGCCGGGCGCCTCCCGCGATCAGTTGCGTGATGGCGTCCTTGGTATAGTCGTGAACCGCCGTGGCGAGATCAGCGATCGTCGTATAGCTCTGCCAGGCCACCGGAACGCACTGCTTGCCCGGATCGGCCCAGTTGTCGCTGTAGTGAAAGTCGAGAAGAAATCCCATGCCCGCGTCCTTGATACGTTTGCCGAAGATGATGGTGTGGGCGAGGTCGTCGTAGCCGTTCATCTTGTCGTATCCGTCGGCGGCCTTTGGATCGACGAAGGTCCGCACCCGAATGTAGTTGAACCCGTGCGCCTTCATCCGCGCGAAGAGATCGGTCTTCGCGGCGTCGCTCGCCGTTTGCTGATCCGTGACGTCCGCGCCGATGTAGAAGGACGCGGTCAGGCTGCCCGACCCGCCCGTGCCTGCACCGCTCGTGCCTGCACCGCTCGTGCCTGCGCCGCTCGTGCCTGCGCCGCTCGTGCCTGCGCCGCCTGCGCTGCCTGCGCCACCCGATGTGCCACCTGCTACGCCCGCGCCGCCTGCGGCGACTCTCCCCGCGACTCCGGCCGTCCCTCCGTCGGCTACGCCGAGTCGACCGGCTCCAGCATCGACCGTGCCTGCGGCGCCTGCGCTCGGGGCGCTGACGCCCCCGGTACCCCCGTCTTCGCTCAGCGTGCGATCCCGGACGCGGCTGCAACTTCCGGACAGCGCCACCACCACAGCGATCGGGAGAGCCCAAGATGCCGCTCCCAAGAGCCTTCCAAGTGATGCCGACTCGAGGCAAGCAAGCCGACGTGTCATCACATTCTCCAAGTTAGGGCCCGACGCGAAACAAGTCGATCGGTTCGGCGTTGAGGCGCCCCGGAAGCAAGGCGCGAATTCGATGGAATACTCCCTGTATTTCGAGCCCACCTGCTTCGCGAAATCGATGAGGGCCAGGCCGCGCATGAGGGCGGACGCGGGATCGGGAGGGTTGTCACGGAGCGCCGCCTTCTCGCGTGCCTCTGCGAGGCGACGCTGGCGAACCCACTCGCGGAAGTCGGCGGCACCGGAGCCCATCGACACAAGCGCTAGCACAATCCGCAGGTTGTGTGGAGGACAAGCGCGTCACGCCGCCGCCAGCTCCGCCAAGTTTCGGGGCTCGGCAGCTGCGCGTTGCCGGTGTAGGTCCCGAGAGCTGAAGGCCGACGGGTGGCACTGACGGTGCTGATGCTGAATCGGCGACGCCCGCGCGCCCGCCGGAAGATTGCGCCGAGGTGAGCTGGCGCGCAGGCAAGCGATTGCGCCTAGGCTTGCTCGAAGTCCTTCTTCGGTGCGCGTCGCCGAGGTCAGCGCGGAGCGCGGCGCTTGTGGACGTTATGGACCGAGTGATCGCGGTGAGGTTCGTGTCGGTGGTGGACCAGCCGGAGCGCTTCGGCAGCGCGCACCAAGTGATGTCGTACGTGGGCCTGACGCCCGGGGAGAACTCCAGCTCGATGCGCACACAGCGCACGGGGATCACCAAGGCAGGAGCCAGCGACCTACGTTTTGCGCTGGTGCAAGGCTGCTGGTCGATGATGCGGAGCAAGCCGAACGAGCCGATGGTGAAGTGGGCACT
>DASVHQ010000161.1:0-5113 GCA_036382515.1 Polyangiales bacterium | reverse complement strand
AGCACCGTCGTGAGCACGGAACCCACGACGGCCGCGTCTACCACTGCCCAGAACCACGGGCTCGACCAGAGCGTGTGGGGTGCTTCCTCGGCCGGGGCTGCCGTGGTCGCGAGCTTGGGTGCGGCCGAAGCCGCAGCTGATGGCGGCAAGCGCCGCGACAGCTCGATCACCAGGCGCTGGACCTCACCGCCCTTGACCCGGAGCGTGCGCTTGACCTCCTGGCAGTCCGGCGCCTGCACTTGCAGCACGTGCTCACCGATGGGCAACGTCAGCGTTTGATCGGCGGGCAGGTCCACAGGCATGCCATCGACCAGCACGCGCAGCTGCGACGGCTCGGGGACCAGCCGCAGCTCGAAGCGCGCAACCGCGCCTCGCGCACTTGCGAGCAGGCTCTGCGCGGACGCGCGCAGAGCGTCGGACAGCGGGCGCACCGTGGACGAGAGCGCGGCCTGCAGGTGCTGGATGCTGTCGGCGTAGTTGTGCAGCTCGAGCTCCGTCATGCCCAGACCGCGCAGCGTGTCGGCGCCGGGGTCGAGCTCGTGCGCTTGCATGAACAGCGCCCAGGCCTGCGCGTAGCGGTGTGCCTCGTAGTGGCTCTGGGCTTGCGCGAAAAGCGACTCGTAGTCGGCTGCTGGGCTTGCCGCTGATGGCTGCGACGCTGCCGCGCCGCTCTGCGCGCCGGCTCGTGCGGTCAGCACCGCCGTGAGGACCAAGAGCACCATGCATGTGCAAGCTCGAGCTGCCACCGCGACCTGTTACCACGCGCTGCGCCTGCTGCCAAAGACATCGGCCGGACGCGCCGCCGTAAGCAACAGCCAGCTCTCGACGCGCTTGGGCCGCACGAACGAGCGTCGCGCGAAGTGAGCGCAAAGTACCTCATACGCGGTCGAATCGGTAGCCCGCTGTCGAGCTGAACCCTCCATGACCGTTGATGAAGGATCTCGGCGTCGCCGCAAGCTGGACCGACGCAGCCGCACGTGCGGGCTCGGCCGTGTCGGACGCTCGACTCGCTGCCGGCTCGGGCACACCCGTCAGCTACACGATGGTCCAGGACTACGTGATCGGCGAGTTGCAGCCGCTGCAGGAGGGCCTCGCCGCGGCCGCCGAGGGCGCGTCCGACGGCTCGGCTGGCTTCGTGCAGAAGCAGCAGGACGCGATCAAGAGCGTGACGAACGTGACGAAAAAGGTGGAGGACACGAACGCCCTGCTGGCACGCAAGATCGGCGGTTGAGCTGGCGCCGTAGGTCCGAGCGAAGAGCGCACGCCTCAGCCGGAGCGAGGCACGCTCTGTTGCCTGCGAAGGATGCTGAGGAAGCGTGCCGTGGCCTGGAACTCCTCGAGCAACGCGCGCGCGTGCTTCTGGGCCTGCTCGGCATCGGTCGTCGCGGCGCTCACCGAGATCGTCACCTCGCGCAGCAGCATCGTGAGCTCCTTGTGGAAGCCCGCGAGCTCGTCGCGGCTGTCGAAGCGCAGGGTCAGCTGATCGGGATCGAAGTCCACGGGGGTTGGCTCGCTCGAACGGGTAGGGGGCCGATGTGGCTGCCTGGCCCGAAAACGCCAGGCGGTAGTTGAGCTTGCCACCCCCATGAGCCTGGCGCACTCTCTAAATCTAACGTAACGTTACGGGCGGTTGGCGCGCCAGTCTTGGCACTGGGCGAGGGCACGGTGGAAACGCCGTCCCCGCACCGCAGCTGCGGCTCGGGGGTCGTCCCGGCAAAGGACCCGCTACGTCCGCATCGAAGCCGTTCACGCGACGGGGTGCATATGAGCGAGCAGCGAACAGGTTGTGGATCGGGCAACTGCGGCTGCGGTAGCAGCGCGCGTGCGCAACCCGTGAGCGCGCCGGCAACAGGTTGTGGCTCGGGCAGCTGCGGTTGCGGCGGCAGCTCACGCAGCCAACCCGCCGGTGATGTCGCCGCCGACAACGACGAGCTGGCCGCCGCGCTGGTGCGTGGTGGCGAGCACATGCAGAGCTCGCGGCGCGCGTTTCTCGCCGCGGCGGCTGCCGCTGCAGGTGCTGCGGCCGTGAGCGCCAGCGGCTGCGCCAGCACGACGCTGACCTGGGAGCAGTTCAGCCAGAAGCATTACAAGGAGCTCGATGCGCACGAGAAGCAAGCGCTGATCGAGCGCGTGGAGCGCAAGACGCGCGAGCGCTACGGCGTCGACGTCCATGTGAAAGATCCGCAGGCCATCCCGGGCGTGGAGTTCGGCTACGCGCTGAACCTCTCGTACTGCACGGGCTGCAGGCGCTGCGAATATGCCTGCGCAGCGGAGAACAACACTTCGCGCGATCCGGAGATGCATTACATCCGCGTGCTGCAGATCGACAAAGGCACGATGAGCATCGAGAACTCGGAGAGTTACTACGAAGGGGAGGTGCCGAACCCCGACAAATATTACATGCCGGTGCAGTGCCACCAGTGCGACAACCCGCCGTGCGTGCGGGCCTGCCCGGTGGAGGCGACCTGGAAGGAAAAGGACGGCATCGTCGTCGTCGACTACGACTGGTGCATCGGCTGCCGCTACTGCGAGGCCGCTTGCCCCTACTGGGCGCGCCGCTTCAACTTCGCGGAGCCCCAGCTGCATCCCTCCGAGATCAATCCCAATCAGGGGCTGCTGAGTAACCGCATCCGCCCTGTGGGCGTCGTCGAGAAGTGCACGTTTTGCCTGCATCGCACGCGTGAGGGCCAATACCCCGCCTGCCTCGAGGTGTGTCCCACCGGCGCGCGCAAGTTCGGCAACCTGCTCGACCCCAACAGCGAGATACGGCGCATCATCGCCGACAAGCGCATCTACGTTTTCAAGGAGGAACTCGGAACCGAGCCGCGCTTCTTCTACTTCTTCGACTGAAGAGCTGTGCCTCGTCGCCAGCGCTCTGCGACACGCGCGCTCGACGGGGCAAGCTGATGCGCGCCGGGCGGCCGTGGCCGCGTCGTGCCCGCCTGCACTGCGTCTCGACCCTCGCGCCGTTGGCTGCTCGGCGGAGCCACGGTCTGCCCGCAGCGCCCTGTCGCGCCGCGGCGTTACGCAGTATTGTGCCGCGCGAGATGCGTTTGTCGAAGCGTGGCTTGGGCTTGGTTCTAGCTTGGTTATTGGCATGCGTTCTGGCGTGCCTGGGGAGTCCCGCGTCCAGCGCGTACGCGCAGACCGGCGTGACCACCGTGCCTGCGGGCCCGGTGCCGCAAGAGCCGGCGCAGCCTGCGAAGCCGCCGGTACTGGTGGCGCCCAAGCTCAAACAGTTCGTGGAGGCGACGTATCCGCCGCAAGCGCTGGAGCAGGGGCTCACGGCGCAGGTGGTGGTCGAGCTCGAGCTGGTGATCGGCATCGACGGCAACGTGAGCGACGCCAAGGTGAAAGCACCCGTGGGCAACGGCTTCGACGAAGCGGCGCTCGAAGCAGGGCGCAAGCTGACTTTCGAGCCGGCGACGCGCGACGGTGAACCGGTGCCCTCGCGCGTGGTCTTCCCGTACGTGTTCGAGGTGAAGGAAGTACCCAAGCCCGTCGAGGTCGAGGCACCGCCCAAGCCCGGACAGCTCGAAGGCACGGTGCTCAACGACGATGACAAGCAGCCGATGGCGGGCGTGGAAGCGCTGCTCGAATCGGTGGCACAGGAACCGAGGCTCACGCGCCGCGCGCTGACCGATGCAGCGGGCCACTTCGTGTTCGACGAGCTGAGCGCCGGGCAGTACCGCTTGCACCTGTCGAAGTTGCAGTGGCTCGCGCAGGACGCGGAGGAGACGGTTGCGGCGGCCGAGGCCACCAGCGTCGTGTATCGCTTGCGGCCGGCGCCCGATCCCGAGGCGTTTCACGCCGTCGCGCGCGTCGCGCCGCCACCGCGCGAGGTTACCCGCCGCACCATCGGCAAGGAAGAGCTCACGCGCATTCCCGGCACGCGCGGTGATGCGCTGCGCGCCATCGAGCTTCTGCCCGGTGTGGCCCGTCCGCCGATGGGTGCGGGCTTCATCATCGTGCGCGGTAGCGCGCCCGCCGACACTCAAGTGTTGCTCGACGGCATCCCGGTGCCGTTGCTCTATCACTTCGGCGGGCTCACCAGCTTCATCAATTCGCGCTTGCTCGAGAAGGTCGACTTCTACCCGGGCAATTTCTCGGTGCGCTACGGCCGGCGTCGCGGCGGCATCATCGAGGCGACGGTGGCCGATCCTCCGCGCGACGGGTTGCACGGCGTGGCCGACGTGAACTTCATCGATGGCTCGCTGCTCGTGCAGGGCCCGATCACATCGAACTGGGAGTTCGCCGGCGCGGCGCGCCGCTCGTGGATCGACTTCGTCTTCGATCAAGTGATTCCGTCGGGCACAGTGAGCGCGCTCGCGGCGCCCGTCTACTACGACTACCAGGCCATCACCACGTACCGCCCAAGCGATCGCGACAAGCTGCGCTTGATGGTCTATGGCAGCTCCGACTCGATGCGCTTGCTCTTCAGCGAGCCCTCCGACACCGACTCCGCCGTCAGCGGCAACTTCAACTTCTCCACGCAGTTTCACCGCGTGCACGCGTCGTGGGCGCACAAGGTCAGTGATCGCGTCGACCACGATTTGCAGATCGCGGCAGGCCACTTCAACGTGGACTTCGGCCTGGGCTCGGCGTTCGACTTCTTGCTCTCCGGCACCGACATCTACGCGCGCAGCGAGTGGCGCGCGCGCATGACCGACAACGTGCGACTGATCGGCGGTCTGGACGCCGTGCTCCTGCCGGGCGAGGTCACCTACAAGGGTCCGCCGATCACGCAGCAAGAAGGCAACCCGGACAACGGCTCCAGCGCGACGCCGATCTCGAATCGCTCGCGCATCTCATCCACCGACAAGTTCACGGTGGTGCAGCCGGCGCTGTACCTGGAGAGCGACTTCGATCTCCGGCCGGTGCGCGTGGAGCTCGGCTCGCGCGTGGACTACTACAGCGAGGTGAACCGCTTCTCGTTCGACCCACGCCTGTCGGCGCACTACTCGATCGACGATCAAACGCGGCTGAAGGCGGGCGTTGGCACGTTCTCACAGCCACCGCAGTACCAGGAATCCTCGATCGCGTTCGGTAACCCGCACCTGGGGCCCACGCACACCATGCACACGGACGTCGGCGTGGAGCGCGACCTCGGTGA
>DASVHQ010000160.1:0-3822 GCA_036382515.1 Polyangiales bacterium | reverse complement strand
GCAACGGTGAAGTCGCGGTCGTCGATGGAAATGAACACGTCGTCCATGCCTTCGGGGGAATCGTTGACGACCACGCACCGGAGCACGTCACCGCGAGCGGTCCATTGGTCGCCCAGTTCGTGATACTGGACCTGCGGCTTGCCCACTGGGATCTCGGTCCCCACGAACTTGTAGGCACGCCGAAACTCATCGCTCGCCTCAATGTGCTCGTTCCAGTAGGCGAGTAGCTCGGCGTCGCTCATGGACGCGAGCTTGCCCGGCTCCATGGCGAAAGAAGTCGTCGCGATCTTGGGATCGGCGTACTCGAAGATAGCGGTGTCGCCCTGTCGAGTGATCTTGATCTCGTCGGGTGAGGCTACATGGGGTCGGCGGGGCTTTGGCATGGCGGCACCGAGTCTACCAGAGCCCAGAAGCTCGTGGCTCAGATCAGCATGCATCACGTGATGCATCCTCCTCGGCCGATGCCGCGTGGCCTGAAGGGTTCGCCGTTCGCTCGAAATGATCCCGAGCGCGAGGTGGGTCTCGCAGTCCCTCGTTGGACGCCACTTCGGTTGGTGCGACGCCTACCACCCAATCAACAGTCCGCCAGTGCTGCCAAGGCCGTGGGAAAGTCCCGAGTGGAAGACGACATCGTAGCTTGGCTCAAACCAGACGCCGACGTTCTGGCTCGGCCAGAACATGAGGTCGAGCGCACCTTCGACGCCGACGCGCAGACCGTGGGGAGAGCGCGAGTCGCAGACGACTTCCGGACCGGCTCCGATCATGAAATCGAGTCGGTGGGTGAGCTGAAACGGCTTCTTGAGCAGGAGATCGACGGGCACTTGCGTGCCCCCTTTGGTCGCGAGCACGGAAGCTCCGATCTCAACTTCGAGCCAGTCTTCGATAGGCTCAAACTCGATCATCAGATTTCCACCGGGGTGGAACGAACCGTCCCCGAGTTCGAGTTCCGCTGCTGCGCCGACGCCGACGACGAACTTGTGCTCGACCTCTTCTGTCTTGGGTCCGCCGCTTTCCGCACGCGCCGCCGAACATGCAAGAAGGTTCGCCAGCAACAGCCATACCGTCCAAAAGCACACATCGCGAGAAAGCCCGGCCACACGCCTCCCTTCGCCCGGCAAACGGCATCGGGCTTCACCTGGAACGGCACCCTCGCAGCGCGAACGCCGACCAAGACGACTGTCGCGCGGACCCTTCCGCCGTGCAACACCGCGAGCAGCTCGCAGCAGAATGAGGCGCACCCTCCCGTCCTTGACCGAGGCGCCAGCTCATAGTCAGCCGTTAGCCAGCTCTGCTCAGTAACCCATCGCACTGTACCACCTGCGGGTTGATGGTAGCATCAACAGCACGACGATCAGCACCGGCGGAGCGATGAGGAGCACGGCATCTGAGAGCGCCGGCATCGCCTGATGACGCAAGCCGGCAGCGGCCACTCGGGGGGTCGCCTTCAAGGTTGCGAAACCGGCAAGCACGAGCACCGCCGTTCGTGCCCACTTGCGTCCGGCGTACAGCGCGTAAGCGAAGAGAACGGAACCAACCAAATTCAGTGTCACCAAGATGAGGAAGGTGTCCTTTTCGGACAAGCCTTTGGTCATCGCGGCATGCAAGATGGCGACGAGCGAATAGAGGCTGCTGAAGGCCAGCAGTGCCGCAGCGAACGTCACGGTCCATGGGCGGCCAGCTGGTGTCACCATACCGATAATCCACCCCCAACGACCTACAACCCGCCGCGCAGTCTAGCGCATACGCATCCGTACCGGCTCGAACTCTCGGGCAGCACGGGCGCGTTGCTTCGGAGTCTACGATCAAGACGCCAACCTGCTCAACGGCCCACTTTGCGCGGCAGTGGGAGCTGCCGATCTGAACGCCGCTCTCGCCGTGGTGCAGATCGGCACCGAATGCCCAGCTTGCGTTGCCGCAACTCTGCGCGTGCGGTGCCGACGCATGCCGCACACCCTGCCCGGTGGCATCGCCGTCGAGCCTGCGCGCGCAGCCAGCAAGAGAGCGAGACAAGATCGCCCTGACGACATGAATCAGAGACTCACTCTTTGTGGGATAGAGCAGCGGGGGAATAGCACGCACGCCGCTCGTGTTTGCTTCGAACAGCGAGCAGCCGGGAAGAAGCTGCAAGCCCCGCGGTGCGGCGGCATGCAGGAGGCCATCGTGAGAGTTGCGATTCTGATAGGTGCGGCGGTGGTGCTCGGCTCAGGCTGCGGCGCGATGCTCAAAGAACACGCGGAGATCAACGAGCGGTCGGAGACAGTGGGCTGGGTTGGTTGCCCAGAAGCAGAAATCGAGATCCACGAGACGCAGACCTATCCACCGCGCTGGACAGCGCTATGTCACGGCAAGCGCTACTATTGTGCGCGAGAACCCGGCCCTCCGCGTTGTACGGCGGCAGAGTAGCCCCACGATCGTCGGGCTAACGGCATTGGGCTCGGAGGCCCGCCCGGACCGACGCGCCACCTCATAGTCCTCATTAGCCCGCTCTTCTCGCGAGCAGGCGCCTCGAACGACTCACTTTTCGCGGCGATGCAGCCACAGGCCACTACAAGACACCATCAAGATTGCGGTCCACAGGATCGCATGAACGAAGCCCGGCCACCTGACGGGCGCGTCGAGCTGCCTTGTGACGACGTTCGGGTCGATCATTGCGAGCGCGAATAGAATGGGTGCAGCTCTCATCCTGCCACGATTTCGGCAGCGCAACGGGTGTCTCTCGGGGAACACCGGGCCTTCGGGTGCTGAAGTGGTACCCGGTGCTTCGCTCGGGTACTTCGGATTCGTGTCAATTCGCCAGAACGCCTTGAAATCATGTGCGAGCTACGCGCTCTGCCGACGGCAGGAGGAGATCCACACCGAATAGAATCCACATGCCTCGCACGAGACCTGTGGTGGCGCGCAGGCACAGCCAACCGGCGACGCCCGCGAAGAGAAGTGACATCCCCCAGTCTGGCACGAAGCCGTGTGGCGTGTCCGTCAACCACGTAATCCACGGCGAACCACCGAAGGCGTCGCGCCATGACAAGCAGGCAAAGAGGAGGGAGAACCACGGCATCACCGTCAGGGCACGAACGTTCTCAGGACTGTTACTTGGTATAGTCGTTGAATCGTCGCCCACCTCTTCTGTTCGCTCTCTCGTCCACCCAACGGCATCGGCCCCTAGCTGCGTCGTTCTGAATCCTGGCAAGGGTAGTAGCGCTCACGTCCGAAGAAGCCGGGCGAGCCGTTTCTCGTGCTCGACCACGAAGTCCATAACGGCACCGATCTTTTCCTCTGTGAGGAGGTCGAGCCCGAAGTGCGCCGCAAGGTAGCAGAACGCGAAGGCAAGGTGTGGCTTCGCAAACACCTCGGGTTCCTGCGCTCCGGTCGCCACGTAGCTGACGAGCGCTGCATCCGTTGCCTTCTTCAGCACAGCCTTCGTGCGCTTGATGCCTCGGATCTTGAGGCAAACGACGGGGGCCAGGTGAAACAAGTCGGCCTCGCGGATTTCCGCATCGACCAGGGGTCCAAACGGTATGGTCTCACGGGCGTCCGCGTAGGCGGCGGCGATCTCCTTGAGCCAGGCTTCGTTGGATTTCGGTACTGGGTTCATGATGCGCTGCGTGCTCAGGCGTGATTGGGTCGAACGGCCCGGCGCTCATCCAGGTGCTCGCGCCTCTTTCCTTCCTCTGTCACACATCCCGCCCAGATGTATCTCCTATAGCTCAAACGGCGGAGGTGGCACGCTCGCGGGACGCACCAGGTGGGCCACATGCCGGCCCACCGTCGCGGAGAACGGTGCGGCGGAGGCGACACGAAACGCGGTATGATGAGCCCTTGTCC
>DASVHQ010000159.1:0-2651 GCA_036382515.1 Polyangiales bacterium | reverse complement strand
TAGATGCGCTCGAAGCCCGTGCCCTTGCTCTCGCGCTTGGTGTCCGACGGGTCGGACCCGGCCACGGCGCGCGAGATGCTGTCGGAGGAGAGCAGGCTTCCGAGCTCGATGCTCTCGCCTTCGTGCGGCACCCACGCGGCGCGCAGCTGGCTGTCCCAGTAGCGCGGGATCGGTACGAACGCACCGACGTCTTGCGACGTGACCTGTGCGACCACCCAGTCGAGGTGCGAGCGACGCACGGCACCCGCGAAGCGAAACTTGTCACCGACCGAGCCGCGGATGCTGCCAGCCGCGTCGATCGCGTCAAGAGAGAGACTGCCGTGGTAACCGTCGGCTTCGAGCGGCTTGAGACCGACCGAGACCAAACCGCCGAGACCACGACCGTGCGCAGCGCCGTAGCCACCGGGCTCGAGCTCGACGGATCGGACGAGATCCGAGTGGATCACCGAACGGAAACCGCCCTCGTGATAGAGCATCGGGATGCGCACGTCGTCCACGTAGACGCGCGTGTCGGTGCCCGCTGCGCCCCACACGACGAGCGCACTCGACCCCACGCTCGAGCGCGCCACGCCCGGCAGATTCTCGACCACCTTGATGACGTCGCCGCCGGTGCCTGCAACGCGACCGCCCTGCTCCGAGCTCACGCTGGTCGCAGCCATCGACCTCTTGAACGAGGCGTCGACGATCACCATCTCGAAGTCGACCTGTTGCTCCGGTGGCACGCCCACCGCGAGGTCGACATCGTAGCGGGCGTCATAGTGCTGGCCAGCCTCGAAGGTTTCCTCGGTTGCGGTGGGCGTAAAACCACTGCCCGAGATCGCGACGTTGTGCGGACCGGGCGCGACCTCGGCGAAGTGAAACACACCCGAGCTATCGGTCGTCTGGCGCACGCCATCGAGGTCGATCACCACGCCCGCCAGCGGCTGGCCCGTGCCGCGGACGCGCACCGTGCCGGTGAAGTCGGCGGTCGTGGGTGCAGCTGGCGGCGGCGGCGCCTCCGGGATGAAGTCGTAGCGATACTGGATCCGCACAGCAACGGGTTTGCCGTCGACCAGCGCAGGCTCGAACTCGAAGAGCCTGGCTGCAGCCGTGGCGGCTGCGTCGAACGCATCGCCCGCAGAAACCACGACCGTGACCTCTGCGACCTTGCCATCAGCGCCGATGCTGATCGCCAGCACGACCGCTGCGCTCTGCCCAGTGGCGCTCTCTTGCGGCGGGTACTCCGCTTGCACGAAGTGCACGAGCTTGGGCGGCGTCACGGCGGGCGCAGCAGGTGCAGGGGCTGCATCGGCGGCAGGTGCAGCTTGCGCAAGCAACGTGGCTGACCAGGACGTCCACGCGAGCAGCGTGACGGTGGCGATACGAATTCTAAGGCTCATGTGTCGAGGACGAATCTCATCGAGAGGACGAAGGGAGCTGCCACCGGACGGTCGCACTGACTGGCGGGGTTGAACTTCAAGCGCCTGGCGGCTTCGAGTGCGGCTTCGTCTAGACCGTGGCCGAGCCCCTCGACGATGCGCGCGCTGGTGACGGCGCCGTGATTGTCGATGGCGAGCTCGATCCGGATGCGACCTTGCACGTGCGCGCGGCGCGCTTCTTCGGTGTAAGACGGCCGCACGAGCTGCAGCGGCCTCGCCTTCACGAGCTCTTGCGTGCAGCCGGTCTCGACGTGTCGCGGTGAGAACACTTTGGGTTTGATCACGGCGGCGACGGAAGCCTTGACCACCACAGGCGTCGGGGCCTGGATGTTGACAGCCAGCCCTCCGCTGGCGGACGAGTCGAGCGTCAAACCGAGGTCGGTGAACGCAGGCGCCTGCGTCGCCGTTGCAGCCGTCGGCTGCTGCGGCGCTGCGCTGGGATGAGCGACGTGGGTTGGCGCACGGGCCGCGTGCTCCGCGCGGGGCTCGGACGGCTTCGGTTTTGGCGGCTCCGCCTTCTTCTCATCCTTGGGCGGCGCCTCGTTCAGCGCGATGGCCACGACTTCTCGAAGTTTTTGCTGCGGAATCAAAGCCAGCACGGCACCCACGGCCAAGTGCGCGCCCAGACTGATCACGTAGATCCTCGAGAGCTTGTTCTTGCGTCGAGCCACGCGTGTGCCTCTACTTCGAACGATCGACCGTGATGGCGAACTTGGTGATGCCTTGAACCTTCGCCATGTCGATGACGTGCACCACGTCACCGTGGAAGGCTTCGCGATCGGCGCTGAGCACCAGGCTCGCGTCCTTGTTGGCCGCGCGCGCCTTCTTGAACTCTTGCTCCAGCGGGCCCTCCTGGATGGGCTTCTGGTTGAACATGTAGGCGCCCTCTTTGGTGATCGTGACGGCGAGCGGCGTGTTCGCCGGCTCGTCCGAAGAAGCTGTCTTCGGAAGCTCGACCTTGAGGCTCTGCGACACGATGTAGATCGCCGACACCATCATGATGACGAGCAGCACCAGCACCACATCGACCATCGGCGTGACGTTGATGCCTACGATGGCACCACCTCGACGACCGCCGCTCTTTCCCAATGACGCTGCCATGCTTGCCTCTCCGCTGTCGTTGCTTCAGTTGGACGCGACCTCGTGTCCGCTGCTGCCGTCGGCATGCGTCGCGGAAGCGCCGATCGGCGCGCGTCCCACGAGCAAGCCCGGGGCGCCGTGGTTGCCCTTGAG
>DASVHQ010000158.1:0-2452 GCA_036382515.1 Polyangiales bacterium | reverse complement strand
CGGTCGCCTCGACGCCGATCCATCCCCGACAGCAGCGTTGCGAATCCTCGAAATACAGGGAGTATTCCATCGAATTCGCGCCTTGCTTCCGGGGCGCCTCAACGCCGAACCGATCGACTTGTTTCGCGTCGGGCCCTTACGCCGAATCTGGCTTCGATCTCGGCGCTGTGCCGAAGCCGCCACCCTACGGGCAGTGCGAGCGCTGAGTCCGTCACTCGGGCGGCATGCTAGTGTAAAAATGCACGGCAATCCGGCGTGGTCCTGCGCGTGAATCGCCTTGCTTTGGGTATTGCTCTTGCGTACATAGTGTACCAAAGTTTCACAGTGGGTGATGCGCGAGCAGGTGCTCGCGTGCCCGTGGAGGAAGTATGAAGCGCTCGGGCCTTTGGGTTTTGTTCGCGTCTCTATTGTGGGTCGGTTTGTCGGGGCGGGCGGCGGCCGAAGGCAGCTCGATCGCGACCTCAATGGGTGACCTGCGCTGGGGCATGAGCGAGCGCGAAGTCATCGCGTTCGTGAAGCGCAAGCTCGACGAGCGCTTCGCGGCGCAGATCAAGGGCACGCACGACGCCCGCAGGCAGTCGCAGCTACGCGACGACATGAAGCGCGCGCAGGGCGAAGTGCAGCAGAGCCTCACGAGCTTCGGCAAAGGCCGTTCGAGCTGGGACAGCAGCGTAATCGCCGGCGAGTTCGATCACGACAATGGCGAGTCGATGGTCGTCTACAAGGACGAGGCCTCGGAGAACTACTACTTCTTCCTGAATGGCCACCTCTGGAAGTGGTACAAAGCGCTCGACGACCGCGCCTTCGGCGGCAACAACTACAAGCGTTTTTCGCAGTCGATCGAGAAGAAGTTCGGCCGCGGCCACGACAAGAACGGCGAGCTCTCGCCCGGTCAGGGCCAGACGCAGTGGATCGAGTACCTCGATCGCAACTCGCGCATGCGCGCCGCGGACAACACCAAGCACGGCATGTTCGCGCTGATCTTCGAGGACATGGCGACGGTGCGCGAGCTGGCCTCCGTGCGGCGAACGGCCCCGCCGAGCCGTGGCGGCTACCGCGAAGACGACTCGCAGCCTGCGAGCACCACGCGCACCGAGGTCGCCAAGGCCGAAAAGCGGCGCAGCGTGTTCCAGGAAGATCAGCACACCGAGACCGATGCCGAGTACCAGGCACGGCTGCGGCGCATAGCGAGCGACGAGCGCCAGAAGCAGCAGAACATCCACGCGCGCAAGCAGGAAGCCAAGAAGGGCGAGGCCCTCAAGCCACTCGAAGGCATCGACGACAAGGACCCGCTCGGCGGGCTTTGATCGTTGGTCCGGCGGAGTGTGCCGGCGAGAGGTTAGCGTTGTGCTGATCGGTCGTGCCGGGATGGGTCCTGCGCGCGTTCCGTTTGGGGACCCCTCGGAGCACGCCTTCGCGTGCTCCTCTAGACGTGATGCACGTCCCCCAACCGGTACGTGCTCGGACCCATCCCGGCACGACCTCGCCGAAGCGCTGACTTCGTGCACGGGCGTGCGGGTGGCAACGTACTGTTGTAAGTCCGCAGCTCGGCGCGCGCGGGCTGGCCAGGTGGTGTGTGGTGGCATGCTCGGACGATGGCCTTGCCGCGGCGTTCGTCGGTCCCACGTGGTGACCGTGTGTTGAGGCTTTCCGGGGACGGGCGAGCGGTCCGGGGGGGTCTGTACGTGCCAAGCGCCCGGTGGTGCGGCCGCGCTTGGCACGGACGGACGAGGGCGACTTGCCCGGCGCGTGGTGACTTGGGAAGCGCCTCGCGGCCGCCGGAACTTGCAAGTCGCCCGTCCCCGGAAAGCCGTCAGGTTGCGCCGCCTCTGCTCCCGCCCGCGTCGACCCGGAATTCCCGCGCGATCCCCATAAGCCCGCCTGAGGTTGTGTGGTATATCGCGCCCCGAGTTGGCGGTGCGTCGTGCCCGCACACGAGGAACCCGACATGAGCTTTCCAATCGACCTTGGCGCCTATCAGCCGGTCGCGCTCGATCCCTCGGCGGGGTCGCTCTCGGCAGCCCAGCGTGAGGCTCTCACGCGCAACGTTGCGGTCTGTCGCGACATCATCATCTTCTTCACAGCCGTGGCCGACGCGAAGGGGCTCGGCGGTCACACCGGCGGCCCGTTCGACATCGTGCCGGAGGTGCTGCTCGCGGAGGGCTTCATCCGCGGTGGCGCGCCGATCGTGCCGATTCACTTCGACGAGGCCGGTCACCGCGTCGCGATCCAGTACCTGATGAGCGTGCTGCGCGGGCACATGCCGGCCGAGCGCTTGCTGCACTACCGCGAAGCCGGCTCGAAGCTGCCGGGTCACTCGGAGCGCGATCTCACGCCTGGCCTCGACTTCTCGTCGGGCCGGCTGGGGCACATGTGGCCGTACGTGAACGGCGTGGCGCTCGCGAATCCCGGCAAGGTCGTGTTGATGTACGGTTCCGACGGCTCGCAGCAA
>DASVHQ010000157.1:0-22104 GCA_036382515.1 Polyangiales bacterium | reverse complement strand
GACGCCTCGGTCGGATGGCAGAACCACTCCATCTCCATCTGCTCGAACTCGCGCGAGCGGAAGATGTAGTTGCGCGGCGTGACCTCGTTGCGGAAGGCTTTGCCGATCTGCGCGATGCCGAAGGGCACCTTCACGCGCGTGGTGTCGACCACGTTCTTGAAGTTGAGGAAGATGCCCTGCGCGGTCTCGGGCCGCAGGTACGCGGCGGATTCTTCGGTTTGCACCGCGCCGACGTAGGTCTTGAACATCAGGTTGAACTGGCGCGGCTCGGTGAGCGTGCCGGCTTTGTCGGTGTCGGGGCCCACAACGCGCGAGAAGTCGTTGGTCTTGAGGTCGGTGAGCGGGCACCGCAGCACGCTCGCTGCGTGCTTGTCGCTGTCCGCCGTCGCGAGACCATACGTAAGGACACCGTCGTGCCCGATAATCTCGTGCTTGCGTGCGAACTTCGTAAGCTTCTTGTCTGCTGCCGCCGGCTCGCCTTGCATGTACGCGAAGAGCGGGCAGTCGTTGCGCTCGCGGAAGGTTACGACCCACAGGTGATCGTAGCGATAGCGCTGCTTGGTCTCGCGGCAGTCCACCATCGGATCGTTGAAGCCGCCGACGTGCCCGGAGGCTTCCCAGACGCGCGGGTTCTGGATGATCGAGGTGTCGACGCCGACGATGCTCAGCGGCTCGCCCGGCTCCATGGTGCCCAGGCCCGCGGGCGCGAGCGGCGGCGTGCGCACCATGGCGTTCCACCAGGCATCGCGCAGGTTGTTCTTGAGCTCGACCCCGAGCGGGCCGTAGTCCCAGAAACCGTTGATCCCCTGGTAGATCTCGCTGGCCGGGAAGATGAAGCCGCGGCGTTTACACAGCGCGACGATGTCGTCCATTGAGACTTGCGATGCTGTCACGTGGTCCCTCGAAAATTGCAGGCCGCAGGCATAGCACAGCGCCCGGCCGTTTGTAGGCCCCCGGTCGTTCCCGCTCGGGCCCCGCGCGTCGGCGTCAACTGTCTCGGAAGTGGGCCCGGAAGGCCTCGACGACGAGCGGCAAAAGGCGCTGCTGGAGCGTCTTCACCGGCACGCCATCGGTCGGCAGCGCGATCAGCTCGGCGCGGACGTCACGCGCGAGCGCGTCGAACTCGGCGGAGTCGAAGGCGTAGATCTCTTCGCTCAGCACGATGGCGAACGGGCGGGCGCGAGCGACCTTGGTGGCGGCCGAAGGTAGGTCGGTGGCGACGACGCGCGCGTTGGTGGCCGTCTCGGTGACGTGCTTGGCGGCTTCGATCAGCGCGTCGGGTCCACCGATCACGACCAGCGAAATCAGCGGGCTGTGCTCCAGCGTGGGCCTGCGACTCTTCGACATACCCGTGAAGACTACCACGCCAACGAATCTCGAACACAAGCGTGGCGCGAGCCGACGCTGGCCGCTGGCGCGTGCAGTCTGCTCGGAGCGTCGCGTCGCGTAGCTACTTCGGCGTTGCGGTGGTCGCGGGCGTCGCCTTGGCTTGCAGGGCGTCGATGGCGCGGCGCAGGTCGCCGCGGACGCAGCCGTAGCAATCTTCGAGGTTCAGAAAGCCGCAGCCGCTCCGGCTCTGGCCGGCCATGCGTTCCAGGACGTCGCGGCAGCGCGGGTCGCCGAGCTCGCTGATCGCGCGGATGGCTTCCTTGCGATCCTTGCAGCCGCGCGCGCTCTCGAGCCGAGCGATTGCGGCCAGGTGTGGCGGTACCTTGGCAGGGTCCTTGTAGGCGAGGATGTTCTGCGCGGCTTTGCGCCGGTCGGCCGCCTTGCCGCCCTCGAGCATGCTCTTCACCTCGGGCTCGAGCTCGGTCGGAATGCTGGGTTCCTTGGGTGGGGCAGGTGCGGCTGTGGCAGCTCCGGTCGCGGCCGACAAGGCGCGATTGAACAGACTGGCCGCGCCGCTGGCGGGCGAGCGCGAGCTGCCGAAGGCGAAAACGCCTAGCACGAGCACGCCACACACGGCCACGATCAGGCCACGCTCACGCGCCGGCAGCTGGCCGAAGCGCAGCACGTTTCGCTGCAGCGTGTGCAGCAGCGCGCGACCGAGCGAGGTGGTGCTGGCGGCGTGGCGGTGCACGATGGCGCGCAGCTCGTCGCGCACGTTCGCCGCATTTTCCGGTCGCGCATCCGCAGGGCGCGCGCACAGACTCTGCACCAGAGCGTCCAGCTCGCGCGGCAGGCTCGGGTCCGTCAGGGTCGTGCGTAGCAGCGGCACCTCTTCGCGCATTTGACGCGCGATGATCGTGGTGACATCCGCGCCGTCCCACAGGCACTTGCCGCTGATGCACTCCCAGAGCACGACGCCCAGCGCGTACAGGTCGGTGCGGTGGTCGATGCGATCGCCCACGGCTTGTTCGGGCGCCATGTAGCCTGGCGTGCCCATCACCGTGCCCACGCGGGTGAGCTCGCGCGTGGGCGCCGCAGCTTCGGGCGTCGCTGCGGTCTTGCGCGGCGCAACGTGGGCGATCCCGAAGTCGAGGATCTTCACCAGCTCCGAGCCGTCCTCGCGTGTTTCCACCAGGATGTTCTCGGGCTTGAGGTCGCGATGCACGATGCCGGCGCCGCGTGCGGCCGAGAGCGCGTCGGCCACCTGAGCCATCAGCTCGCAGGCTCGCGGCCAGGCGAGCGGGCCCACGGCGTCGAGCATGTCGCGCAGGCTGCGGCCGCGGACCAGCTGCATGACCAGGTAGGCGCCGCCCTCTTCCAGGGTGCCGTAGTCGATGGCGCTGGCCACGTGCGGGTGCTCGAATTGCGCCGTGGCCATGGCCTCGCGGGCGAAACGTGCGGCCACCTCGCCGTTGCCGGCCAGCTCGGCGCGGATGACCTTGAGGGCCACGGCCTTGTGCAGCTTGAGGTGCTCGGCCACGAACACCGCGCCCATGCCGCCTTCGCCCAGCCGCTCGCTGATGCGGTAGCGCCCGTCGAGCACGCGGCCGAGCCACGGATCGGCGGCTGGGGCGTCGCGGCCAAGCACGGTCGCGGCCTCGCCGGCCTCGGCTTGTGCGAGCGCAACAGGTTCAGGGGTGGGTTGCTCTGGGTCCACGGGGGGCAGCCGCGAAGCATAGCTGGGTTTTGGCTCCGTGCTGCAGGGCGGTTGCGCGACGCCTGCCGGATGGGCGCAGGGCGCCCCTTCTGCCCCCGTGGCATCGTGAAAAGACCCGTGTATTGTGCTAGTCCGCAGCCGCCAACTTCTGGCGAGCCACGGAGTCAACAGCCATGCCGCAATACAAAGCCCCACAGCGTGACATTCGTTTCGTTCTGTACGACCTGTTGGACATCGAGAAGCACTACGCGACGTTGCCGGGCGCGAGCGATCTCAATCGCGAGGTCATCGACGCGATGATCAGCGAGGCGGCCAAGCTCATCGAGACCACGGTTGCGCCGCTCAACCGCATCGGTGACGAGGAGGGCTGTCACCTCTCGGCCGATGGCTCCGTGCGCACGCCCAAGGGTTTCAAGGAAGCCTATCGCAAGTACGTGATCGACTCGGGCTTCAGCTGCATCGCGTCCGACCCCGAATACGGCGGCCAGGGCTTGCCGGCGTCGCTGCAGCTCGTGATCTCCGAGATGCTGACGGCGGCCAACAGCTCGTTCTCAATGTATCCGGGCCTGACCAACGGCGCCATCGAGGCGATCTCGGAACACGGCACGCCGGAGCAGAAGCAGACCTATCTGCCGCACCTGATCTCGGGCAAGTGGTCGGGCACGATGTGCCTGACCGAGGCGCACTGCGGCACGGACCTGGGCCTCTTGCGCACCAAGGCGACGCCGAACGCCGACGGCAGCTTCAGCATCACCGGCGAGAAGATCTTCATCTCGGCCGGCGAGCACGACCTGACCGAGAACATCGTGCACCTGGTGCTCGCGCGTTTGCCCGACGCACCGCCCGGCACCAAGGGCATCTCGCTCTTCATCGTGCCGAAGCTCATGCCCGTGGGCGACGGCCAGACCGGCGCCGCCAACAACGTCAAGTGCGCGTCGCTCGAGCACAAGATGGGCATCAAGGGCTCGGCCACTGCCGTGCTGGTGTTCGAGGAGTCCAAGGGCTTCATCGTCGGCCAGCCGCACAAGGGCCTGCGCTGCATGTTCACCATGATGAACGTTGCGCGCATCGGCACCGGCATCCAGGGCATGTCGCAGGGTGAGGCTTCATTCCAGGGTGCGCTCGCCTACGCGCGTGACCGCCTGCAGATGCGTTCGCTCACGGGCCCCAAGGCGCCCGACAAGCCGGCTGACCCGATCATCGTGCACCCGGACGTGCGCCGCATGCTGCTCACGCAGAAGGCGTTCGCCGAGGGCTCGCGCGCGCTGGCCTACTACTGCGGAACGCTGGCCGACATGTCCATGCGCCATCACGGCACAGAGGTCGGCAAGCAGGCGGAGACGATGCTCGAGATGCTCACGCCGATCTGCAAGGCGTTCATGACCGACATCGGCTTCGAGTCGGCCAACCACGGCATGCAGGTGCTGGGCGGGCACGGTTACATCCGCGAGCACGGCATGGAGCAGCTGGTGCGCGACGGCCGCATCCTCCAGCAATACGAGGGTGCCAACGGCATCCAGTCGCTCGATCTGCTTGGTCGCAAGGTGCTCGCCAACGGCGGCGCCACGCTGCGCCTCTTCACCAACCAGATCGATGCTTTCTGTGCGCAGGCCGAGAGCCAGCCCGAGATCAAGGATCTGATCGACGCGCTCAAGCCGCTGACCACCGAGTGGCACGCGCAGGTGAACGACATCCTGCAGCGCGCCATCAAGAACGCGGACGAAGCCGGCGCGGCGTCGTACGACTTCCTCAGCTACTCGGGCTACGTGACCTACGCGTACTTGTTTGCGCGCATGGCCTCGGTGTCGGCTGCCAAGCTGAAGGCCGGCGCTGCCGACGCTGACTTCTACAAGGCGAAGATCCTCACGGCGCGCTTCTACTTCCAGAGGATCCTGCCGCGCACGCGCTCGCTGATCGTGACCATGAACTCGGGCGCGCCCAACCTGATGGACCTGCAGGACGCGCACTTCGCGTTCTGATCGCGAGCCGCGTTGACCCGCACGTACCCGTGCCCGCGCCCGCCGCATCACTGGATGCGGTAGGGCGCGCGCGGTCGCGCGCTGTGCGCCGGCCGTGGCGGGCGCGGGCGTTGCGGCTCGTCGGTGAAACGCTGGTCGAAGAGCAGCACGTCCTGGTCGTCGTCGATCGGGAACGTACGCACAGGGCTTTCGGGGCGTAGCCGCGGCCAAGCCGAGCTGTCGAGAGCCACTCGTACGTTGTGGTGCGGGCTCACGGTCAGCAGCACGTGACTCGTGCCATCCGGGCCGGTCTGCGCGAGCAGCTCGCCGTCGACTCGTATGGGCAGCGAGAGGCTAAGGTCGCCGCGCAGCGCACGCACCACGAGCGCGGCGCGGCGCTGCTCACGCTCGCACACGGCGTCGAGGCTCAGCCGTTGTCCGTGGCTCGGGTCGGCCGCCACGTAGGCTCGCAGCTGCAGGGGTCGCGGCTCGGAACGCTCGCGATACCCCGACGGGCAGTTCTGAGTGATCAAGACCGTTTCGTCTTCGCGCCCGGAGACGCTGGCCGTGAGCTCGCCGTGCTCGTCGGTCACGCCGAGCACAGAGCCGTTCGCGAAGAAACGCGCGCCGACCACCGGCTCGCCTCTGGGCGTGCGCGCGTGCAGGCTCAGGCCGAAGCCGTGCGCGGTGGGCTCGGTCGCCCCACAGCCGAGCGCACCGAGCAGCGCTGGCAAGAGGCAAAGCGCGAGCCCATGTAGGTTGCGCTTCATGGAACCGTGCATGGCTGTTCTCCAAGCGCGCCGTGCTCTGCGCACGTGCGCGCCAGCTGGTGGTGCAAGGTGGCGGCGATGAACGCGTAGCTGTGATCGTCGGGGTGGTCGTGCGCGAGGGCTCGGTACGCCTCCAGGGCACTGGCGTAGTCGCCGCGCGCCAGCGCATCGACTGCGAAGGCCGGGTTGGCCGCGGCGACCGTTGTGGGCGTGTGATCCGCTACGGACGCCGTGGCGCGTGACGCAGCGGCGGCTTGAATGGTCGTGGCGGCGGCTGTCGGCGCTGAGCCGGACAGCGCAGTGGGTGCAGAGTTGCCAGTGGGCTCGCGCGCGTGGGTCGCAGGCGCGGAATGTACGCGCTCGGCGCGCGCGCTCGGCGCTGGCAACTGGCGGCAGCGCGCGGCTGCGGCCGCGCCGACGCCTGCCAGCAAGAGCGCGATCGCCGCCAGCCATGCGCGCATGGGTCGCTTGCTCCCGCGCGGCGCAGACCGCGGTTGTTTTGGCACCCGCGTCGCCTGCTCGAGGTGCATCACGGCCGCGCTCGCGGATCTCGCTCGCGCAGGTCTTGCTGGCTGTCGCGCCGCGGCCGCTAGCTCGGGCAGAGGAACGGTGGCGGTGAGAACCATCCGCGGCGTCGCGGCTGGTTGCGCGAGCGCAGGCGAGTGTGCCATCGGCCTACCGCCGCCGTTGGCTGCGCGCAGCGTGTCAGCTGCGACCCGAGCGGGCAGCTGCAGGTCCACCACCGTCTCCTCGTAGCGCGCTGTAGGCGCCGCGTGCGCGTGTGCACGCTCGCCAGCCAGCAGGCCCGCCAGCAGTGGCTGCGGGCAGTGCGCCGTGGCGTCCGGGTCTCGCGGCGGCAGAGGCGGTGGTCGCCTGTGCGCGAGCTTGACAGTCAGCGCTCGCGTCAGCTCGGCGTCGTTCGATTTTGCATGTGAAGTCACGATCCAACCTCCTGCCAGAGATAGCGGCCAGCGTCGTCGAGCCCCCCGACCTGGGCCACCTGCGTGACGCGGCGCTGTCCGTTGCGCTGCCGTTCGATCTGAACGACCAAATCCACGCCCGAAGCGATCTGCTCGCGTAGCGCGCGCAACGGCATTTGAAGCTCGCTCATGCTGGCCATCGTCTCCAGGCGTGCCAGCGCGTCGTGCGGGTGACTTGCATGCAGCGTGCAAAGACAGCCGCCGTGACCGGAGGTCATGGCCTGAATCAACTCGACCGCTTCGGCTCCGCGGATCTCACCCAGCACGATGCGGTCGGGACGCATGCGCAAGCTGGCGCGGAACAACTCGCGGATCTCGATCCGGCCACGGCCCGCGGCGTCGCCGGGCTGCGCTTCCAGGTTGACGACGTGCGAGCGTTGCAGCTGCAGCTCACGGGAGTCTTCGATCACGACCACGCGCTCGTCGTCCGGGATGAACGAGGAGAGCGCATTGAGTAGCGAGGTCTTGCCGGAGCCGGTGCCGCCCGACACGATCACGTTGCGCTTGCTGTACACGGCACGCTGCAGCGTTTGCGCCAGAACACGGTCGAGTGTGCCGTTGTCCACCAGCCTTTCCACCGTCATCGCCACCTTCGAGAAGCGTCGGATGCTGACCATGGGCCCCACCGGCGCAGCCGGCGGGATCACCGCTTGCACACGCGAGCCATCGGGCAGCCGGCCTTCGAGGATCGGGTGCTGTCGATCGAACGGGCGGCCGACGAACTGCG
This sequence comes from Polyangiales bacterium, assembly GCA_036382515.1. Lineage (GTDB taxonomy): Bacteria > Myxococcota_A > Polyangia > Polyangiales > JAFGIB01 > JADGRF01. The sequence goes on along the minus strand of DASVHQ010000157.1, from coordinate 14,623 downwards.
CGATGTTGCGCAACGCGGCCAGCAGTGCGGCATCGCTGCCGAAGCTCGCGCGGCAGCGGCTGAGCTTGCCGGCGCGCTCGCAGTACACCTCGTTCGGGCCGTTGAGCATGATCTCGCTGATGCTCGGGTCCGTGAGTAGCTCGCCTATCGGGGCGAGCAGGGTCATCAACATTTGCTCGTGGATTTCGTGGGTGATCATCGCTTGCCTCGCGGTCGGGTTTGCTTCGGGCCGTGCGCCTCGAGCCAGGCCCGGGCTTCCGCCGCGTGCGGTCCGCTCGGCGCGAGCTGCAAGTACGTGGCCAGCTCCGAGCGTGCGGTGCGCGGGTCGGGCAGGTCCTCGCGGCTGAGCGCGGCCAGCAGATAGTGCGCAGGCGCGTAGTCGGGTCGCTCCTCGACGACCTGCAGGAGCTCCGCGTGTGCCTCGATGGGCTGGCCGAGTGCGACGTGCAGCGACGCCACGAGGTATCGAGCGGCGGGATCCATGGGCGCGTCGAGCAGGTAGCTCTGTGCGTAGCCGAGGGCCGCGCGTACGCGGCCTGCCGCCAGACATGCACGCAGCAATCTGGGCAAGGCGCGGATCTGTGGGTAGCCCGCCTGGACTGCGCTTGCGAAATACTGTTCGGCGCGCAGCAGGTCTCCGCGCTGCAAGTAGGCGTCGCCTGTTTGGAGGTAGCGTTCTGCCAGCGTCGCAGGCACGGTCGGCCGTGCGGTCGGGTGCGCAGGCCGCGCGGCTGTGCACCCAAACAGGGCGAGCGCCACGCACGCCGCGAGCGCGCTCTTCGGGCGGTGGAGGTGGTGCAGGGTGCTCATGGTTCTGCTTGCTCGATGTGGCGTAGCCAGGCCGTGTACGCGCCGTCGCGCGTTGCGAGCATCGCGAGCAGGGCCCGGCTCTCGGCGAGCGCATCGGCCGTGCGCTGGGTGCGCAGCGCGTGCTGCAGGCGCACCTGATGGCCGCGGTAATCGGTGTCCAGGGTGCGCTGCCAGCGAGCCAAACGCTCCGCGACGCGTGCCGCATCCAGGGGCTGCCCGGCGGCCGCGAAGCAGCGTTGCGACGCGCTCAGGAGATCGAGCGCGAGCAGCCCGTCGCTCGGCGAAAACGGGTAGTGGCCGATGTGCGTGAGCGCGCGCGCTTCGCTGTCGTGTGCGGTGCGCAGCGGGGAGGGTCCCGGCTCGCACTCGCTGACCGTGCTGCGCAGAGCCGGCGCGGGTGCAGGGCTGGGCTCGGGCACCGCAGCGCTCTCACACGCCGCGGTGGTGTGCAGCAAGCTCAGTGCGAGCGCCATGTGTCTCGCGCTGCGGGGTCGCCTGGAAAGGGTGGGCTTCACAGCTGCTTCATCGGCGGAAGTGGAAGGTGGTTGCGTCGCGGCGTGCGAACCGCCGGCAGGTGTTACAGCCCGATGCCGTTGATCAGGAACGGCCCCAGCATGACCGTCAGGATGGAGCCCATCAGCAGGAGCAGCGGCAGGACCAGCAGCACCGCGGCGCGCGCGGCCGCCTCCTCGGCCGCGACGCTTCGATGCATGCGCAACACCTGAGCCTGGATCTGGAGCACGGCCGATAGCGGCGTGCCCTTCTCGTCGGCTTGCACGACTGCGCTGACGAAGTCGCGCACACAGGTCGCGGACGTGCGGGCTGCAAAATCGAGCAGGGCCTGACGACGTGTCTGACCGGTCTGCAACCCTTGCAAGATGCGGCGAATTTCATGCTGCAGGACGGCTTCGCGCGCGGGGCACTCGCGTGCTACCAGCTGCAAGGCCGACGTGAAGTCGAGGCCGGCGCTCATGCACAGTGACAAGAGGTCGATGGCGGCTGGCAGTGCGTGGTTCAGCTGGCGGTCTCGCTGCGCGCTGCTGTCGCGCACGCGCATGTAGGGTGCGATACCGCCGAGCACCCATCCCGCAACCGCACACGTTGCGCCGCGGTCGAAGAGGCTACCGGCGTACGCCCCCACCAGCGCACCCAACGCTGCGCTGACGGTGGCCAACGCCATGAGCTCGGTCGCGTTCAACCCCAGGTAGTCTCCCGAGCGTCGCAGCGTTCGCTCCAGGTGCGCGCGCAAAGTCGGCAAGCGCACCTGCGCCAGCCAGATCGCGAGCCAGCGCACGAGCGCGTCCAACACTCGAAAGCCGGGGCTACGCAGGCGCGCGCGTTGACGCTGCAAGCCGCGATGGCCAAGCGACGCGGCGCCCTCCTGCGGTCGCCGAGCTGCGACGTAGCTGACGAGGAAGCTCGCAACTGTAAGCCCCAGCGCCGCGCACATGCCAATCGAGTGCGTGCCCATCGGTCTCTCCTAGACCTCGACGCGCATGATCCTGCGCGCGGCCATGATCGCGGCAGCCCAGAGCGCAGCAGCGATCGCCAAGATTGCGTGTCCCTTGGTGCAGCCAGCCAGCGGTGCCAGGAAGTCGCCGTCTATCCAGTCGATCAGCGCGAAGAGCGGCGCGGGCAGCGCCGAGATCACGAAGGCCTGCGCTTTGCCCTCCGCAGTCTTGGCGCGCACGACGCCCTCCAGACGCGCCATCTCGCGCAGGGCGGCAGCGGAAGCTTCGAGGCATGCGCTCAGGTCGCCTCCCGAGGTCCGAGCCACGCGCAGTGTGAGCAGCGCGGCGCTGAGTGTGCGGCTGCCAACGCGCACAGCGGTGTGCGCGAGCGCGTCGTCGAGCGCCACGCCCAGCTGGTACTCCCTGAGCACGAGCTCGAGCTCTTGTGAGAGTGGCACGGGCACGAGCAGCGCGGTCGACGCGAGCGCTTCGCCCAGAGACGGCGTGGCGCGCAGCGCGTTGGCGAGTGCCAGTAGCCAAGCGTCGACCTGTTCCTCGATTCGCGCGACGCGCGCGTTGCGGCCGCGCTCCAGCCAAATCGAGGGCAATGCCGCCACCGCCAGTGCGGCCACGCTGCCCCAGACCGTGCACGTCACGAACGAAGTGGACAGCAGTAGCATGCAAAGCGTGGCCTGCAGCGCAGCCACGCGCTCGCCGGCACCGCTCACGCGCAAGAACCTGAGATCGCGCTCCACACGTGCGGCGTACGCCGCCAAGCGTGGCAGCGCGGCAGGGCTCAGCCAGACGCAGGTGATGGCTCCCGTCACGCCCGCCGACACGGCCACCGAAGCAAGCGTCAGCCACCACCACTGCGAGATCACAGGTACACCCCGTCGGTCACCAATCCGCGCTCGACGAACTGTGCGATGCAGCCGGGCAGATAGCCGGTGGCGCGGAACTCGCCTACAACGCCTGCGTGCTGCGAGGCGCTCGCTCGCTCGAACCGGAAGATGTCCTCCAGCACCAGCTCGCCGGAATCCGCGAGCCCTCTGACCTCGGTGATGTGGCTGACGCGTCGGGAGCCGTCTTCGAAACGCGACTGCTGCACGATCAGGTGGATGCTCGACGCGATCTGCGCTCGGACTGCCCGCAGCGGTAGCTCGAGCCCCGACATCAAGCACAAGGTCTCCAGGCGCGCGATGCTCTCGGCCGGCGTGTTGGCATGCAACGTCGTCATCGAACCTTCGTGTCCGGTGTTCATGGCCTGCAGCATGTCGATGGCCTCGCCGCCGCGACACTCGCCTACGATGATGCGATCGGGTCGCATACGCAGCGCGTTGCGCACGAGATCGCGGATCGTGATCTCGCCGCGGCCCTCGAGGTTGCTCGGTCGCGACTCGAGCGAGACCACGTGAACCTGCTGCAGGCGCAGCTCGGCGGCGTCTTCGATGGTGACCACTCGCTCGTGCTCGTCGATCGCGCTCGACAACACATTGAGCAGCGTGGTCTTGCCGCTGCCCGTCCCGCCGGCGACCACGATGTTGCGGCGACAGCGGACCGCGCGTTGCAGAAAGCGCAACATGCGTGTGTCGAGCGACCCGAGCTGCAGCAGTCGCTCGAAGGTGATCTGCTTGGCTGCGAACTTACGGATCGTGATGCAGGGGCCCTTGTTCGCCAGCGGACGGATCACGGCATTCACTCGCGAGCCGTCCTGCAGGCGCGCATCGACCAGAGGGTTCGACTCGTCGATACGCCGCCCCATCGGCGTCACGATCCGTTCGATCACGGCGCGTATCGAGTCCTCGTCGGTGAAGCACAGCGCTGTGAGCTCGATCCGACCCCCGCGCTCGGCGAAGATGTGGGTTGGGTCGACGACCATGATCTCGCTCACCTCGTCATCGCAGAGCAGTCGTTCCAGAGGGCCGAGGCCGAGAGCCTCGTCGCACAGCTCATCGATCAACGCCGCGCGTGCATCGCTCGGGACCAGGGCCGCCAGCTGCGTGCAGATGGTTTCCAGCGCCTTTCGTACCTTCGGTCGAAGCGACGCTTCCTGCATCGCATCACGGTCGAGCTGTGCGAGATCCAGGTGGTCGAGCAGCAAGCTGCGGATGCGCCGACGCGTGGGCAACGCCACCAGGCGCGCGTGGGCCTGCTCGAGCTGCGCCGCAGGCACGGCGACGACTGTCTGCGCACTGGCCACGACTGGGCTCGGGCCTGGTCGAAGGCGGATGCGGTACGGGCCGACTCCCAGCACACAGTCCCAGTCCACGACGCGGGCCTCGCCGATCACATGCTCGTCGCCGATCAGCGTGCCGTTGGCCGATTCGTCGCGCACGCACAGCCGAGTCCCGCGGACGTCTACGCAGACGTGTCGGCGTGACACCGAGGCTGAGGGCAAGACCACCTCGCAGCTCGGGTCGCGACCGATCCAACAACGGGCATCGGCTGTCAGCTGCATGCTCGTGCGCTGCCCATCCGGCGATTCGACCTCGACAGCCAGCGCGCTCACGGTCCGCTCCCGGCATCGTGTGTCGCTGCCTGGCCAGTGAACGCCACGCCGAGCTTGGCTGCCGCGAGGTCGCCGCTGTACTGCTCGAAGGCCGCGAGGGCCTCGCGCAAGCGCTCGCGCGCTTGCTGCGAGACCGCGTCCACAACGGTCGGCACGATGACCACCAGATTCTGCGTCTCCTCGGCCTTGTTCGTGTGCGTGCCGAAGAGCGCGCCGAGAATCGGTATCTGGCTCAGCCACGGCACGCCCGTGTGGTCGCTCGCCTCCGAACGCGCCTGCAGTCCCGCGAGCACGACCGACTGACCGAGCTCCAGGTTCACGACGGAGCTGAGTGTGGAGGTGACGCGCCCAGGCACACCGGTGCCGTGATCGGCCGCGAGGTCAGAGACGTCGGCGTGGATCTCCAGCTCGACACGCCCGGAGTGCCGATCGTAGCGAGGCAAGACCTCGATCTGCGAGCCGAAGCTGATCTGCCGCAAGCTGTTGCTGAGGCCGCCCGTGATCGCGACGTTGAGCTCGCCGCCGCCGGCGAATTTCGCCTGCGTTCCGTTCTCGGTGATCAGCGCAGCCTGTCGCAGCAGCTTTGCCCAGCCACGCGACTGCGCCATGTCGAGCCGCGGCAACGCCTGGTTGGCAATCACGGCAGTCGCGTCGGTGAACGATGCCGTGGTGAGATCGAAGCTGGCTGCCAGGGTTCCACCGGCGAGCGACGCAGGCCACGCGACTCCGACGCGGTGGTTGTAGTCGCGGCTGAGCTGTACGAAGTAGAAGTCCAGACGGATGTTATCGCGAGCGCCGACGTTGTCGTTCCTGGTTGTTGCCTCTGTGCTCTGACCGCTGCCTGCGGACACCGTGACTCGGTAGAGCACTTCGCGACCGTCGTCCATGATGAGCAGCAACGTCGACACGCCCGGCCGCTGGCCGACGACGACGAAGCTCGACCCGTCTCGAGTGAGACGCACGTCGATGATGCCGCTGCCGCCTTCCGAGTAGCTGCTGACCCCGGTCCCACTGACGACACGTTGCTCGCCCACGTTCAGCGCCAGGTCAACCTTCTCCTGCGAGGCGAGCGCGACGCTGGCGGGCGCCGTGCATAGCAGCAGCACCAAGTGGATCATGGAACGCGGTCTGGTGTGCATGGCTACCTTGCCGAGGCTGCGACGGTGGTCGTGATTTCGTCGGGGTTGCGAAGCAGGATGCGCAACGACCCCTGGGTCTCGGCTATCGCGAGCTCGCGCCCCTGTTCGATGGTGACGCTCACCGTGAGCTGCGAGGTATCGCCGCCACGCGCCGCCGCTGCGCTTGCGGCGGCGCCACCGAGTTGCCCGCCGACTGCGAGCACCTGCACGTTCTCGAGCAAGGTGCGCGCGCTCAGCGCTTGCGGGTGTGCGCTCGCCGTGCTGGCCACGAGCAGCACATCGACACGATCGCCGGGGCGCAAGAGGTTTCCGAATGAGCCCTGGGGAGCGCGGATGGTGGCTGCTCGCATGCCTTCCCGCACGAGCGTGGAGAGCGTGCTCGTGGTGGGTGCCAGGCTCTCGAGATCGGTCCATAGCAGCGACTCGTTTGCCTTGGTGGATTGACCGAGCTTCTGTCCGAGCACACGATCGAGGTCACTTGCATGGATGTGTCGCGACTCGAGGTACGAGCGCGGCAACCTTCGGAGCGCGAGGCTTCCGCGCTGCAGCGTGTCCCCGACCTGCAGGTCGCGGGTGACGACAACGACCCCGACCTTCTCACCGCCCGTCGCCTCGAGCTCGAAGTTGTGCATGTACAGCTGCAACAAGCCGAAGCCAATCACCGCAACCGCGAGAGCGACGATGAGCGCTTTCTTCTCCACTGGACGATCCTCTCCGTGAGCTGACACCGGTCCGCTACAAGCTCCGCCTGATGCGCCAGCGAGCTACGTTGCTTGCATCGGTCCAAGACCACGTCAGTTGCCGCGCGCACGCAGACATCGTGCACTTTGTTCGCAGGGGCGCGCCGTACGCGTGCAGCGCTAGAGCAGTGGCGCGACGGAGATCAGGCCACGACCCTGCGCACCGGCTGACGCGGTCAACAGCGCGGTCGTGTCTGCCCGCCGCACGATGAGTGTGCTCGCCATCGCGGCGTCGCTCGCGGGTTTTGCAGCCATGACCCGAAAGCCGGCGGCTTCGAGTTGCGCCCGATAGCGAGCCAGCAGCGCCTTTGCCTCCTGCGAGCCCGACTCGTACACGCCGAACACTGGCGTGGACCCCTCTTGCCACGCCGAGAGCACGCGGCGCGAGCCCAAAGGACGCGGCAACGCAGCCACATCGAATCCGGGCGCATCACCCGTGAGCGGGAACGCCGCGCCCAGCGGCATCGCGCCGGCGGACTTCACGGTGACGTACGTCGTGGTCCGAGCCTTGCGCTCCGCGACGACGTACAGCACTTGGCCGAGGTGGCTCAGATCGAGATCTGCGGCGAAGGCACGCGCGCGTTGCAGCAGCTGCGCTGCGCCTGGACTGGTGGAGCCCGGGTCGAGGCACGCCACGTAGCCACGGTCGGCGGTCTGGGCATGCAGCGTCGTGTCCGCGACCCGAAGGTCGTCGTCGGACGCGCGCCCCGCGCGCAAGGGTGGCGTGACGGGTGGGGCGATCGCGCGAGTGCTCCAGAGGCGGCACTGCGAGCGATACTGTTGCAGGACCTGACTCACCGGGTCGTGCGTCGAGCCGACCGCGATCTCTAGCGCCAGCCCGTTCACGCGCAGCGTGCGCGGCGCCTCCGCATGGAACGCATGCGCGTAGTGCAACGCGTCGTCCCCGACGCGCTCGATGAGCTCACGGGCGCCGGCTTGCGCTGCGCGCCCGAGCCACAGCAGGCTGCCGGCCTGCACGCACGCCACGAACGCGAGCGCTCGGGCGGCCTGTACGAGTCGTTGCTTCCATCGATGGCGCATCCGTGTGCCTCCTCAAAGACCGAGCAGATCCCCGACCATCCCGGTGAAGACATCCATTGCGTCCTGATGCGCGTCGCGCTGCGGCTCGTTGCAGGCCAGGTAGGTATCCGTCGAAAGCGTGTCCACCCCGCCATCGAGCAGCTTCGGGCGCTGTGTGGTGCACGCTGCGCTGCCGACAGTTCCCGGCAATGCGAGGTCCGCCAGCGCGCCGCCCACGATCGGGATCTCACCGAGCGTGCCTGAATCGTGGTGCGTTGCCGTCTGGCTCACGTACCGTGCGATGAGGTCGCCGTGTGCTCGAGCGCCCGTTGCCGTGGCGCTGGGCCCGGCGTCACAGCCGGCAAGTGCCTGCGTCCAGGCAACGCGACGCGCATCGAGCATCGTCTGCTGCTTGGCCGCGTAGAGGTTGTGGACATAGCGGATGCCGATCAGCGCGGTGATCATCACCGGCAGCGCGATGACCGCCTCGATCATCGCCGTTGCTTGCTGCTGTCGGCGGCGACGTGGTCGCGGTCCCTGCTTGGGTGCTTGGTGCATCATGGTGTGCGCCGTCAGTGCGCGATCAGGGTGGCCAGCGTGGTCAATTTCGTGTCCAGATCTGTGCATGCGTCAGGTGTGCCCGGCGTCTGCACGCGCTTGCACGCGTCGAGTCCGGTGGCCGGGAGCTGCAGCCCGTCGAGGGTCGTGCCTCCGCCTGCGCCAACGTGGTCTGCGCTTGGCATGCGGAAGCGCCGCAGCCGCGCGCGCCAGCTCATGTGCCATAGCCATTCGACATGGCCGTTCGACGCGTCGGGGTCATCGTAATAGAACTCAGCCTGCGCAACCTGGTATCGTGCGAGTTGCTCTGCGGCAGACCACGTGCCCTGTGCCGGTGGCTGACCCCAGCTCGCCACGCGCAGCACGTTTTCGGCGAAACTGCTCTGCGGCTTGCCGAGCACGACGACACGCGCCTGGAAGTTGTCGTCGCCCATCTCGGCGCCGTCCTTCGCACCCTGCGGCGCGTACGACGAGCTCTGACTGCCGTCGCTTGCCACGCTGTTGCCACCGAAGCCCTCGACGGCTTGCTTGTGTTTGACGTGCTTGTCGCAGTGGAAGATCCGCAGCACCTCCCGCACCGTGTCCGTGCGCGACACCGGGATGCCGCGGTCGGATTGCGTGACGCTGTCGAGCAGCTCTGTGCATACCGGCGTGGGCGCCGCGTCCTGCCCGGGCTGCGGCTGGTCCGGATTCCATTCGACCTGCCCGCGCGCGCCCGGGCACGGAAGCGTGCCATCACCGCGTTCGCCGTACTCGCCCTTGGTCGGGTCCGCGTTCTTCGGCGGCATGATGAGCTGCGGGGGCTGGGCGGAGGTTGCGATCAGTTGCCACACGCCGTGGACGACCGCGTACTGGCGCGTCACGGTGCGCTCCTGCCAACCGTAGTCGGTGAGCTCGTGATCGGTGTTGGGGTTGCAGACGTCGCGCGCCAGGCGTGCGCGCAGCGCGTAACGGTCGGAGTCGCAGGGGACGTTCGCGCATTCGCCGGTGAGCGCGTCTGGCATGGAGCGGGCCTCCGCGGCGGTGGCCAGCGCGCACACCTGTGCGATGTCGCCTTTGTTGCCGCGAGCGTCCTTGCAAGCCTGGCGCTCCGGCAGCGTGGGCAGATGCTCCCAGTAGCTGACCTCGTACTCGGGCGGCTTCGCGCCGTCCGCACCGCAGAACCAATCGGAGCCCGAGGCCGCTAGACTGCCGACCGCGCCGCCCACCGCGTCGCGCAGCAACCCACTCTGAGCGAGCAGCGGGTTGAGCGGCAAGAGCGCCATGTCGCCGGCGAACTCACCGGCTTTGCGACAGAGCTTGGAGTAGTCGTCGTCCTTCGTCGGGAGCGCAGCGCTGGACGGGATGGCGAAGCCGAAGCTGGCGGGCGGGCTGTAACGACTCAGCACCGTGTCGACCACTTCGACCTGGGCGATCACCGGGATGCAGTCGCGGATCGCGTGCGCGGCCGAGTGCAGGACATCGAGCATCGGCATGACCTGCTGCCGGACCGTGTCAGCGGCTTGCTTCACGTTGTTCTCGATCACGAGCACCTCGGGCAGCAGCGCGGCGCATGGCCAGCAGATCCACGCGAGCCCGGCCAGGACCGCGCTGGCGACGATGGCCAGCGCTTGCACGAGCTTGAGCGCCACCAGCACAGCGAGCAGCGCGCTCATCACCAGGTTGATGAGCACCAGCAGGTTCATGCCGCGTGCCTGCACGACGGCGGTGGAAAACGCGCCAGCATCGGCCGCGTCCTGCAGTCGTTCGCGCAGCAGCGCAGCATGGCCAAGCCCCACCACATAGTAGAGCGCGCCGACGAGAAACACGGCCATGAGCAGCGCGATGACTGCGATGGCTCCGTGGTCGTCGTCGAAGATCGCTGAAGATTGCATACGGGTTGCCGTGCAGTGGCGCAGGCTGGGCGAGTGCCGTGACTCGATCTGCGTATCGGGCGCAGCGCAGCGCGGTTGCGTGTGGCGCGCGAGCCTCACGGGCCGCCCGTGCCGGTTGGGTCGTTCTGGGCTTGGTTCGCGGTGGACTCGCCTTTGGTGTTCGCGGAGTCCGCGGGATGCACATAGGCGTAGGAGGCGCGCTGTGCCGGCATCGTGGCCTCTGCGCGCAGCACACGCATGCGTGCGCCCGAGGCCCAGAGCAGGGCCTGCGCTGACGCGAGCGGTGCATGCTGCAGCTCGCGCAGTCCCTGCTCGGTGGCGTGGTCGTGCTTGATGAACCCGGTGGCCGCCAACAGCCGCTTCACCGCGAGCTCGGCAAACGAGTCGCAGAAGAACGTGGAGACGACGGGAATGTGGCAGGTGAAGAGGTACGTGACACGTACGGTCAGCTCGCTGCTCTGCGGTAGCGGCCCGGTCAGCAGCTGGTCGGCGCCGGGGCTCGCCGGGAAGGTCACCGCTGCGACGCCCGCGGTCGAGACGAGTGAGTCGGGGAATGGCGTAGAGGCCAGGCCCGACAGGGGCACGAATGCAGCGCGCTGGATCGTACCCAGTCGTGACGGCGTGGAACGCGCGGCGTTCGGCGAGGTCGTGGCGCCAACAGCTGTGAGCCGGCTTTGGCCGAAGTACGGCCCGAGCCCGTCGCTCAGGTCCGTCATGCTGGCGGAGGAGTTGCTCGACTCCGAGATACTGTCGCGCGGCTCGTCACCGTAGTAGCTCTTGTCGTCATCCAGCACGACGATCGCGGAGCGCGCAGCCACGATCGCGGCGTGCCGCACAACGAGGTCAGCCGCGCAGAGGAGCGCGAGTTGCAGGGCTCCGAGAAAGAGCAGGAAAACTGGCGGGAACGCCAGCAAGAGCTCGAGTGTGACAGCCCCCGCAGCGTCGTGCGTTCGACGATCGACTAGGCCCGCTCGGCGCTGCTGCGCCGCCTGTCGCGCGGTGGCCGCAGCTGTCAGCGTGCGAGCCATGGCAGGCCATCCAGCAGCAAGACCGCGAGCGTGGCGCAGCCGATGGCGGCGCCCAGTCGGAAGTCGGAGCCAAGCGTGGCGGGCGGTTGGCGCACGAGCCCAGTGTCCGGTGCCAGCTTCCACCAGAGCGCGTGCAGCGCGTAGCCGAGCACTGCGAAGAGCTGGCCGTGCCACGCCAAGCGGGCGCACACGCACAGCGCGGCGAGCCACAGCGAGCCAAGCTCGATCTCGAGCCCGAGCTGTGTTCCGAGCAACGCGCCGAGCGCCGCAAACAGCTTCACATCGCCACCGCCCATCCCGCCGCGCACGAAGAGCAGCGCGGGCACCGCAGCGCACAGCACCGCGCCGAGAAAGGACCCGCCGAGCGCCCCTGGTCCGGAGACCAGGCCGTGAACCAGGGGCGCTGCGGCGAGCGGGGGCAAGGTGACGAGGTTCGGGATGCGTCCAGTGCGTGTGTCGAAGAAGGCAGCGAGCGCCACCACCACGAGGGTGCAGCCAACGAAGCAGTCGTGGTGGTGCAGGGGCATGGAGTTCACGGCAGAGGAAAGAGCAACAGGGCTTGCTGGTAGTTGAAGGCGCGCAGCAGCGCGACCCCGAGTGCGATCAGCGGTGCGGTGAGACCCACGGTGAAGAGCGAGAGCGCGAGGACGTACTCGACGGTGGTTACGCCGCGGGTGTCGGTGAGCAGCACTGCGAGCCTCACTTCGTCGGGACGAACGCGGCCTCGATACTCCCGGTCGACGCGTCGAGGTGCTTTTTGACGTTGTCGCCGAAAATCTTCCAGCTGCCGACCGCCACTGCCGCGATCAGCCCCAGCGCGATTACGTACTCCACGGTGGTCAGCCCACGCTGATCCGTCACGAGCTTGCGAAACAACAGCTTCCGAAGTGCGTTCATGGTCGATTCCTTCATGCAGGGCGCGTGCTTGCGCGTTGTGCATGGTCATCGACCTACCGCGTTGGTAGTTGCTTACGATTTACGACAAAGCGCGCGAGTAACGCACGCTGCTGCACGGCGACGAGCGCCGCGCTGCGGTCATGCGCCGCACGGGCAGCGTGGCCAGGCCCCGCTCAGGCCACGGGGATCAGCGCGGTTCGTCGGGCGCAGGCGGTTCCGGTGCAGCCTTGATGTTCACCACGGGCTGATCCGCTGGCGCGGGCGGTTCGGACGGCGCCACGCGCAGCACCGGCGCGTCGTCGCCAGGCGCAGGAGGCGGAGCCGAAGCGACGTCGCTGGCTCGTGTCGGGGCGGCCTGCGCCGGGCGCGGCGCGATCTTCAGAACGGGCGCGGCGGGTCTCGCCACCACGGCTGCGGCCGGCTCGGGGCTGGCGCTGTGTCGTGCGGGTCTCGCCACCACGGCTGCGCCCGGCTCGGCGGGTGCGCTCGGACTGGCGCCGGCCGGGGTAGGCGCGTTCGCGCCCGACGCTGCGGCCGGCTGCGCCGTCGGGGCTGCCGGTGCCGCCGTTGGCGGCGCAGCGGGTTGGGCTGCCGGAGCTGGCTCGTGCGCTTCAGCTGCCGCCGCCGTTGGCTGCGGGCTTGGCTCGGCCGGCGGAGCCGCCGCCGGCTGCGCGACCACACCCTCGCCGTTGCGCAGCCCAGGGTTGTCGGCCGCCGCGGGACTGTTCGGCGCGCTCGGGTTCGTCGCGGCCGACTGCCCGCCGCGACCGGCAAGCCACAGCCAGCCTGCCGCGCCGACCGCGACGAGGCCCAAGACCAGCGCGACCGCTCTGGGTGCCTTGGACTTCGGCAGATCGCGCTCCGGTCGGATGCTGTTGCCACCGGAGGCCTGCTCGTTCACCTCGAGTTTGAGCTTGAGAGGAGCCGCACCCGGGTTGAGCGCGGGTGCGCGGCCGCTGGCTCGGGGCAGCGCGGGTTGCGTCGGCGCGCTGGGGGACACCGCGGCTGCCGGCGGGCGAGCGGGTTGGTCGGCGCGAGGCGGATGTGGCTGAGCAGGGGGCGTCGCAGCGAGGGAGCGCGCGGGCGCAGCCGGTGGCGGTGCGCCCGGCAGGGGGAGCTCGGGCATCAACGGCTTGGGGAGCCACCGGTCGTTCGGTTGCGGCTCGGTCGAGTGCGGGCGAGCCGCCGCGGCCGCGTACGCCGGCGTAGCCGGTGTTCGCGCGGGGGGGCGCGCGCTGGGCGCCGCATGGAACGGGACGCCGTCGCCTGCCGCTGATGGCGGCGGCGGGGCTGCGCTACGGATCGTTGCATCGCGAGCCTTCGCGGCTGCGGCCGCCTGGCTCGCGGGCGCCGGTGGCGGCGGCAGCGTTCGCCCAGTCTTCGCGAAGGCGCCAGCCTTCGCGGCTGCGGGGCGCTGGACCACGGCCTCCGGCTGTGGCCCCGCCGGCATGCCCAGCATGGTGCGCGCGTGCGGTTTCGCCGCAGGCGGCGGCGCCTGCGGGCGCAGCGTGGAGCCGGTCTTGGCGGGTGGAGCCGGTGGTGGCTGCGTACCTTGTCCCGTCAGCGTCCGGCCGTCTTTGCGTGTGGGTTCGTCACTCATGATGGGCTGCGTCGCCAGTGTACGGCTCGATGCGGCAAGGCACGAAGTTCGCGTCGGATCGCGCCCGCGGCCACGACCGTCCCTGTGGGGCGGGGCGCTGGCTCCGCAGCCGCCGAGTGTACGTGACTATATGGTGAACGCCGAAAAGCCGAGCAAGCAGCCTGCGTCGTTTTCTGGACTTCCTCGGCTGTCGCCGCAAGCCAGTGGCCTGCGTGGCCGGCGAGCGCGTCGCGCCGCAGCAGCGCAAAACCGGCCCCGGCCACCGACCACTGGCGGCCAAGTGCCGCTTCATGTGGTACATGGCAGCACGTGTCCCGCTCCCGTTGCGTCGCGTGGTTCAGCCGTCATCGTGCTCTTTCGGCCGGCAGGCTCGCGCTCTGCCTGGCTTGGCTGCTGTGTTCGGCCGGCGTTTGGCTGTGGTCGCCGCCTGCCCACGCGCAGCAAGACGATCTGCCGTGGGAAGCGTCGCGCGGCGAAGACCTCGTGATCAAGCTCGTGACCTTCGGTCCGGGCGACGACGTCTACAACTACTTCGGCCACAACGCGATGGTCGTGCAGGACCGCGCGCAGGGCACGGCGCGCCTCTACAACTACGGCATGTTCCACTTCGGGATCGACATGCTGCCCAACTACATGAAGGGCCGCTTGACCTTCTGGGTAGGTGAGGCCCCCGTCCACGAGACCTTCGCTTTCTACGAGCAGATGAACCGCTCGGTGCGTGTGCAGGTGCTCAACCTCGCGCCGGAGCAGCGAGTCGTGTTGGCGCACGCTCTGCAAACGGCGGTGCTGCCGCGCAACCGCGACTACCTGTACCACCACTACTTCAACAACTGCTCTACCAAGCTGCGCGATCTGATCGACCTCGCGCTCGGCGGGCAATTCAAGACGGCGCTGTCGGGTCCGGCGCGTATGAGCTACCGCGAGCACACGCGGCGCTACGCGCAACAAGATCCCTTCATCGACTTCGTGCTGGTGTTCTGGATGAACGACCAGATGG
>DASVHQ010000156.1:0-4657 GCA_036382515.1 Polyangiales bacterium | reverse complement strand
CTGGTGGGACGCGGGCGATCACAGCAGCCAAGCTGCTCGCCGTGCTGGTGGTCTGCATGCTCGTCGTCCTCTTCGCGGGCAATGCTGAGGGTCAGCTGCGTGGTGGAGCACGCTGCCCACGAGCTTGTAGAAGGCCGCGTGCTCAGCGCGCTGCGAGAGAGGTTCGGCCGCCGCGGCCGGGGCCGACGCTGCGGTCCGCGCGCCGAGCGGCGCCACACTCTTGCCTCCCTCTGCGGCGGCAGGCGAGGGCGTCGCCGCAGCTTCGATCAATCTTCCTCGACCGGCCTTGCCTGGTCGCACTGTCCGGCTTGGGCGCCGTCCCCTACGGCGCGCTGCTTTCGAGATCGCCGGTTTCGGCGAGCGTGCGCACGAGCCCTTGCATGAAGCGCGGATCGGGATTGCGCAGCAGGCCGTTCTTCGGCTGCAGGATGGCGATGCCGACCGCGCGCGCATCAGACGCGCCGTCGAGGCTTGGCAGCAGCACCGGGTCATAGATAGCGCCGCTTGTGGAGGTCCAGCGAGTGCACCGGGTCACGTCGTCGTCCAAGCCTAGATTCGCTACTGTCTCGCCCTCGTCCGCGTCGTTCTCCCTACGCCGCACCGCGTCTGCGAAGCCCTCCATCTCCAGCATGGAGACGACCTCCCCGACCGATGCGACGCACTGCACCTGCTCGTTACGCACCACGAAGAGGTGCCCGCCGGCCGCGTCGCATTGTTCGATCAGCAGCTCCAGCGCGTGACGCCATCGCACAGCCGATGTCGTGTGTTCGATGCGTGCACGCAGTCCGTCCAGCGTGCGTGAGATCGAGGCTTCTTTGTCACCTGCATCGGCGGATTGCACCAAGTTCGCCTGCCGCGCCTCGTCCAGGAGTCGGCCGTAGCGCGCTACCAGCGCGGGGTTGTCGCTATTTGCAAAGACGCGCGCCGCGCCATGGGACGCGCGCTCGAACGCCTCCGTGTCACCAGCCATCAGCGCAACCCGCGCACGCCCCTCATGGAGCACGGCCATCGTCATGCCGCGGATGCCGAGCGCTGCGGCTTCCTCGAGCAGCGTATCGAGCGTGGTCGACGCGCGCTCGTGCTGGCCGGCGGTCGCCCAAGCCAGTGCGGCCGCAACGCGAATCTGTCGCAGGTAGACGGGCGCGACGCGGTGGTGTTCGGCAGCTGCAACGGCCCGTTCGGCGAACGCCACCGCGTCGGCAACGCGCCCGAGCCTCAGCAGCACGTCGATGTATGGAACGACGGCCTTCGACCAGCTGTAGTTCGTGCCCACCGACGCAAACGCAAGCGCCTGCTCCAGCGCCGCGAGTGCAGCTGGCAGATCGCCCACCAGTCGCGCGTACTCGCCGCGGTAGACGAGCATCTGCCCTTGCCAGCCGGGAAAGCGCACGGCCGTCTTCTCCAGTGACTCGAGCGTGCGACGAAGCGCGAGGGCGTCGCCGCTCAGCGCTTGGGCTTGTGCCACGTCCTTGGAGCCTGCGACCACGCTCAGATTGTCGCGTGAGCTGGACAACGCCTGGGTCTCCAGCTCCTGCCTGCAACGCTCGGCGTTCACGCTGTCGCCGACGTAGAGATGGTAGAGCATTCGAAGTTGCCACGCGTGGGTATCGAATCCCCCTGTCTCCTGCAGCTCCTTGGCTATCTCCAGACACTCCGGGTCGCCCAGGGGAGCGCGACATTCCAGAGCGTCGAGGTAGCGCACGATGGTGTAGGCGGCGCTGCGATAAACGTCGGGCATACCGCCGACGCGCTTGTGCAGCCGGGCCATCACGCCCTGCAGGCTGGCCCAACCAGCGGCCAGCCCGCGTCCAGCGTTGACCGACCCCACCATCAGCTGGTGCAGCAGATCCAAGGCGGGCGACAAGACCCGGAACGGCACGAGCGCGCGCACCAGCGCAGGCCCAGCAGTGTGGAAGGTCTGCGTCATGTTGGCCGCACCGAGCTCCGAGGTCGTATAGACGCCGAGCAGCTCCAGCGCTTTGTGTGGCAATAGCCCGCGCTCGGTCGGGCGGGCCAGCAGGTGACGCACGGTCGCCTTCAGTAGTCTCCATACGAGCCGCAGCTTGTTGACGGGGGCGCCGCGCTCGAGCGCGTCCAGCTCGGCGTCGCTGTAGTAACACAACCCCGTATCCTGCCTGAGGTAGTCGAACAGCGGCCGCCCGCGTGAAAGCCAGCGCGGTTCGGACAGGGCCGCCGTCGACATGATCGCAGTGTAGATATGATACAGCTCGCGTCGTGGCCAGTGCTGCTGCTCCGCAAACTCGAGGGCGCGCTCGAAGGTCTCTCCCCATTGGCCAAAGGGCAGCGCCTGTCGCGCCAGCTCCTCCTCGCTCATGGGCTCGGTCATTCGCTTGGCGTAGATGTTCACGAAGCGCACCGCTGCCTCAAACTCGCCGGCTTGCTGCATGTGATAGGCGGCTGCGCTCAGGCTCGGCCCGTCGTCGCGGGGCACCAGGTGTGCCGCGAGCTTGCGGTGAAGCGAGGAGGCCAGCGCTTCGGAGAGCGTGGCGCAAAAAGCGTCGCGCACGTTTGGGTGGTCCACGCGGGTGCTCGAGCGCGCCGCGGTCACGAGCTGCTCTGCTACCAGCCCATCGAGCGCCGCGTGGAAGCGGGCGCGCGTGAGGTAGGGCTGCATGATATCGACGCACTCGGCCGTACTGAGCTCGACCGCCGCCGGGATCAGTGAAAACAGCTGTCCCAACAGCCGCTGGTCCTCATCGAGGCGGCGGACGCGCTCGGCGATCAGCTGCTCCGCCGTGTCCGGCAGCGCGCGCCCCGCCAAGCTCTCCGGTAGCACCCAAGCGCCCTGCTGATAGACGGCAATGCCTTCGTCGACCAAGTGCTGTGCAAGCGCCATGTTGGTTCCGGGACGACCGGCTGAAACAGCGTGACAGAAGTCCGCGGCGGAACGCAGATTGGGCGCGCCATCGAAACAGGCGTCCAGCAACTCGCGCGTCTGGTCGGACGAGAGCGCACCGAGCTCGACTCGATCGCCCCGCGTTCGCAGGAGCTCGACCCCACCCAGCACGCTGTCCGGCAACGGCAGCGCGTAGCTGCACACCATCACGAGCTTCTCTTCCTCCGTCAGGCGCAGCAGTCGCGCGATCAGCGGCAGGGCCGCCGGTGCGTATTGGTGCAGATCGTCGATCACGACGACCGCCCCACGCGTACGCATGATGCGGCGCAGCTGCTTCAGCACCGACAGATCGTTTGCAGCAGCCTGGGGTTCCAAGCTGTTGCTGCTGTCGTCCTGCGCTCCGTGCCGCAGGCCGCGCTCGAGGGCAGCAAGCACTTCGGCTTCGCCCGCGCCGTCGCGACCGTCCGCACGCAACACCACGGCACCGAGTATCTGAGCCTCGAGCGCGAAGGCGTCCAAGATGCGCGAGCGCCCCATGCCAGCTTGCGCCTCGACGAGCACACAGCTCCCCTGGCGTTTCATCGCGCGCGTGACGCGAGCCCGGAAGTCCGAGACCTCTTTGTCGCGCCCTACCAACCGCGGTGTGGCGAGGAAGGAGCGGGCGCTCTCTTCCGAGGGCTGTGGCGGCAGACCCGCCACGGCCGTCAGCTGCGCCATCACGATGCTCGCGTTGCTTGGCCTGGCGCCGGGATTGAGATCGAGCATCGCCATCACGAGCTTGTCGAGCTCAGGCGGCACCTGCGCGAAGCCGGACGGAGGGCGCGGTCGCGTGCGCCAGGCACTGCGCAGAGCAAACATCGTGCGCGCGGGATAGGCGTGGCGCCCGGTGAGCAAGTGGTACGCCGTCGCGCCGAGCGAATAGAGATCGGTGCGCTGATCCAAGCTCACCTGATTGAGCGTCTCGGGCGCCATGAAGCTCGGCGTGCCGACCACGTGGCGGGCCACGCCCATCGGCGTGAGCCCACCGAAATCGATCAGCTTCACCGTCCCGTCGCGGCCGCAGTGCACGTTGCGCGTGGTCACGTCGCGGTGCAACAACCGACGCGAGTGCACAAGCGCCAGCGCCGACGCCACATCGCGCAGCACGCTGCAGGCATCCTTCCACGGCATCGGCGCGCGCTTATCGGCGGTTTCGCCCCTGAGTCGCTCCATCGTGTAGAAGGGCGTGCCGTCGATGCCGTACTCGAGGACCGAGACGATGTGCGGATGCGCCAGGTTCTTGAGCGTGTGAAACTCGCGTTCGAACAGCTCGACCGCTACCGGGTTGCGCGCTGCTTCCGCCGACAACCGTTTCAGCGCCAGCTCGGAGCCATCCACGCGGTCGGTCACCGCGTGCACGACCCCCATACCGCCTTCACCGAGCGTCTCGCCCAGCTGATAGCGCCCACCAACGATCGCAACCCGTTCTGTCAGCTGGTGCCCCGTCACTACCCGAATACTAGATCACGCTATTCGGCGACGATAGCGGTGGGCCGAGGTCGGCCAGGCCGATCGCGTTCTAATTCCTGTGTACGGCATGTAGATGGGGGTGGTGATTTGTGAGTAGATCCCCGGTACGCCCCGTCTTGATCTCATGATCACGGTGTCGTCGTCGTCGTCGTCGTCGTCGGCCTCGCTCAGCCGGCGGCGGCGATCATCTGATGCGGCAGTAGCGCCACGCGATCGAGGATCGCAGCCTCGGCCGCGGCGCGCAGGTACTTGGCAGGGTCCACGTCGGCGAGCTTGGCGCTCTCGATGAGC
>DASVHQ010000155.1:0-3378 GCA_036382515.1 Polyangiales bacterium | reverse complement strand
TCGCTATCGGTAGGGCTTGCGAGCCCGTCTGGGCCGCGCTCCCTGAGATCTACTCCCGTGCCGTCGACGTCTGTGTCTCGGCCGCCTCCGGCTCCAGCAACGCCAACTCCTGCAGAGCTTGAGACTCCGCGTTGAGTCGAGTCATGTTCAGCCGTCCCAACTTGTCCAGATAGGATTCCTTCGGTGGATCGTCGCCCGCCGAAGCCAGGCTCAGCTCTTCGATCCTGGTCTGGATCTCGTCCCCCAGAGTCGAGAAGTAGCGGTCTGGATTCTCCAGCTGGCTGTACCGGGTCGGCAGCCACCGTTTCCAGTGTTCTTGCGCTTTCAAGCCGTACTTGTTCATCGGAAACCTCCTCCGGCTGTGCATCCGCCGAGCCCCAAAGGAAGCTCAGCGACATCTGCTGCGACTCTACGTCGTTGCTTCTTCGTCGTGCCATGTGGAATGCCGCGCCCTCTTGTCGCGCTTTGCCACGTCAGCATGAAGTTGACGGGCTGGGGTAGCGCAGAGCCGTGATGGTCATTTGAGGGTTCAACACCGCTCCCGGTCGACTGCCCGTGCAACTGCCAGATTATGAGCGGTGTTGCGCCCCCATGTTGCTATTGTAGAGAACAATAGCATAGTTGCAAGTCTCGGAGAACTGCTCGTGGCCGCCTCACACAGCTCTGCCGCGACTGTAATTCGGGCCTGGCGGCAAGACGCCGGACTTCGACGCGGTCGACCCGCTAGATGGTGACTCGCTCGCGCCGCTGCGTTCGCGGTTGGGTCTGTGCGATGCAGCCGAACTGGCAAGTTTGCCCGCGGAGCCCACGTGCACGCCGGGGAAACGCCCATGTGGCTGCGCAAACCATCGTGCTAGCCGAAGCCTTTCAGCGAGTTGCGTGCCGTACCGTCTCAGCGAGTTTCTCTGGCCGGCCTCGCCATCGTTCACCCGTTCCCCTGGAAGCAACCGCGAGGTTCCGCGGGGTTCCCGACCGCGCATCGCGCGATGTCGACCTTGCACTCGGAGTCGAGAGGTTCCGAGAGCTTGCGGAGCGACCACGCCGCACTCGTCGCGAGCGCCGGACGGCGGATCGCGACGAGTGTGCCCACTCCGACACCCAGCTGCTCTTGCGTCAGCCCGTGGTGCACCACCGGCTTGTCTTCGCAGCAGCTCCGTTCGGCAGCGCTTGTCGCTCGCGCAATCCGCGGGCAGGCTAGCGACCATGGGCCCTCAGGCGGCGAAAGTGATCAAGGAGCTTCGCAAGGCGAAGCGCTCTGGTGTGATCGATCTGCGCGCAGCCCGTGAGGCGAGCGAGTTGCAGCAGGGCCTGGCGAGTGCGCAGGACGACCTCGGGCCTCTGCCACCGAATCACGCGCACTGGATGCGCGTGTTCAAGGTGCTGGCGAGTCTCGGGCACGCGCTGCTGGGCACGAGCGCGTTGCGTAAACTGAGCGAGCGCGTCGAGGCGGCCGATCAGGAGTACATGCCAGGGGGCCCGCCGAGCAGCCCGATCCTCGATTCGGTGTTCATCAGTTGGTGGATGGCCGACGTCGGGGTGGGTCCAAGGCGCGAATCGATGTGCTCGATCCTCGCAGATCTGGCGCTGGTGATGGACCTACCGGCGGTCTTGGCCCAGGGCGCGAAGGCGCTTGCGCAATCCCATATGGGAGTCTATCGCGTGACCGAGCTCGGCCCCGATCGTGTGCAGCTCGACGAGCTGCTGACCGGGCGCAGCGTGTGCTCGCGCTTGCCGCGCGACCTACGTGGACGCGCCAAGTTCTGGCTGACGAGGCTCTTGCCCTCACTTCTGCCGGGTGATCCCGATTGGGTGGTATGGACAACACCTTACGAGCTGGACGGGCCAGACGTCGAACACCAATGGTTGGCTTACTGCGAGCGCGCAGTCGCGGGGGTGGCTTCCGAACGACGCGCCGAGCGACTCGCACAGCATTTCAAGGCGGCCGACGACCCCAGGCGCTGGACCGAATACATCATGAACGGCTACGCCGGGGTCACGCCGGTGGGTTCCATCGTGTTGACCGGCATTCCCGATCGGCCGGGCACGCTGCCGCACCACCCTGACTACGACGCGGCCGAGGCGGGGGATCCGCACGGTACAGCGTCGCCGTTCGAGCGGGTGCGCTTGCGGTTGCATGCGCTCGCCCAGGAGTGCGGCTTTGCGGAGCTCGACCCGAAAGCTGCGCAAGGCGCCCCAGCCGTTGCGCCCAAGCAGCCGCAGCGCTTCGCCGAAGTCGAACGCATTCTGACGCTCGCGTACAGGACGTATGGCCAGCTCGATTCGCAAGGGCGCAGCGCGCTCGAGCTGCTCGCGCAAGACGCCAGCGAGTTGCCAGCCGAGGAAAGGCGCATGCTCGACGCGCTCTTGGCCGGCTGGTTCTCGGCGTTCGAAGTGCTGCGCGTCAAGGTGGATGAAGGCATGGAGCTGCGTGACGTGCTGCGTGGGCGCACGCTCTGGATCACGGAGCGTTCGGCAACACGGCAGGTGCAGCTTGGGGATCTCCTGGTCGGCTGGATCGTGGTCGAGCCCGATCGCAACACGCTCGAAGGCGCGGTGTGTCACGTTCCAGCCATGCTGGCGCCGCGCTACGTGGCCGACCTGCGCACGTGCAAAGACGCTGCGGCGCGGGAACACCCGGCGCTTGGCTGGAAGAAGCAGCATGGGCTGCTGGCCCGCCAGGCAGTGCCGCTCTTGGAGACGGTGTTCGCGGACGCGCCGATGCCCGTGTTGCGCAACGGTGACGGTGACGACGTGCTGGTTTCCGAGGCGCACTATGAAGTCGTGGACGAAGCGCGCGTGTCCAAGGTGCTGGCGGAGCGCTTCGACGCGGAAGGCGACGGGGTCTCCTGCTGCCTCGGTGGCGAGGTGCTGCTGGCGCGTTTGGTGCTGCGCGGGCGCAAGCTGAGCGTGGAGTGCAACTCGCGCAAGCGTCTCGAGAACACCAAGGCGCTCTTGCAGGACGCGCTTGGCGCTGCGCTCTTGCACCGTGCGGACACGCATACAGACCCGCAAGTACTGCTCAAGGATGCGCGCAACCAGGATCACACTGCATCGCCGATGCCGCAGCTCGAGTTCCCACCCGAGGCGAAGCTTCAGATTCAGGCCTTGCTGCTCGAGCGCATGCGCAGGTGGCTGGATGAGCCGATACCGATGCTCGGCGGCAAAACACCGCGGCAAGCCGTGCGCACGGAGCGCGGTCGCGACGACGTGACGCTCATGCTTACGCACCAGCAGCAACTCTTCGCTGCCGGACCTGGGGTGCCCCCGATCGATCTGCGCGAGATCTGGCAGGCCCTGGGGCTCGAGCCGCGGGCCTGAACGAGCTCAGGCGACAATCGTGGAGACAATCGCGACGCTCCGCGGTCCGACGCTCACGGG
>DASVHQ010000154.1:0-14422 GCA_036382515.1 Polyangiales bacterium | reverse complement strand
GGGCAAACCGAGCTCTTGCCCGCGCTGTTCGGCGTGTTCGTGCTGGAGCGCCATCGAACGTGATCGTGCTCGGCATCGAATCCTCGTGTGACGAGACGGCTGCCGCCATCGTCGCGGACGACGGTCGCGTGCTGTCGGACGTGGTGTCGAGTCAGGTGGACTTGCACGCGCCCTATGGCGGTGTGGTGCCGGAGCTTGCGGCGCGTGCTCACATGGAGAACATCGTGCCGGTCATGCAGCGCGCGCTCGAGCTCGCCGGCGCACCGGCCGCGGAGCTCGCCGGTGTTGCCGTCACGCACGGTCCGGGCCTGGTGGGTGCGTTGCTGGTGGGCGTGCAGGCCGGCAAGGCGTTCGCCATGGCACGCGGCCTACCGATCGTGGGTGTGAACCATCTGGTCGGTCACCTGCTTGCCGTGTTCCTGCAGCGCGGCGACGCACCCACGAGCACACCGCCGTTTCCGTTCATCGCGCTCTTGGTCAGCGGCGGTCACACGGCGCTCTACGAAGTGCGCTCGGCCTTCGACATCGAGCAGCTGGGACAGACCCGCGACGACGCCGCGGGCGAAGCCTTCGACAAGGTCGCCAAGCTGCTGGGTCTCGGCTATCCGGGCGGCCCGCGCGTCGATCGCTTGGCGGCGCAGGGTGACCCCAAGCGCTTCGTCTTGCCCAGGCCCATGGCAGGCAAGAAGAACCTCGAGTTTTCGTTCTCGGGTCTCAAGACGGCGGTCGCGCACTGCGTGCGCGAGCTGGGCGCGACACTGGACGACCAGCGCACGGCGGATGTGTGTGCGGCGTTCCAACGTAACGTTGTAGAGGTGCTCGTCAAGCAGTCGCTGCGCGCCTGCGAGCTGCGGGGCGTGAGACAGCTCGTGATCACCGGCGGCGTGGCCGCCAACCGTGGGCTGCGCCAGCACGCCGAGCAGGCCGGGCGCGCGGCTGGGGTCGAGGTGTACGTGCCGCCCTTTGCTTCGTGCACCGACAACGCCGCGATGATCGCCTACGCCGGTGCCCAGCGCCTGCGCGCAGGTCACGACGACGGCCTTGGTCTCGAGGTGTTCTCGCGCAGCCCGATCCTCGGCGCCGCGCCCGATTCTCCCGCGTCCACGCGCTACAAATCGTCGCGGCTACCGCGCGTTTGAGCGCGCGCGCCGTGCAGCGATTCGTGCCACACTTTGGGCAGAGCGTCGCTGCTCGGCACAAGGAGAGCGCTTCATGCTGCGTCACGCGCGCGCCAACATTCTCGAGGCCATCGGCCACACGCCCCTGGTCAAGCTCAACCGCCTCGGCCAGGACGTGGCGGCGAGCATCTACGTCAAGTGCGAGTACCTGAACCCTGGCGGCTCCATGAAGGACCGCATGACCTTGCACGTGGTGCAGCAGGCCGAGGCGCGCGGCGAGCTCAAGCCCGGCGGCACCATCATCGAGGCGACCAGCGGCAACACCGGTGCGGGCCTCGCCATGATCGCCGCCGTCCGCGGCTACCAGAGCGTGTTCGTGATGCCCGACAAGATGTCGTCGGAGAAGATGGCCTCGCTGCGTGCCTGGGGCGCGCGCGTGGTGGTGTGTCCGACCGCCGTCGAGCCCGATGACCCGCGCTCGTTCTACTCGGTGGCGAAGCGCTTGTCGGAGGAGACACCCAACGCGTTCTACGCCAACCAGTACCACAACCAAGACAACCCCGCGGGACACTACCGTTCCACGGGGCCCGAGATCTGGGAGGACACCGACGGCGAGATCGACGTGTTCGTGGCCGGCATGGGCACCGGCGGCACGATGGCCGGCGTCGGGCGCTACCTGAAAGAGCGCAAGCCGCAGGTCAAGCTGGTGGGCGTCGATCCGGTCGGCTCGCTCTACTACGACTACGTGAAGAGCGCGCGGCTCACCAAGCCCTTCACTTACAAGGTCGAGGGCATCGGTGAAGACTTCTTGCCTTCCACCTTCGACGCCAAGCTGCTCGACGACGTGGTGCGCGTCGACGACAAGGAATGCTTCCTGACCGCGCGTGATCTCGTGAGGCTCGAAGGCCTGTACGCCGGAGGCTCGTCGGGTGCTGCGGTGGCAGGCGCGATCAAGTATGCGCGCGCCTCGGGCAAGGCCGAGAACATCGTGGTGCTGCTGCCCGACGGCGCCGCGAAGTACCTCTCGAAGGTCTTCAACGACGAATGGCTGCGCGAGAACGGCTTTCTCGACGAGGCGCCGGGGCTCGGCGTGGTGGCTGATTTGCTCGGGCTGCGTGGCCGATCGGTGATCACGGCGCGCGCCACCGATCGCGTGCGCGACGTGATCCAGGCGATGAAGGAAAACGGTATCTCGCAGATGCCGGTCGTCGATGGCAAGGAGCTGGTCGGCTTGGTGACCGAGGTCGCGCTGCTGCGCTACCTCGCGACCGGCGAGTATTCGCTGTCGAGCACGATCGGTGCGCTCGCGACCAGCGACTACGCCACCGTCTCGCCGCAGACGCGCATCGAGCTCTTGCAGGGCGTGCTGGTCAACGCGCGCATGGCGATCGTGATCGACAACGGTGAGATCATCGGCGTGGTGACCAAGATCGACCTCATCGAGTATCTGGCCAAGCGCTACGGCGCGCTGTCGATGCTGCCACCCGCGGGTGGGGGCGGCTGAGCGGCGACCATGCGCGTGCCGCTCGCTGCGCCGGCCGCAGCCTCGCTTGCGTGCCTCTGCTTCTTGACCACGGCGACCACCTCGTTTCCGGCTTCACGGATCTGCAGGATTTGCAGCCCCGGCAGCGGCTCGCCAGCGAGCCGAGTGAACAGCTCGCGGACCGAGTCCAGCGTGAACGTGTGGAAGTGGATGTCGGCTTGCCTGTCCGACAGGTTGGTCACGCGCCGCTTCAGCGCGGCGCCAGCCGGTGGCGGCTGCCCCGATGAGTTGGGCTCGCAGAGCAGCACCCACTCGCGGTAGTGAGCACTGTTGCGTTCCTTCACGTCGGCGCGTCGGCCGGCCGCCTGCATCCGCCAGTCCTCGAGCATGTGTTGGTAGCTCGTGACCGGCCGGCCGCGGTCGACGCCCCTGCCCGCAATCGGCACGCTGCAGAACAGAATCCCGCAGTCGCGCAGCACGCGCCACCACTGCTGCAGCGCGCCGATCGGGTTGGGCGCGTGTTCCAGCAGCTGGTTGGCGATCACGAAGTCGAAGCGGTCGGACGGCACGGTGTTGAGGCTGAAGCCATCGGTCAGGTAGGCCACCTCGACGACATCACCCGGTCGCAACGCGGAGAACTTGCGGATGCTGTCTTGCCGGCTCGCGACATCGACGTAGCGAGCGCGCGCGCCTCTCGGCAACGGCACCGGATTGTTCAGTGCGCCGATCTCCAAGCCATCACCGGTCAGGTAGCGTCGTGCGAGCCACGCCCTGCGCGAAACCAGGTGAGACAATCCAGTGCGCCGGAGCACGCGCCGGACGGTCGCCGTCAGCTCGCTGATCGGCTCGGTCGCGCTGGCCGCCTCTTGCAGGGTTGTTGGGTCGGCATGCATGCGGGCAGTTTACCCAGGTTCGGCACTCGAGTGACCAGGCGCCGAAGCGCCGGTTGCACGCTTGCATGGCGGTTCCCTGGGGCGTTGCGCCTGCGGCACCGTCTGCCGCACTCGCGCAGACGGTTCGGTATTGCCGCTCGCCCAACATAAACAGCTTCAAATCGGCGGGTAACGCTGCCACCATACCCGGTCGACCGGGCATCGCCTGGCCATGGAGGGCACATGTCATCGAGCTCTGGAAACTGGTTCAACGACAACGCGTTGTCGATCGGCCGCACCCCTCTGGTGCGGCTCAACCGCGTCGCGGACGGTGCAGCAGCCACCATCCTGGCGAAGATCGAGGGGCGCAACCCCGGCTACTCCGTCAAGTGCCGCCTGGGCGCGGCGATGGTCTGGGACGCTGAGCAGCGTGGTGTGCTCGGACCCGGCAAGGAGATCATCGAGCCGACCAGCGGCAACACCGGCATCGCCCTGGCCTTCGTCGCGGCTTCGCGCGGCTATCCGATCACGCTCACCATGCCCGAGACGATGAGCATCGAGCGTCGCAAGCTGCTGGCGGCGTACGGCGCGCGCCTGGTGCTGACCGAAGGCGCGCGCGGCATGAACGGCGCCATTCAGAAGGCGGAAGAGATCGCGGCCTCCGACCCAAATCGCTATGTGCTCCTGCAGCAGTTCAAGAACCCCGCGAACCCGGCGATCCACGAGACGACCACCGGCCCCGAGATCTGGAACGACACGGCGGGCGCCGTGGACATCTTCGTGTCCGGCGTGGGCACCGGCGGAACGATCACGGGCGTGTCGCGTTACCTCAAGCGCCAGAAGCCGGGCATCATCGCCGTCGCGGTCGAGCCGATGGCGAGCCCCGTGATCACGCAGAAGCGTGCCGGCGAGCCGCTCAAGCCGGCGCCGCACAAGATCCAGGGCATCGGCGCGGGATTCATTCCCGACGTCCTCGACCTCTCGCTGGTCGACGAGGTCGAGCAAGTCAGCAACGAAGACGCGATCCTCTACGCGCGCAGGCTCACGCGCGACGAGGGCATCATCTCCGGCATCTCGTGCGGCGCGGCGGTGGCCGCGGCGGTGCGTATCGCCAAGCGCAAAGAGAACGCTGGCAAGACCATCGTGGTGGTGTTGCCCGACTCGGGCGAGCGCTACCTCAGCACGATCCTCTTCGAAGGCGTGTTCAACGCCGAGGGCATCGCATCGTGAGTCGGAGCCCAGACGCGCGCGCAGCCAAGGCCGCGAGTCTGGGCGAGTCGGCGTGGGATCTCGATCAGCTGGTGGCGGCGCTGCGTACGGCTCGTGACGACGATGCACGCCGCGGCGAGCCCACTGGGCGGCAAAGGCCCTCGCGCGACGCGCTGGTCGAGATCACTCGCGGCCTGCGCGCAGTGCTCTTCCCGTCACACTTCGGCGTCTCCGACTTCACCGACGCCAGCATCGATTTCTTCGTCGGCACCACGCTCGACGCGGGCCTGCGCGCGCTCGAGGAGCAGGTGCGGCGCTGCCTCGGCTACGCGGCGGCGGTTTCCGATGCAGAGACTGCTACCAGCCGCGCGCGCGAGCTGGTGCGCGAGTTCGCGAGCCGCTTGCCCGCTGTGCGCAGCATGCTCGAGGCCGACATCGGCGCCGCGTACGACGGAGACCCGGCGGCCACCAGCCGCACCGAGATCCTGCTCTGCTACCCGGGCATCACGGCGATCACGCATCATCGTCTCGCACACGAGCTCTACCGCCTGGGCGTGCCGGTGTTGGCGCGCGTCATGTCGGAGATCGCGCACTCGAACACGGGGATCGACATCCACCCGGGCGCGAACATCGGGGCGCGCTTCTTCATCGACCATGGCACCGGCGTCGTGATCGGCGAGACCGCGGAAATCGGCGATCGCGTGCGGATCTACCAGGGCGTGACGCTCGGTGCGCGCTCCTTCCCGCTGGACGTGCATGGCGCGACCATCAAGGGCATTCCACGGCATCCGAAGATCGAAGACGACGTGGTGATCTACGCGGGCGCGACCATCCTCGGGCGCATCACGGTGGGCCGGGGCTCGACGATCGGTGGCAACGTCTGGCTCACGCACAGCGTACCGGTGCAGAGCCACGTCACGCAGGCGCAGACGCGACAAGAAGTCTTCGACGAGGGCTCGGGGATCTGAGTCAGCGTGGCGCGCTCGACACGTTGCGTTCCACGCGCTGCAGGAGCCGGCGTACGCCTTCGTCGAACGTGGCCTCGGGCGTGAGCAAGCTCAGCACCACGTAGGCCTCGTCGGGAAAGTCGAAGAAGTAGCCGGGCTGCACGTGCACCGAGTCTTTTTCGAGGAAGTCGAGCACCCAGCGCTCCTCGCTCTGGGTGCGCGGCAAGCGCAGCGTGGCGTAGAAGCCGCCCTCGACGTCGAGCAAGCTTGCAGGTGACACCGAGCCGTTGCTCAAGAGGCCGCGCAGCTTGCCGAGGTTGCGCTTCAAGCGCGCGTGCAGCGCGGCCTGCGTTGGCGCCATGAGCTCGAGCAAGCGTGGCAGCGCCGCCTGCGTCGGGGTGGCCACGGACAAGTACGTGTCTGCGATCAGCTCCAGGCGCGCCGCCGCTGGCTCGGTCTGCGCGCGCGGGCCGCGCATGCAGATCCACGAAACCTTCCACTGCGGTAGCGCGGCCTGCTTCGACAGGCCGTAGAGCGCGAACACCAGCGCACGCTCGCTGCGCAGCGCACTGCCGGCCCGCTCTTTGCCCTCGCGCAGTGGGTATTCGGCGAAGACTTCGTCCGCGATGATCGGCAGGCCCAGGTTTTCGAGCGCGCGCAGCTCGCTGTGCGCCAGGTACGAGCCGGTCGGATTGTTCGGACTCACGATCAAGACGGCGCGGGTGCGCGCGGTGATCGCGGCACGCAGCTCGGCGAGGCCCATGTGCCACTGTCCGTCGTAGTGCAGCGGGTAGGGCACCGCGCGCACGTTCTCCAGCCGACACAGGTGCTCGAAGAGCGGGTAGCTCGGCTGCGGGATCAAGACTTCGTCCTCGGGATCGCACAGCAACTTGAAGAGGTGGCCATAGGCCTCGCTCGTGCCCGAGGTGAGAAACACGTGCTGCGGATCGACTGGGCTTCCTTGCGCCGCCATGCGCTGCGCGATCGCCGCGCGCGCCGCGGACGAGCCGCGCGGATCCGGTGCGTAGACGGCCGCCGCGGCGTTGTCGAACGCCGCGAGTAACTCGGGCCCGGGCTTGGGCAGTGCTGCGCGCGTCGGGTTGGATTCGGTGAGGTCGTACGCGGGCCGCTGGGCCTCGAGCGCGAGCGTCAGAGCGTTCTTGCGCTGCTCGAAAGCGCTGCGTTTGGAGAACACAGCCCAGCATCGCGCGGCTTTCGGGGCTTGGCAATGAGCGGCTGCAGGGGCTCTCGGGCTGCGCTATTGTCTGCGCCCAGCCGTGCCCGACGACCGCACCCACGAAGCCACGCCACGCCGGCTCGCACGCGCGATCGCCGGCGGCGACTTCGCGCTCAGTGGCGATCTGGTCTCGGCCGCGGTGCTGGCAAGCTCCGCCGGTCTGTGCGCGCTCGGCGGGCCCGAGCTCGTGCGCGCCGTGTCGGGCCTGTGGCTGCTCGTGCTGGACGCCGCTCACGGCGGCGTCGTGCGCGGCGCGCAGCAGGCGCTTGCGGTGCCGCTGCAGCGCGTGCTGCTCGCGGTAGCGCCTCTCTTCGGGGCGATCGTCGTCGCGGCGCTGCTGGTCTCGGTCGTGCAATCCGGGTTTGCCATCGGTCCACGCGGCGCTGAACGCGCTTCGAGCCGCTCGCTTTCGCGACTGCGTCAGGCGTGGTCGCCCGCGCGCTGGGGCGACACTGCGTTCGGCCTGCTCAAGCTCGCCGTGCTCGCGTGGGCTTTGCTCTGTGCCATCGTGGGCAGTCTGCCGGGTCTTCTCGACGCGTGGCAACGCTCGGCCGCAGAGCTCGGTGCGATCGCGGCTCTGCTGCTGCGTACGCTGCTGCTGCGCGCAGCGCTCGGCCTCGCGTTCATCGGCCTCGCCGACCTGCTCTATCAACGCCTTCGCCGCCGCCAACGGCTGCGGATGAGCGTGCGCGAGCTGCGCGAAGAGCAGCGGCAGAGCGAGGGGGATCCACAGCTGCGTTCGGCGCGTCGGCAGCGAGGCGCCGAGCTCGCGGCCCAGGCAACCCTCGAGGAGCTGGCGGGTGCAGCGCTCGTTGTCGTCGGGGCCGGTGATCGCGTGGTCGCATTGCGCTTCGACGCCGAGCGCGACGAGGTCCCGGTGCTCTGGCTCAAGGCCAGTGGCGTGCTCGCGCAGCGCGTGGTGGATCGCGCGGCGAGCCTGCGCTTGCCCGTCGCGGACGATGCCGCGCTCTGCGCCGAGCTCTACCAGCTCGAACTCAGCCAGGCGGCACCGGCTGCGGCGTACCAGGTGCTCGCGCAGTGGCTTGCGCGGGCGTCGTCGCCTGCGGCTGCGCGCGGAGCGCCGCGATGAACGAGCCGCTTTCGCTGACCGCGGCTGACACTTGCTATGTCGAGGTCGCGGTGCCGGTGCCGCTGCGCCGCCTCTTCACCTACGCCGTGCCCGCCGGATTGCGCGGCCGCGTGCCCGCGGGCACGCGCGTCGCGGTGCCGTTCGGTAAGCGCAAGCTCGCCGGCTTCGTGGTGCGCGAGATCGAGTCGCCGCCCGCCGGTACGCGCATCAAGGCGCTGGCCTCGGTGCTCGACGAACAGCCGGTGTTTCCGGCCGAGCTCTTTGCCTTCCTGGTCTCGGCGGCCGACTACTATCTGCACCCGCTGGGCGAGGTGCTGCGCGCGGCTGCGCCGGCGCTCGCCACCGAATCGGTGTCGGCCTTGCGCGACGACGGTTTTCTCGGTGAAGGCGAGAGCCTGCCGGGCAAGCGCATCGCCACGCGCCGCGTGTTGGTCGTGCGCGCCGCCGTCTCCGAGCTACCCGCGTTGCGTCTGGGCGCGAGCCAGCAGCGCGCGCTCGCCCGCATCCTCGAGCGTCGCGAGCTGCTGCTCGACGAGCTACGCAGCGAGATCAAGAACCCGCGCGCCGTGGTGCGCGCGCTCGAAGCCAAGGGCCTCGTCACGACCGAGGAGCGCGAAGTCCCGGCGGACCGCTTCTTTGCCTCCGAGATCACGCCCGAGGTCGGCCCCACGCCCAACGCCGAGCAGGCCAGCGCGATCGAAGCGCTGGTCGCGCGGTTGGGCGAGGGTGGTGGCTTCCTGCTGCACGGCATCACGGGCTCGGGCAAGACCGAGGTGTACTTGCGGCTGATCACCGAGGCTCGCGCGCGCGGGCTCGGTGCGCTCGTGCTCGTGCCCGAGATCGCGCTCACGCCGCAGCTGGTGTCGCGCTTCCGTGCGCGCTTCGGCGACGAGATCGCGGTGCTGCACAGTGAGCTCGGTGATCGCGAGCGGCACGCTGCCTGGCGTGCATTGCGCGACGGTCGGGTGCAGCTGGCGATTGGCGCACGCTCCGCGCTCTTCGCCCCCACGCCGAGGCTCGGCGTCGTGATCGTGGACGAGGAGCACGACGCCTCGTTCAAACAGGAAGAGGGCTTCCGCTACCAGGCGCGCGACATGGCGCTCTTGCGCGCGCACCGCGCGCATGCCGTGTGTGTGCTGGGCAGTGCCACGCCCTCGCTCGAGAGCTACCAGCTCGCGAAGAGCGGCAAGCTCACGCTGCTCAGCCTGCTCGCGCGCGCCACCCAGCAGCGCTTGCCGCCGGTCGAGATCGTCGACCTCAAGCGGCATCGCAGCGGCCCTGCGGCCTCGCGCTTCATTTCGCAGCCGCTGGCGGCGGCGCTCGATCGCTGCCTGGCTGCGGGCGAGCAGGCCATCTTGTTCCTGAACCGCCGAGGGTTCTCGCCCAGCATGCGCTGCGAGGCCTGCTCCGAGCTGCTCGAGTGTCCGGCGTGCAGCGTCACGCTCACCCAGCACAAACGCGCCGGCGTGCTGCGCTGCCACTATTGCGACTTCATGCTGCCGCTCGACGCCGCCTGCCTGCGCTGCGGCGCGCGGCCGCTGACCGAGCTGGGTCTGGGCACGGAGAAGCTGGAAGCCGCGCTCGCCGAGCGCTTCCCTGCCGCGCGAGTCGCCCGCCTCGACCGCGACACCGCTGCAGCTGACGGCGTCGGTGTGGTGATGGAGCGCATGCGCCGCGGGGAGATCGATATTCTGGTGGGCACACAGATGGTCACCAAGGGCCACGACATCCCGGGCGTCACGGTGGTCGGCGTGATCCTGGCCGATCAATCGCTGGCGTTCCCCGACTTCCGCGCGCCGGAGCGCACGTTCCAGCTGCTCACGCAGGTCGCCGGTCGCGCCGGCCGCGGCGAGCGACCGGGTCAAGTCATCCTGCAGACCTATCAACCAGCACATCCCGCCGTGCTGTGTGCCGGCACGCACGACTACCTCGGCTTCTGTCGCGAGGAGCTCACTGCGCGCAAGGAGCTCAGCTACCCGCCGTTCTCGCGCCTGTGCGCGGTACGCGTCGACGCAGGCGCCGACGACCAAGCCCGTCGCGTCGTGAAGCAACTCGCCGAGGTCGGCACCCGACACCCGCGCGTACAGAACGGCAGCGTGGCCCTGCTCGGCCCTGCACCCGCCCCGATCGAGCGCCTGCGCGGTCGCTACCGCTACCGCTTCCTGCTACGCGCCGCCGATCGTCGCGACCTGCGCAGCGTCGCCCTCGCCATCGCCCAGCGCATCGACGAAGGCGTGTCCCCCGCACGCGCTTCGGTCGACATCGATCCCGTGTCGATGCTTTAGCCTGAGCGGTCGCGATGCTCGGCCTCCCGATGCCACCACGAAGTCTCCAGGCCGGATCCGCGACCGCCGCACGCTGCGGCCTGTCGCAGCGCGCGCTGGCGCCCGCCAAGCTGTATCGGGACCTGAGCCGTCCGGGCGGGGGGAGCAATTCGGGCCCGACGTGGTGGGTCCCTTCTTGGCGCGCGCCGGCTGCGACCCAGTCGCAGCTGATCCTTGGCATACGCGGTGTGCCGCCACGGCATGGCCGGCGCCGTGCCCTGGGGCACCCGTGTCGGGCCCGAATTGCACTCCCCCGGACGGCGTTCGCGCTGACGCCTCATGCCGGCCGTTCCCGAGTGAGTCTTGCCGCCCCCCGCCCCCGATGTTAAGAACACCTCTGACCCCCGGAGTTTCATGGCGATCCGCACGATCCTGCGCTACCCCGACAAGCGCCTGCGCGAGCCCACCTCGCCCGTCACGCGCTTCGACGCCGCGCTCGAAAGCCTCGTCCAGGACATGGCCGAGACCATGTACGCCGCGCCGGGCGTGGGCCTCGCAGCCCCGCAAATCGGCGTGCTGCTGCACCTCTTCATCATCGACGTCGCCATGGGCGAGGATCAGCCGAGCGAGCTGCGCACCTTCATCAACCCCGAGATCCTCGAGGCCGTCGGTGACGTGCGAAACGAAGAGGGCTGCCTCTCGTTCCCTGGCGTACACGAAGAAATTCGTCGCGCCGAACGCGTGCGCGTGCGCGCGCAGGACGCGCACGGCGCGTTTTTCGAGCTGGAGGCCGACGGGCTACTGGCAATCGCCATCCAACACGAGCACGATCACTTGATCGGCCGCCTGATGGTCGATCACTTGAGCCTCTTGCGTCGGCGCTTGGTGCATCGCGCAATGGTCAAGCGTGCTGCCGCCGACACGGCGGTCATTTGACGTCCGCACGCCCGCACGTTCGCACGCGCGCAACTGCGACTGGAGAGCGTGCCGTGCTGAATGAGTCGACACCCAGAGCACGCGCC
Organism: Polyangiales bacterium; assembly: GCA_036382515.1. Classification (GTDB taxonomy): domain Bacteria; phylum Myxococcota_A; class Polyangia; order Polyangiales; family JAFGIB01; genus JADGRF01. Next base: position 3,180 of record DASVHQ010000154.1, on the reverse strand, counting down.
ATCTTCTTCGGCACGCCCGAGTTCGCGGTGCCGTGTCTGTCTGCGCTCGCGGAGATCGCACAGGTCGTGTGCGTCGTCACGCAGCCCGACCGGCCCTCGGGCCGCGGCATGAAGCTCGCGGCACCGCCGGTGAAGCTCCGCGCGCAAGAGCTGGGCTTGGCCGTGATTCAGCCCACCAAGGTGCGCACGCCCCAGTTCGCTGACGAGCTGCGCGCGCTGCAGGCCGACGTGGCCGTGGTGGTCGCCTACGGCCGCATCTTGCCGGCGGCCGTGCTGAGCGCGCCGCGCCTGGGCTGCGTGAACGTGCATGCCTCGCTGCTGCCGAAGCTGCGCGGTGCGGCGCCCATCCAGTGGTCGATCGTGCACGGCGAAAGCCAAACCGGCGCGTGCCTCATGCAAATGGACGAGGGCATGGACACGGGTCCGGTCCTGGCGCGCGCGAGCCTGCCGATCGGTCCGGAGGAAACGTCTTCCGAGCTCACACTGCGGCTGTCCGCGTTGGGAGCGGAGCTGTTGCGCAGGGAGCTGCCGCGCTTGCTGCGCGGCGAGCTATGCGCAGAGCCGCAGGACGCCGCGCAGGCCACGCTCGCGCCGGTGTTGCGCAAAGATCATGGGCAAGTCGACTGGCAGGGCACTGCGACGCAAATCCATGATCTCGTGCGTGGCATGAGCGCGTGGCCTGGCGCCTACACCTGGCTCGATGGCACGCGCGTCAAGCTGCACGCGGTGCAGGTCAAGAATGCCACCGAGCGCCTGGCCGAGCCGGGTTTCATTCTGTGCGCCAGCAGCGACGGCATCGAGGTCGCTTGCGGTCGCGGCTCTGTGCTCGTCACCGAAGTGCAACTCGAGGGCAGTCGTCGCATGGCCGCGGGCGCATTCGTGGCCGGCCATCGCTTGCCGAGCCATGCGCGCTTCGGTATGAGCCAGCCAGCATGAAGATCTATACGAAGACGGGCGACCAGGGCGAAACGGGTCTGTTCGGTGGCGCGCGCGTGTCGAAAGCGAGCGGGCGCGTGGCCGCTTACGGCGACGTCGACGAGCTCAACTCCGTGCTCGGTGTGGTGCGCGCACACGCTGACGACAGCTGGCTCGACGCACGCTTGCACGAGATCCAGTGCGACCTCTTCGGCCTCGGCGCGGAGCTCGCGAAGAACCCGGACAAAGAGCTGGACCTCGGTGTGCCACTGGTGTCCGACGCCGATGTCAAGCGCCTGGAAGATGCCATCGACACACTGGATGCGCAGCTGCCGCCGCTCAAGACTTTCGTGTTGCCGGGCGGCAACAAGGCGGCCTCGTTTTTGCATGTTGCTCGCACCACATGCCGGCGTGCCGAGCGTGCGCTGGTGGCGTTGGCCGCACGCGAGCCGGTGCGCGCGGAGCTCGTACGTTATGTCAATCGCCTCAGCGATCTATTGTTCGTGATGGCGCGCCACCAGAATCTGCGTGCCAACATTCCCGATGTTCCATGGGAAGGCCGCGCGGCCGCGAAAGAGACCTGAGCGTTGCGCCGTCTGCGCGTGCACAGCTGCGTCTCTCGCCTTGAGCCCTTGACCCTCCCGGTCCCGATCACTACATTTGAAGTGATCCTTCTGTTGAGACGCGAGGAGGTGTTGAAGTAAAGAATCTTCGTACTCTTTATGACCTCGGGGGCGACCCTCGAGCGCGGTGTGCCGGCCCGACGAGCATCATCGGGAAGCCTAATGTGCTCGATACCAGCTCCCACTTGGTGATGAGGAGATTCTTACTCTCAGCGCGACGGTCTCGACGGTACGGATTTTATGAAGACGGCGTAACCCGCCGTCTTCACGCTTTAAAGAGGCCGACCTCTCGCGGCAAGTCTTGTACGATCGCGGACGCAAGGGCAGCACAGTTCACATGGCCACGACCTTCCACTTCATCACCCTGTGCGTCGAGCGCGCCGTGCACCTGCAGCTGACGGCTGCAAGGCTGGAGCTGCAACGCTCGTGACTCGCCGTCTGCCCACGCACGAGTTGCTCGGCATGCCGCTGGCGCGCGTCGACGAAGACGGCATGCTCGACCACATGTTTGGCGAGCTGGCAGCCGGTCGCGGCGGCTGGCTCATCACCGCCAACCTCGACTTCCTGCGACGCTTCGCCAAGGAGCCGCAGATGCGCGAGCTCTACCGGCAAGCCGACGTGATGGTCGCCGACGGCATGCCGCTGGTGTGGGCGTCGCGCCTGCAGGGGGATCCCTTGCCCGAGCGCGTGGCGGGCTCCGCGCTGATCTACCGCTTCGCCGATCGTGCGGCGGCGGCGGGCCTTCGCATCTACCTGCTGGGCGGTGAGCCGGGTGCAGGGCAGGGCGCTGCCGACGCTCTGCAAGCGCGCGCGCCTGGCCTGCAGATCTGCGGCTGCAGCGCGCCGCACATCAGCGACCCACCCACGCCCGAAGAGCTCGCGAGCGTACGCGCCGAGCTCGAGCGTGCCCGGCCCGACCTCTTGCTCGTGGCGCTGGGCTCGCCCAAGCAGGAGCGCTTGATCGCCGCCTTGCGGCCGCACTTCCCGCACGTCTGGATGGTGGGAGTCGGCATCGCCTTGAGCTACGTCGCCGGCCAGGTGTCGCGCGCACCTGCGTTCATGCGCACGGCGGGCCTCGAGTGGGTGCACAGGCTCGCGCAGGAGCCGCGTCGGCTGGCCAGGCGCTACCTCGTGGACGACTTGCCGTTCGCCTTCGAGCTCTTCGCACGTGCATTGGTAGTGCGCGTGCAGCGCAAGCCGGGTCGCTGAACGCACGCGGGAAGGTCGACTTGGAAGACTAAGCGTTCATCGCAACGTGCCGGGGCGCTTGGGGTGGGCAGGTCGCTCTCGGGCTCGGGAGAGTGTCCTCGGCACCACCGCAGCAGCTTCGCAAGAAGCGCATCGGGCCTGCGAAACGAGCCCGAGAGCGACCTGCCCACCCCAAGCGCTTCAACGTCATGGCTGAGTGAGCAGGCGACGCGACGTTGCAGCGACTGTGTCGTCTGACGCCGACGACGCTGTTGCTCGCAGTGACTGCGGCGGATGCGCAAGCCAGGGCAGGTCACGCTGACGCCAGCATTGTTACTGGAGCGTGTTGGGAGGGCGGGTCGCTCCCGGGCTCGTTTCGCAGGCCCAAGGCGCGCCTTGCGGAGCCGTGGCGGTAGTGCCGAGGACACTCTCCCGAGCCCGGGAGCGACCCGCC
>DASVHQ010000153.1:0-5230 GCA_036382515.1 Polyangiales bacterium | reverse complement strand
TCAATAGATCACTAAAACGATCACCCATCAAGCTACCGGCAGGTACTGCTCGCCGCCGGGAGGCATCAGCCTGCAACGCGGAGGAATGCATGGGTCATCGGAAGCAAGTCGTCGTCTACGCCGCCAGGGTTACACCGGCAGGCTCACTTGCGAGTCGCTCACCGCTTTGAAAGTTCCGTTCATCGCCGCTGGCCGCAATCAGGGCCGTCTGGACGCCGTGGTGAGCGAGATACGGGCGCGTGGAGCCGACTGCGAGGCGCGTGTCACCGAGCACACCCCCTGGGGTCTGCGCGAGCTGCTGCACGGCATGAAGGTCGTCATCAACACCTCCGGCCCGTTCTCGCTCTTGGGGCACGCGGTGGTCGATGCGGCGTTGGCCGAGGGCTGTCACTACGTCGACTCCACCGGTGAGCAAGACTTCATGCTCGACGTGCGTCGTGACTTCAGCTCGCGCTACGCGCGCGAGAAGCTGGTGCTCGCGCCGAGCACAGCGTTCCTCTGGGGTCCAGGCAGCGCGGCCGCCGAGCTGGTGCTCGAGACGCCAGGCATCGACACGCTCGAGGTCACCTACGCGCCGCCTTCGCTGCAGACGGTCGCTTCGTTGCAGTCCATGGCGCGCTCGTTGCGTCGCCCCGGCTTTTCGATCGTCGACGGCATGCTGCGTCCGGTTCCCATCCCCGACGTGCGTCGCGTGACCTTGCCCAACGGCGAGACGCGTGGCGCCCTGCGCATCGCCGCTGGCGAAGCCACGTTCTTCCTCGACGACCCGCGCGTGCGTCGCTGCGACACGCTGTTTGCCAACGATCTATTGGCTCGTGCTGGCACCGCGGCCGGCCTGTGGAACAAGCTCGGTCGCGTGCTGCCCGGCGAGACGCTCGACAAGTGGAGCGACGCCGTGATCGTGCGCGTCAAGAAAGACCCGCCGGCCGAGCAGCCCGAGAGCGGCCGCTTCGTGATCACCGTCGTCGGTCAGGGCGGCGGCAAGACCGTGCGCGCCGTACTCAACGGCACCTCGCCCTACGTTTTCACCGGCTTCATGGGGGCGATGGCGGCGCAGGCGTTGCTCGAAGGCAAGGCACAGCGCTTCGGCTATGGCTCGATCGCTCAGGCGCTCGGTGCACGCTACGTGCTCGGTCGCATGGAAGAGATCGGCACCAAGGCCACCTTCGAGCCACCGGTCGCGGCTCGCAGTGCAACGGGGGCAGATTCGGTGGCACGCGCCTCCTCACGGGAGACTCGCCATGTCGGTGAGTGACGAGCAGATCATCCAGGACACGCTGCGCTATCTCTCGCACAAGCGCGTGAACGGACACTGGCTGTTCGAGGAGCAGTGGGTGCAGCTGCAGCTGGCCGACTTGATCGGCGCCTTGCAGGCCGGGCGTGGCCTGTACATGGACGCAGGGTTCGCCGGCGAGAGCTGGGGCCTGGGCTTGTTCATGAAGGGCCTGGCGGGTCCGTTGTCCTCGATGGTCGGCAAGGCACGCGTGTTCGATGGCGTCGCGACCCACCCGCTCATCTCCGGTCAGGCTCGCGAGCTGTTCCGCAAGCTCGTCCCCAAGGAGCAGCTGCAACGTGTCGTTGCACATGCCTCGATCGCGAAGTTCATGTGCTCGGACATGGCGGTTGGCACCGCCATGAAGGCCACGGAGACCCTCGGCGACGACGCCAACGACCCGCAGTGGGGCGTCGAGAAGTGCATGCGTGACGCCAAGCTCGCCCAGATCTGCGAGGGCACCAACCAGATCAACCGCTTGCACGTCGCGCGTGGTGTATCCTGCGACGAGCCTGAAAACACCGTGACAGGGAAGGGACTCCATTCATGCAGAGCATCGAGACTCGTTTGAAGAGCATGCGTGCACGTCGTTCGCTGCTGATGGGCGCCGCGCGCGCCGCGTGGGCCATCGGCGGCGTGGAGCGCTCCGAGGGCACGCTGGGGCGCACGCTGGCGCTCATGCGGGAACAGAAGAGCCCGGCCTTCGCACGCGACTGGACCTTCGCCGAGCTCTACGAGTGGGCGGCGCGTCAGCACCGCCTGCAGGGCTTCCTCGAGTACGGCACCGAGCGCTACAGCTTCGACGAGATGAACCGCCGCGCCAACCGCGTCGCTCGTCAGCTGCAGAAGGTCGGCATCGCCGAGGGCAAGGGCGTTGCGCTCATGCTCGGCAACCATCCGCACTTCCTCGATGCGTTCTTCGCGATCCAGAAGCTGGGAGCCTATGCCGTGCCGGTGAACACCGCGCTCGTCGGTGACGGCCTCTCGTACATCCTCGAGCACTCCGAAGTGTCCGTCATCATCTGTGACTCCGAGACCGCGCCGAAGGTCGCTGCGGTGCGCCCAGCGCTCAAGCGTGTCACGGATGTGTGGGTCACCACGGCCGAAGCGCCCAAAGACTTCGTGCTGCCAGAAGGCATGCGACCGTTCACGGAGCTCGAGCGCGGCGGCGCGGCCGAGAGCGACAACCTCGGCATTCGCCCCGATCCCAGCTCGCCCAGCCTCTTGCTCTACACCTCGGGCACGACGGGCTTGCCCAAGGCCGTGGTGAGCCAGTACGGCCAGCAGCGCGCCAAGGGCATCGGTCTCTTGGCGAACGTGCTCTACGACAAGAGCGACAAGCTCTACACCTGCCTGCCTCTGTTCCACGCTAACGCTTTGTTGCTGACCGTGATGCAGTCGCTGTGGGTTGGGATCCCGCTGTATTTGAGCAAGCGCTTCAGCGCGTCGCGCTTCTGGAAAGAGCTCGGCGAGTGCGGCGCCACGCAGTTCAACACCGTGGGCGGCATGATTCCGATCCTGCTCAAGACCCAGCCCTCGGCGGCCGATCGCATGCACAAGGTCAAGCGCATCGTGAGCGCGGCCTGCCCCAAGGATGCCTGGGTGCCTTTCGAGGAGCGCTTCGGCGTGGAGATCTGGGAAGGCTACGGCGCCGTCGACGGTGCAGGCATCGCCATCGTCAACATGGGTAACGCGCCCGTCGGCTCGCTCGGCAAGCCGCCGCGCCTGATGAAGTGGCGTCTGGTCGCCGAGGACGGGAAAGACGCGCCCACCGGTCAACCCGGTGAGCTGCGCGTGCACGTCGGCAACCGCAGCGAATCGCGCGTGCCGTACTGGAAGAACGAAAAGGCCAGCAACGAGAAGGTGATCGACGGCTGGTTGCACACGGGCGACGTGATGCAGGCAGACGCCGGTGGCTACCTGTACTTCGTCGGTCGCAACACCGACTCGATGCGGCGTCGTGGCGAGAACGTCTCGGCCTACGAGGTCGAGAAGGTGGTCGACGCCTATCCCGACGTGCTGGAGAGCGCAGCCTTCGGCGTGCCTTCTCCGGTCGGTGAGCAGGACATCATGATCAGCGTCGTGGCCGTCGAGGGCCGCACGATCGATCCGGTGCAGCTGGCTGCGTTTCTGCGTGAGCGCCTGCCGAAGTTTGCGGCGCCCTCGTACCTCGACATCGTCGCGGAGCTGCCCAAGACCGGCACGCACCGCGTGATCAAGGCTGATCTCAAGAAGCGCGGCGTGAGCGCGAGCACGATCCGCCTGGACGACGGCTCTACGCGCTGAGCCAGAACACCCGACAGTCACGAACATTCCAAGCGGAGCAGAGCATGCGAGACGTATTCATCGTAGGCGCGTACACGATCAAGTTCGGAAAATACCCCGAGCTCGGCGTCAAGCAGCTCACCGCGCAAGCGGTCTCGGGCGTGCTCGCTGACGCGGGACTCGGCAAAGAAGCGTTGCAGTCGGCGTGGTTCTCGAACTCGGCCTGGGGCATGACGGGCTACCAGCACTGCATTCGCGGCCAGGTCGCGCTGCGGCCGCTGGGCATCGACACGATCCCCATCACGAACGTCGAAAACGCCTGCGCCAGCGGCTCCACCGCCTTTCATGGTGCGTGGAAAGACGTGAGCTCCGGTCTCTTCGACGTCTCGCTCGCGATCGGCGCGGAGAAGCTCCACCAGCCCAACAAGTTCGCGGTGTTCGCGAGCTTCCTGGCCGGCACCGATGTCGAGACCATCGCGCAGGAAGCGGCGCGCTTGAGCAGCACGATCTCGCAGGCAGAGGCCGGACCCGAGGCGCCGGCCACACCCAAGAGCAGCGCGAAGAAGCCCAAGAAGACCAAGTCGCTGCGTGACCGTGCGCGTGAGCTGCGCGACCAAGCGGTGGTCGGCATCCAACTGGGCGAGGCGCTCGGCTACGACCAGCTGCGCAAGCTGCTCGCTGTCGCCAACAGCGGCGGTGGCAAGACCAAGGGCAAAGGCAAGGGCGGCAACAAGGGCGATCACTCGCCCTTCATGGACATCTACGCCTACGCCGCGCGCGAGCACATGCGCAAGTACGGCAGCACGCAGCGCCAGCTCGCGGTGATCGCGAGCAAGAGTCACTGGCACTCCTCCATGAACCCCAACGCGCAGTACACCTTCGAGGTCACGCCCGAGCAGGTGCTTGCCGACCGCGTCGTGGCACCGCCGCTCACGCGTGCGATGTGCGCGCCGATCGGAGACGGCTCTGCCGCCGCGATCGTGATGAGTGAGGAAGCCGTGAAGCGCTACGGTCTGGGCGCTCGCGCGGTGCGCGTGCGCGCCTCGATTCTGGGCTCGGGCCGCGCCCGTGAGGAAGACGAGGCCGACATCGGCGAGCGTTTGGCCAAGCTTGCCTACGCGGCCGCGGGCGTGGGCCCGGCCGACATCAGCTGCCTCGAGCTGCACGATGCGACCTCGTTCGGCGAGCTGCATCAGACCGAGGCGCTAGGCTTCTTTCCCAAGGGCGAGGGCGGTGTGCACGCCGAGCGCGGGGAGACCCGGCTCGGTGGCAAGCTGCCGGTGAACACCTCCGGCGGCCTGCTCTCGCGCGGCCACCCCATCGGGGCTTCGGGCCTGGCGCAGATCCACGAGCTCGTCACGCAGCTGCGTGGCGAAGCGGGCAAGCGTCAGGTGGCAGGTGCGCGTCTGGCGCTCGCCGAGAACGGTGGCGGCGCGCTCGGCCGCGAGGAAGCCGCGATGTGTATTCACATCCTGGAGCGGGCTGCGCCCTGAGAGCACGGGTCCACAGGGCAGCTACGTTGGTCGAGAAGGTCGAGCGGAGGTAAGCGGGGGACGAGTCTCGAGGGCAAAGTGGTCGCTGTCACGGGCGCAGCTTCGGGCATTGGCCGGGCGCTCGCCGAGGTCGGCTTCGTCGTCGAGCGCGCGCAAGAAGATGCCCTTCTCCACGTAAAGCTTCGCGAAGAGTAGCGGT
>DASVHQ010000152.1:0-3328 GCA_036382515.1 Polyangiales bacterium | reverse complement strand
CGCCACGCTGGAAGACAAGGTCGTCCAGCGCGCGGTCGTCGAGGTGCTCAACGCGATCTACGAGGTGGATTTTCTCGGCTTCTCGTACGGATTCCGCCCAAGGCGAAGCCAGCATCATGCGCTGGACGCACTTGCGACGGCCATCACGCGCAAGAAGGTGAACTGGGTGCTCGATGCCGACATTCGTGATTTCTTGGATGCCGCTTCATACTGCCCCCCCATCTGCTGCAACGTTGTCGAAGAGACCTGGAGACACGTCAGGAAGCTTGATTCTTAGGCCTTTTCTGCGTCCCTGATTGACGTGCACGGCGTGAAGCTCGCCGCGCTTTACACGCTGCAAGATCGTCTGGCGGCTCACGCCGAGAATGTGAGTTGCTTCGAGCATCGCGACGTAGCCGGTGGGAGTCTTGTCGACGAACTGGCTGCGTAGCTCATCGGTGATGCGAATTTGCCAAGGAGCGCCCGGCGTAAGCTGCTCGCCAGCGATGAAGCCATCGTTCAGCCAGCGATGCACCGTGGACGGTGCGACCCCGAGAATTTCCGCGGCGCGCTCAATGGTCACGCATTGTGCGTCGGGTTGTAGTTGCGATGGTCTGAAGCAAGCAATCTCCCAATGCGTGCGCAGGCTGCTGACGCGGCTGGCAGTGAAACGCATGCCTCTGGCGGTGGTCTTGCCCTGGCGATTGAGAATGCCTGCGATGACAGCATCGGTATAGTGCACAGCGAGGCGACGCACGAGCTGAACGACTTCTTCGTCGGTGCGGATCGGCGCCGGGTGCGAGCGAGGTAGATGCACGTCGAGCTCGGTGAGCAGCCCGCCACGCCAGCGAAGCGTCAGCTGCGCTTTGTCCTCTTCGCGCTTGACGTCGACAATGACCTCTTCGACGAGTGTTCGCAGCAGCTCTTTGCGATCGCGATCGGTGGTGGACGGCGCGGACCACACGCGCTTGACATCTTTGCCAAGCGAGAGGATCTGTTCGCGCTCTTGGTCGGTGAGTACGCGCGACTTTTCATCTTGGCGCCGGGCAAGATCAGCTTCGGCGGCATGAAGCTCACGCAGGCACTTTTCCCACTGTGCTTCCAGACCGCGAGCAACTAAGCGGTTGTCAGGATCTACGGCACGATAGCGGCGCTCGGCACGCTGGGCTTCATAGCGTGAGCGCTCGACTTGGAGCTTGAACTGAGAAACGGCAGCGTCTTGATTGGCCTCGGCTTGTTGAGCCGCCAAGAGAGCAGCCTCGAGACCAGCGGGAGCGAGTGCGGCGACAAATGTGCGAGCGACAGCGTCGTCGATTTGCCGACCGCCGACGCGCAAGCAGTACTCACCGCGACCGTTTGCGATATTGTTGCCGGCGCAGTGGTAAGAAGGCGTGGCGTACTTTCCGTTATACGAGACGAGCAACTTGCGGCTGCAGCGGCCACAGCGCGCAAGTCCTTGCAGCAGTGCAGCGCCTTCTCTCACGGCGCCTCCGGATTGATGCGGTTTGGGACGCGTGTTGCTCTTGAGACGAGTTTGATTGGTCTCGAAAGTCTTCCAGTCGATGAACCCCTGGTGATGATCGCGGATGAAGACCGGCCATTCGGACTGCAACCGTTTGCGAATGCGTTTGCGTACATTGCCGTCGTCATCGACGAAGCGCTCAAAGCGCGTTCTGCCATAGATGTAGACTCCGGCATAGACAGGGTTGGTCAACACGTGATGAATCTTGGTGTACGAGGGAGCGACCCAGCGGACTTCAGCCGATGCGTGTTGCCGCGAGGGGAAAAGCAGCCCCTCGCTTCGGAAGTGCAGCCACACGCGTCGCGCGGAACCCATTTCAGAAAACCGGTCGAAGACCGTCTGAAGGGCGCCTTTGATCGCTTCATCTGGATCGAGAAGAACCTCGCCCGCGGCTTCGCCGAAGACCAAGCCGACCGGCAGTCCTCGGCGAAGCTCACCGCGTTCGGCCTTGTTTCGAATGCCGCCATTGAGGCGAGCGCGCAGCACGTGCAGCTCTGCTTCAGACATGGTGCCCTTGAGACCGAGCACGAGTCGGTCGTTGAACAGACTCGGATGATAAATGCCGTCTGCGTCCCCGATGAGCGTGTCGGTGGCGCCGCACAGGTCGAGCAGCCGATACCAGTCGGCGTTGTTGCGCGCGAGCCTGGAGACCTCCAAGCCGAGCACGATACCGACGCGTCCAAGCGCGACTTCGGCAGTCATGTGGGCGAAACCAGAACGCTCGACCAAACCCGAGCCGGTGATGCCAAGATCCTGGTCGACGACGTGAACCTGATCGCGTTGCCAGCCAAGCGCGATCGCGCGTTCGACGAGGCGATACTGTCTTTCGGTCGATTCACGGTTGTGTTCTACCTGTGCTGCGCTCGACTGACGAACGTAAACAACGGCGCGGCGGCAGAGGTGGGTCGAAGAGATTTTTGACGTTTCAGTCATCGTGTTCTTCCTTTCGTTGTTCGGTTGAGCTTGCGGTTGCGTCGATCGCCGCCGCTTTTGCGAGTAGGCGGGCCAGAACGCCGATCGTCTCGCTGCGTTGTTCGCGTTGTAGATTCGGCCAGAGGTTGGGATCTGGCTCGGTTTGGTTCGATGGTTCTTGCGCAAAGCCCAGCAGTAGTTGCATTCGTATTCGCCTCCGGCAGTGGTTTGGAGCGCGCGAAATCGGCGCCTTCGACCTGCCGGAGCAGAGGAGCAACTACGGTGCGCGCGTGCAACAACTCAAACACGGAGCCGAGCGTCGCCGCGGTTCGCCCGGTCGATGGTGTCAGCTGCTGGGCGCCGACAGGTTCCGCAGTGGCGTAGTCGGTCCACGCCGCCGGGATCATCGCTCGAGTGCCATCCGGCAGGATCGCGTTGGCGTAGAGCACGCCATTTCGGTGCGTCCACGCCAGAGTATCGAGCGTTTGGCCCTCGAACGGGTGACGTTGGCGGATGATCGTTATCTGGCTGGGATAGTCGCGGTGATGGGTAGTGTGTCGAGTCGTTCTTCGACACGATGAAGCACGAATGGATTGTGAAATTCATCGAGCACCGCGTTGCGGACAAGCGCGTCGTGCGACTGATCCAGAAATGGCTCAGCGCCGGCGTGCTCGAGGATGGGAAACGAACACGCAGCGAAGAAGGCGCCGTTCAGGGCGGGAGCATCAGCCCGCTCTTGGCGAACGTCTACCTGCACTACGTGTTCGACCTATGGGCCCAACGATGGAGAAATCAGCGTGGACGCGGCGACATGATCGTCGTGCGCTACGCGGATGATTTCGTCGTGGGGTTCGAGCACGAGCGGGACGCTCTCGCATTCCAGGCTGAGCTGCGCGAGCGACTCGCGAAGTTCGG
>DASVHQ010000151.1:0-39793 GCA_036382515.1 Polyangiales bacterium | reverse complement strand
GAGCCTGTCGGAGAAAGCCGGACCGAGGGCGTCGAGTCGATTCTCGAGACAGGTCCTCGTGCGAAACCGCAGCAATACTGCGTGGTATTTTGAGGTTTTCGCACAAGAAGATGTCCGAGAAGGGCCGAGGACCGACGGGAGTGCTTTCTCCGACAGGCTCCTAGCGGAATGCCTTGCGACTCTTGGCAGGTTGCTGCTCAGGCATTCACCACGCGCCGCTCCAGGCCTTCCAGCCGCAGCAACAGGAATCGATCCGTCGGGCCGAGCTGCGCTGCATCGGCCTTCAGTCGCGCGAGGTAGGTGCGCACCGCGCGCGAGTTCGTGTAGCGCAGCTTGGCGACCACACGATCGAGCTCGTCGATCAGCTCCATCGGCATGAGCTGCCCGAGCGCCGTGTACAGCTCGAAAGGATAGTCGAGCCATGCGCGCTTCTGCATCGCAACCGCCAGGCGCAAGGCATAGCGGCAAGCTTGCGCCAGCGCGTCGCGATCGGCAGGTGCGCCCGGCGCGCCGGAGGCGCGTGAGCGCACGGTGGCGAGCATGCTGCTCAGGATGCGCTCGGCTTCTTCCAACCGTCCGAGGCCCAGCGCCTTGTCCGCCAGCTGCGTCAGCGCGTGGAAAGGGCCTGCGGCACGGGCTGCAGGCGCATCTGCGAGCGGATGCGTCTCGGTGGGTGCACCGGACGGCAGCGGTGTCACGATTGGACGTCCACACACCTGACATTCGGGCTGGCTCGCCGGCGTCATGCCGCCGCAGCCAGAGCACAGGAGCAGCTCGGCAGTGCCTGCAGCCGAATGAGCGCGCTCGATGTCCTTGACGACGAGCTCCTGCGAGCCGATTCGCACGCGGTCGCCGTGTCGCAGTCGCGTGGGCTCGGCGATACGGGTGCCGTTGACCGTCACGCCGTTGCGACTGCCGAGATCACGCACCTCGACTTCGTCACCGACTACGCGAAAGCTGGCGTGCTTGCGCGACACCAGGCTGTCGTCCAGCACCAGATCGCACTCAGGCACGCGGCCGGCGACGAAGTCCTCGTCGCCGACACCGACGTCGATGGTTTGATAGCGTAGTCGGAAGCGACCCAAGAACACCCCGAGGGGGTTACACCCTCCCGGTCATTCTACGTCATTACCGCGCGCGCAGGTAGGCGTCACGTTGCGGCAAGTCTCACTCCGAGAGCGATGCGACCTGGCCGAGCTCCTTGACCAGTCGGCCCTGGACCTCGCCCGCCTTGTCCATGCGCGCGCTGAGCTCCATCACGTCGCCGCGGAACTTGCCGAAGAGGTTGGCCGACTCGCCCAGGATCGTGCGGCTGCGGATCTTGTCCAGCATGAGCACGTACTTCTCGGCGTCGTCCTTCATGCCGTCTTGCCCGGTGTACACGGTGCGCTCGACTTCTTGGCCACCCTGCGCCGACGAGACCTTGACCTTGACGCCCTCGTCTTCCTTGTCGGCTTTGCCCTTCTTCTTGCCCTTGTCGGGCTCGGCTGCCTCGGGCTTGGCAGGCGGAATCGTGACGAACACCAGCGCTCCGCTGAGCGCTTCGCCGTTCTTCGCAAAGACGACGCCGTAGTCGGTGTTCAGTAGCCCGTCGGTGGCCGCGGCCGACTTGCTCAGGGCGTCGCGCTTCTGCGCGCCCGCGGTCTTGGCGCCGAGCGCCGTGAAGCCGTCCCACAGCTGGTTGACGCCGTTGTAGTAGTCGAACAAGTCGTCGACCACGTTGTCACCGAACGCGCGATACAAGCGCCGATGGAACTCGTTCGCGCTGAACGGACGCTTGAGCGAGACCAGCGACTCGATCGCTTCGTAGTTCACGGTGGCCTTCTGGCCAGGGCCGCCGGTCGATGCCTCGACCACTTGCTTCACGAGGCCTTTGGCCTGTTCCACCTGCTTGGAGACTTCCTGAATCTTGGCGTAGATGGCCTTACCGTCGGCGACGGCCATGCTGTACTGGTGGCGCTGGTCGCGGGTGTTGCCCACGCCGAAGCCCACCGCCAAGCCGAGCAAGATCCCGACGAGCACGAGCACCATGGAGCGAGCGCGCGACTTGCGGCCGATTTCGTCTTCCTTGACGGCGGAGTCGTCGATGACGAGCGTGACGTGCTTGGTCTGAATCGCGCTCGGGGCCGCAGCGGCCAGCGGATCAAAGCGCGCGGCTGGCGCAGGTGCCGCCATGGGCGCACGCGCGGACGGGACAAGCTGACGCGCTGCGGGCTGCGGCGTGGGTTGCCGGGTCGCGAACGCAGGCGCAGCGATGCCGCCCGGGAACGAGCCAGGTGCTCCGGGGAATGATCCCGGCGCAGGCACACTGCCGGGGCTCGAACGAGGCGGCTGCATGGCGGGGGGCGGCACGCTGGCCGGTCCACGAACCGGTCCACCAACCGGCCCACCAAGCGGGTCGCGCACGGACGGCGGCGGCACGGATCCCCCAGGCGGGAACGACGGGCTGCTGCCGACCCCGCTGCCGGCCTGGCCGGGCGTGATCGTGCGCCCGAGGCGAGCCTTCAGGTTCTTGATGTCACGGGGTTTGTTGCTCGGCGTTGCCATGCGCTTGGCCTTATCCTGGTAGGGGCTGTTTAGGCGACCGTCTAGAGACCGCTCTCGAGCAGGTGTCGTGAACCCGCATACAGCGAGGCGACTAACAAGTCTAGAACGCTAGCCGCGCGGACTCAGCAGTGTCAAGCACGGCAAGGGGTTGCTGTACGAAAATGCCCACGTCCTGGATTGGTGCTGAGCGTCGGACTAGTGGTGTGCTCACGACCGTTGTGCCCGGCGCCGCTGTGGCTACAGTAGCGGCCCCAGATGAAGCTGCGAGATGCCGAAGAACGTTGTGTCTTGCTCGGTGACGGTACTGCGCTGCGTTACTACGTGGTCGGGCGTGGTCCAGCGGTGCTCCTGGCCAACGGCCTCGCGGCCCCGCGCGAAGTGTGGCGCGACCTGGTCGCGCAGCTCTCGGACCGGTACCGCTTCCTGTTCTGGCACTACCGTGGCCTCGACCGCGACAGCGCCGACCCGCATGTCGATGCAGGTGTCACGGCGCACGCCGCCGATGCTTGCGCCATCCTCGACGCGGAGGGCGTGGCGCGAGCGGCGGTGATCGGCTGGGCGATGGGCGTGCAGGTGGCGCTCGAACTCTTCGACTGCGCGCCGGGTAGGGTGGCTTCGCTCGTGTTGATCAACGGCGGCGCGCGGCCGGCGTGGGCGAAAGGCGATGCGCAGGGCACCAAGGGCAAGCTGATTGCGCAGGCGCTGCGCGTCGCGGCGAAAGCGCCGCGCTTGCTCGACGCACTCGCGCGCAACGGGCTGCGCGCACCCGAGGCGTTCACCTGGGCACGGCGTCTGGGCTTGGTGGGCGAGCAGATCGACGCCGACGCCTTCGCGCAGATCAGCGGTGGGCTCTTGCGGCTGGACATCCCTGCCTACATCGATGCGTTGCAGCGCCTCGCGCGCCACGACAGCACCCCCTTGCTGCACTGCGTGGATGTGCCGACGCTCGTGATCGGTGGCGACCGCGACCCGTTCACCACGCGCGCGAGTCTCGAGCGTCTGGCCAGAGAGATCCGCGGGGCCGAATACCTGATGCTGCCCGGAGCGACCCACTACGCTCTGCTGGATCACGCCGAACGCATCAACCTGCGCATCGAAAAATTCTGGAACGAGCGTGGCTACCTCGGCCGCGCACGCACCAGCATGCCGCCCGGGCCCTGAGTCGGCTTGCAAGCTGCAGGGAATCTTGCTTCATTGCCGCGGCCATGATCCTCGTCATCGATAACTACGACTCGTTCACGTACAACTTGGTCCAGTATCTGGGCGAGCTGGGTGCGGCCGTAGAAGTGCGTCGCAACGACGAGCTCAGCGTTGCCCAGATCGGTGAGCTCGCGCCCGAGGGCATCCTGATTTCGCCGGGCCCGGGCAACCCGGACGAAGCCGGCATCACGCTCGCCGTCATCGAGCGCTACGCGCCCACGCTGCCGATCTTCGGGGTGTGTCTGGGGCATCAGGCGATCGGTCAGGCATTCGGCAGCAAGGTCGTGCGCGCTGGACGCCTGATGCACGGACGGACCTCGCCGATTCTGCACTCCGGCAAGGGGGTGTTCGCCGGTCTGCCGAGCCCCTTCACTGCGACTCGCTACCATTCGTTGATCGTCGAGCGCTCCTCGCTCAGCGCCGATCTCGAGATCACCGCGTGGACACAGGAGGGCGAGATCATGGGGCTCTTGCATCGCCGCTTCCCCGTGGAGGGCGTGCAGTTTCACCCCGAGTCGTTCCTTACCGAGCACGGTCACGAGCTGCTGCGGAACTTCCTGCGTCGCTTGCCGCAAGAGGGTCGCAGGCCAGCGAAGGTGGCGGCCTGATGAAAGACGCGATCGCCAGCGTGGTGGCAGGACACGATCTCGATGCGCAGTCGATGCAGCGTGCGATGGAGCTGATCCTCGGCGGGGTTGCGACGCAGGCCCAAATGGCCGCGCTCTTGGTCGCACTGCGCATGAAGGGCGAGACCGCGACCGAGATCGCGGCCGCTGCGCGCACGATGCGCAAGCACTGCGTGCGCGTCGAGCCCGCGGCCACGCCGGTGCTCGTCGACACCTGCGGTACCGGCGGCGACGGTGGTCAGACGTTCAACATCTCCACGGCGGCGGCGATCGTGGTCGCGGCGGCGGGCGTGCCGGTGGCCAAGCACGGCAACCGCGCCGCCACCTCCAGGGCGGGCAGCGCCGACGTGCTCGAAGCGCTGGGCGTGAAGATCGAGCTTCCCGCCGAGCGCATCGCGCGCTGCATCGACGAGGTCGGCATCGGTTTCATGTTTGCGCGCGCTCATCACCCTGCGATGCGACACGTCGGCCCCGTGCGCAGCGAGATCGGCGTGCGCACGCTGTTCAACTTTCTCGGACCATTGGCGAACCCAGCGGGCGCAACGCACCAGGTGATCGGTGTGTCCGACAAGCGCTTGTTGCAGACGCTTGCGGAAGTGCTCGGGCTGCTCGGCGGCCGTCGAGCCTGGGTGGTGCACGGTCACGGTGGGCTCGACGAGGTCGCACTCTCCGGGCCCACGGCCGTCGCTCGGCTCGACCAGGGGCAGGTCTCGCTTGCGGAAATCAGCCCGGAGGACTTCGGCGTGGCCACGCAGCCCGACGCAGATCTGCGTGGTGGCGATGCGCTCGACAACGCAGCGCTGTTGCGATGCATCTTCGCCGGCGAGCTCGGTGCACGTCGCGAGGCCGTGGTGATCAATGCCGCGGTGGCGTTGCACGTGGCGGGCGCAGGCCAAACGCTGCAGCAAGCGGCGCAGCGTGCGGCGGCGGCGATCGATACCGGCGCAGCCGCTCGCAAGCTGGCTGCATGGGTCGCGTTCTGCAACGCAGGCTGAGGTTCACCGTGGACTACCTCTCACCGATCCTGGAGCGCAAGCGGCGAGAAATCGCGGCGCGTTTCCGTCACCGGTCGCAGCGGTCACACCGCGCACCGGCGCCTGCCGCCGTCAGCGGCAACCTCGATCGAGGTCAACTGGCAGTGGAGGCCCTGCGTCGCCA
The DNA here is from genome assembly GCA_036382515.1 of Polyangiales bacterium. Classification (GTDB taxonomy): domain Bacteria; phylum Myxococcota_A; class Polyangia; order Polyangiales; family JAFGIB01; genus JADGRF01. The sequence continues at coordinate 34,262 of DASVHQ010000151.1, read as the reverse complement.
GCCCGGGCAGCTGCCCGCCGCGATCGCAGAATTCAAGCGCAGCAGTCCCAGCGCCGGCGTGATCCGGGCCCGGCAGCGCGGCGACGTCGAGCGCATCGCCCGTCAGTACGTCGCGGCAGGTGCGCGCGCGGTCAGCGTCTTGTGCGACGGCCCCGGGTTTCGGGGCTCGCCGCTGGATGTCCGGCGGGCGGCGCTCGCGACGCCCGCGCCGGTGCTGTTCAAGGAGTTCGTGCTCGACGAGATCCAGATCGAGCTCGCGCGCAGCATGGGCGCCCACATGGTGCTCTTGGTCGTGCGGGCCTTGCCGGCAGCGCGGCTGCATGCGCTCGTCGAAGCGACGTGCGCGGCAGGCATGGCGCCGGTCGTGGAAGCCGCTGACGCCGCCGAGGTTCGCGTCGCGTTGGCGACCAGGGCCAGGATCGTCGGGGTCAACGCGCGCGACCTGCGCACCTTCGAAGTCGACGTGGACGCGGCGGGCGTGGCGCTGTCGGCGATCCCAGCGGACCGAGTTGCGGTGCACATGAGCGGCGTCCGCACGCGGGACGACTACGTGCAGCTCAGTCGTGGCCGCGCCGACGCCGTGTTGATCGGCGAGGGTTTGATGCGCGCCGCCGACCCCGGCCAACGCTTGCGCGAGCTGCTCGGCACGGCGTAGCCCGGATCGGCGGCCGTCGCATCGCGCGCGCAGCGACTCATGCGCTCGCGGGTGGGCTGCTCGGGGCCGGCCGACCAGCGGCACCCGCGCGCGTAGGCAGCGTGATCATGAAGCTTGCGCCGCGACTCTCTTCGCTGCGGATCTCGATCGCACCGGCGTGCGCGTCGACAATCTGACGCACCAGCGCCAGACCGATGCCGGCTCCGTGCGTGCGCTCGGAATAGAACATGTTGTAGACCTTTTCACGCTGGCCCGGGTCGATGCCGCGGCCCTGGTCGCTGACCTCGAGCACCGAGGTCTCGGTGTCCAGCTGACGCGCACTGACGCTCACCGTGGTGCCCGGCGGCGACGCCTGCAGCGCGTTCTTCACCAGGTTCCACAGCACCTGACGGATCTGGTCGCCGTCGGCGAACGCCACCACGGGCAGCTCGGAGGGCCGGTAGTCGATGCCCACGCTGGCGTCCACGGAGGGGCCGCGCCGCGCCATTTCGACCACCTCTGTGACGAGCGCGCGCAGATCGATCTCGCTGCGTCGCGGCTCGCGGGGTCTGCCGACCAGGAGCATCGTGCTCACCAAGTCATCGAGACGCTCGACCTCGTGCAGCACGATGCCCAAGAGCCGGCGGTCCTCCGTGTCCAGGTGTGTCGAGTCGCGCACCAGCTCGACCGAGCCGGAGATCGAGCTCAGCGGGTTTCGGATCTCGTGGGCCAGGCCGGCCGACAGCCGTCCGAGCACGCCCAGGCGCTCGCTGCGCGCCGCGGTCTCGCGCAGCTGCACGATCTCGCTCAGGTCCTGGAAGAGCACGAGCGTGCCGATCAAGGCGCCGTCGAGGTTGATCAGCGAATTGAGCGAGAAGCCGACCGGGAATCGGCTGCCATCTGGTCGCGTCGCCTGACCCTCGGCGCGCATCACCGGCCCGTCGAGCTTCGTGCGTGAGCGCGTGATGGCAGACACGTCGATGGGCAAGCAGTTGGAGATCGGCTCGTCGATCAACGCGAAGGGATCGGTGCGGAAGATGTCGGCACCCGCGGGATTGACGGTGCGAATGCGGCCTGCCAGGTCCGTGGTCAAGAGGCCGGAGTTGAGCGAGCGAACGATGTCGTCGTTAAGCTGCGCGAGAGTGGCGGCGCTGGCTTCGGCGATTCGCAGTCGGCCGCCCGCGCTGAGCAGCCGAGCGCTGAGGTTGCCGGCCAGGAGCGTCACGAGGAACAGGCCCAGGACGTTGAGCAGCGTCGCGTAGACGAGCTCCATGACGGGCAGCCGATAGGCCTCCACCGACTGATCGGGTGGCGCGGGTAGCCAGCGCATGGAGATGCTGGTCACCAGCGCGACGTAGAGCGCCACGGCGATCGCCCCGGTGATGCGCGCGGGCAGTGGTCCGACGACCATCGCCGCCATCAGCACGGCCACGCCGTAGAGGAAGGTGAAGCCGCTGCCGGGTCCGCCCGTGACGTAGACCAGCCCCGTGGTCAGCAGCAGGTCGCCCGCGACCTGCGCCAGCGCGACCCGGTCGCGGCGCTCGGTGCTCAGCAACCACACCGAGAACACGAGCGACCCACCGTAGATCGTCGCGATCAAGCTCACCAGGAACTTGGGCGTGAACGAATCCATGCCGTGCTGGTTTTCGAGGGCCAGCAGCAAGGTCCCGCCGAGCAGTAGCGTCGCGACCGCCAGGCGGGTGCCCATGAACAGTTGCAGCCGCCGCGTGGTCGTGCGCTCGTCGTCCGTCAGCGCCTGGGCCGGCGGCAAGAGCGAATTGGGCGCGCTCGGCGGCGGAAGCCTTGGGCTCAGCCGGGGGGGTAGGGAGCTGGTAGGCATCTCGGTCGCTGGGTGCCACTGCCACTGCGGATGCGCGGCTCGCGCGTCGCTGGCTACTCGGCCTTGACGGCGCCGGCGATGTCGAAGATCGGCATGTACATGGCGATCAGCATGAAGCCGACCATCCCGCCGATGCCGACCATCATGACCGGCTCCATCAACGCAGTGAGTCCGCCGACCGCCACGTCGACTTCGTCCTCGTAGAAGTCGGCGATCTTGTTGAGCATGACGTCGAGCGCGCCGGTCTGCTCGCCGACGCTGATCATCTGCACGACCATCGAAGGGAAGACTTTGCTCTCGGCCAGCGGCTCGGCCATCGTGCGGCCTTCGGTGATCTTCTCCGCGACTTTGAGCAGCGCCGATTCAACCAGCACGTTGCCGGAGGTCTTGGCGACGACCTGCAGCGCGTCGAGGATGGGCACGCCCGAGGACAGCAGCGTGCCCATCGTGCGGCAGAAGCGCGCAACCGCGATCTTGCGCATCGCGGGACCGATCGCAGGGAACACCAGCATCAGCCAGTGCCAGAAGCGCTTGCCGCGCGGCTGACGGTAGGAGTACGTGATCGTGAAGAAAAGAGTGACGCCTGTGCCGATGATCATCGGCAGCCGGTCGACGACGCTGTGCGACATGCCGATCACGAACTTCGTGAGCGGCGGTAGTTTGTCGGTGCCGCCGAAGTCCGCGAACATCTTCTCGAAGGTCGGGATCACTTGCGTGAGCAGCACCGCCATGACCGCGATGGCGATGCAGAAGACCGCGATGGGGTAGACCAACGCGCCGCGCACCTGGCGGTTCAGCTTGACGCGCTTCTCGATGTACACGCCGAGGCGGTTGAGAATGGTATCGAGGATGCCGCCCATCTCGCCGGCGGCGATCAGGTTGACGAAGAGCTCGTCGAAGACCTTCGGGTGGCGCTTGAGCGCATCCGAGAACGTGGAACCTTGCTCGACCGTGGCCTTGATGTCCTTGAGGATCGCGCAGAACGCTTTGTTGTCGCCCTGCGAGCCGAGGATGTCGAGGCACTGCACCAGCGGCAGACCGGCGTCGATCATCGTGGCGAACTGACGGATGAACACGACCAGCTCTTGCGGCGTGACCGGCGTGCCCAGGCCCAAGCTGAACGCTTGACCCTTCTTCTTGACCTTGACGGGATTCAGGTTCTGCGCGCGCAGCTTCTGATTGACAGCCTCCTTGTCCTCGGCATCCATCACGCCTTTGCGGATTTCGCCGGTGCGCGCGCGCGCTTCCCAAGCCCATTCAGCCATGGGGCAAGCTTAGCTGAAGCCATCGCGCAGGGTCAAAATACGCTGTGCGAGTCACGCGCTACGCACACGTGCTCACAACGGCGGGCGTGTAGCTGCTGCAGCCTGCGCCGAGGTCGAGAGCTGTGGAGCGCCAGCGCTGCGCTCTAGTGCCGGTACGGGTTGAGGATCAGGTCGTCACCGAGCGAAGGCTTGGTGGCAGGCTTGGCGACGGGCAGTGTGCTGTCCTTCGGCTTGAGCGTGTCCTTGGGCTCCGTTCGGTGCCGCGAGCTGCTCGCGTGTTCGGTTCGCGACCCGGTCGTGCTGTGCTCGCTCGCAGCCGGCGCGACGGCAGCCGGTGCGGGTTTCGTCGTGGCGTTGGCAGTGTCGGCGGTCGCAGCGGTCGCGGTCGTGTCCGCGGCGGTTGCTGGCAGCGGAGGCTCTGCAGGCGCTGGCGCGGGTGCCGGCGTGACCACCGGTGGCGGCGCGGCAGGCTCGCGCGCGAGTTGCACGGCGTGCACGCCTTCGTCGCGCGTATTGGACATTGCGATCGCGACGCCGATCGCTGCGACCAGCGCGAACAGCAGGCCGACCCAGACCCACCGGCGTGAAGGCGCGGGTTGCGCGTCGTGGCCGACGTCGCGGCCGAGCCGGTGCGCCGCGTCTTGCGTGTCGCCCGCCGGTGGAGGCGCGAAGATGGGCGGTGGCGCCGCGGGGACGGGCTGGTTTGCTTGCGCCGTGGAAAGGTGAGCGACCGGCGCGGCCACGTGCCGCTCGGGGCTGGGAGGCGGCTGGGGCGTGGGTCCGTCGATGGCGAGCTGCGCGATCGCGCTGCGGATCAGGTTCGCATCGTGCGCGATCTTCTCTGCGGCGTATTCACGCACGACCTGCGCGACCTCGCGCTGTTTCGCGACGCCGCCGAGCGACGGTGCTGCCAGCTCGATGGCTTCGGCGAACTCTTCCGCGCTCTGGAAGCGCTGGTTGGGATCGCGCGCGAGCCCGCGTTCCAGCACGTGGTCGAACGGCGCGAGTGCCGGGTCGACCGAGGACGGCATGGGAATGGGCTCGAGGCAGATCTTGTTCAGTGTGGCCGCGTGGTTCTCGGCTCGAAAAAGCCGGCGTCCCGTGAGGCACTCCCACAGGATGATGGCCATCGAGAAGATGTCGGAGCGCTGGTCAGCCTCGCCGTTGCTGGCGTGCTCCGGCGCCATGTACGCGAGCTTGCCCTTGAACTGGCCCTCGCGCGTGGTGCTCAGGCGCACCTCGGCCTTGGCCACGCCGAAGTCAGTGATGCGCGCGATGCCATCGGTGCTGACCATCACGTTGTGCGGCGAGACATCGCGATGCACGAGGTTGAGCCTGCGCCCGGTTTCATCGGTGAGGTTGTGGGCAGCGGCCAGGCCGTCGAGCGCATCGACCACGATGCGCAGCGTGATCGGCCAGGGCAACCGCGCGCCGATCTTCCAAGCCCTCTGCAGGAGCGCGCCGAGGTGATCGCCCTCGATGTACTCCATCACCAGATAGAAGCCGGCGTCCGGGGTGTCGCTGATGTCGATCGTGGGGACGACGTTCGGGTGCCGAATGCGCGCCGCCAGCCGCGCTTCGTCGAGGAACATCGAGATGAACTCTTCCTCGTGCGCGAGGTGCGGGTGCAGGATTTTGATCGCGAACAGTCGCTCGAAGCCCGCCACACCGATGGCGCGCGCCACGTAGACGCCTGCCATACCACCGGACGCCAAGCGCGCGAGCACTTCGTAGCGTCCCAGTCTCCTGCCGGTCAGAGAGCTGGTGAAAGGGTCATGCGACGCTGTGAGCGATTCGTTCAAAAGCGTCCCTCGAGCACTCCCATCCCGCCGCCGTACAGTGGCGCGATGCGCAACGATGCGCCCTGCGAGCCAGCGCTCTTCTTGGGCTTGCCTGACCAGTCTGTCAGGAAGATCGCGAACACGGCCGTGGTCACGCCGACCACCGCCGTGGCGCCGATCAGCACGTTGGTGCGTGTCTGCTTGCTCTGGCCGTCTTTGAGCAGCTGGTCGGCCTTGTTGAAGAGCGCATCGCAGTTGCCATGGCACACGTTGTAGTCGTTGACCGCTTTCTTCCAGCCTTTGACGCCGGAGTTTGCGTCGATGCCGGAGACCACGGTCGCGGCGAGCAGCGCTCCGGTAAGCGCAACGGCGATGATCGTGATCACGGGCCGCAAGGGCTTGTGCTTGGGCTCCACGGCGGCTTGCCCGCCCGCCGTAGCTTCACTGCCGCCTTCGACCGAGGCCGGCGGCGCCACTGGCGCAGGCGGCGCTTCGAACTGCACAGCGTGTGTTTCGCCGGCCTGACCGCGGATCTCTTCGGTCATGGAGCCGGTCTCGAAGCTGGCGACCAGCGTGTGCGGGGCGCCTGGCTCGAGGAAGAACGAATGGAACTCCTGCAGCTTGCCGTCGAGATCGAGCTTGCACTCTTGGTCGCAGGTCACGTCGATGCGCGCGAACTGTCCCGACAGATCACCGAGCACGTTCTTGGCGTACTCGGCCGCAGCCGCGTCGGAGCCGTAGGTTTCCGACAAGCGCAGGGCAAGCGTCGCGGCCCGTGCGAAGTTCTCCGCGCGCTGATGCGAGCGAATGGCTTGCATCAGTGCAGGCGCGGCTGGGGCCATCCGGTCCGCCGTTTCGAACCACTGCGCGGCCTCGCCGTAGCTGCCGTCCAGGTACGCCGCTGTGCCACGGTCGTAGGCTTCGGCGGCTGCCTGGCGCTTGCGTGCGTCCTGGGCTTGGGCATCGCTGGCCAAAGCCGTGACTGCGAGCGACAAGAGTGTGGCAGCGATCAGTCGTCTCATGGATCCCCTTGGCCCTTGTCGCGCTGGCTTGGGTAGGCTCGCGCAAGAGCCTCACAAGATAGTGATTTTCCAGCCAATTTCCACAGCGGCACGCCCTCTGCCTAGCAAAATCGAAAAGCTTCCCTGCCCCGGGGGCGCGGGGAAGGTGCCGTGAGGCTCGGCCGGAGGGTCACAAATGCGCGAATCCAAAGCAGGTTTCATTTGCGGCCCCATCCGCGAACGACTCCGGCTGGCCGGGGATGCTCGCCCGTCAGCGGGACGGCGCGCCCCCTTGCCGGATCATCATCTCGAGCTCTTCGGGCTCCTGAGACCTGTTCAGTGCCTCTTCCTTGGTGATGAGGCGCCGGGTCAGCAGATTGTAGAGCGACTGGTTCATGGTCTGCATCCCGCTGTTGGACTGGCCAGTTTGCATTACCGAGTAGAGCTGGTGGGCCTTGTCCTCGCGGATCAGGTTCTTGATGGCGGCGTTGGGGATGAGGATCTCGAGCGCCAGGGCGCGGCCGGGACCCGTGGCGTTGGGGACCAGCATCTGCGTGATGACGCCCTGCAGCACGAACGACAGCTGCGAGCGCACCTGCGGTTGCTGGTGCGGGCTGAACACGTCGACGATACGGTTGATGGACTGGATGGCGCTGTTGGTGTGCAGCGTGGCCAGCACCAGGTGACCGGTCTCGGAGATGGTGAGCGCGGCCTCGATGGTCTCGTGGTCACGCAGCTCGCCGATCAGCACCACGTCCGGGTCCTGGCGTAGCGCGTAGCGCAGCGCGCCCTGGAAGCTCTCGGTGTCGGAGCCCACTTCGCGCTGGTTCACCACCGAGAGCTTGTTGGGATGCAAGAACTCGATCGGGTCTTCCACAGTCAGGATGTGGGCGCGCTTCTCGGCGTTGATCTTGTCGATGATCGCAGCGAGCGTGGTGCTCTTGCCCGAGCCCGTGGGGCCGGTGACGATGATCAGGCCCGAGGGCAGGTTCGAGAGCTTCGCGATGATCGGCGGTAGCCCGAGCTCTTCGAACGACAGAATGCGAAACGGAATCTGACGGAACACGCCGGCCACTGCGCCGCGCTGGATGAACAGGTTGCCGCGAAAGCGCGCCAGGCCCTTCACGCCGAACGAGAGATCGAGCTCGTTGTCGCGCTCGAACGCGATCTTCTGTTCCTCGGTGAGCACCGAGTAACAGAGCTGCTTGGTGTCGATCGGCGTGAGCGGAGGCGTCTTGAGCGGCAAGAGCGAGCCGTCGATGCGCAGCTGTGGCGGCGTGCCCGTGGTCACGTGCAAGTCGGAGGCGCCCTTCTCGACGACTGCGCGCAGCAGCTGATGGAGATTGATCTGCGTGGCCGGAGCGTTCATCTACGCCAAGATTACACCCGCCGCTGGCGCTCTGGGAAAGCGAGCGCAGAGATCGCGCTCGGCCACGCTCTCAGATCTCCACCTTTGTCCACAGTCGCCTACGCATCCAGGCCTTGCCCCGTTCGGTCCAGGTGATCACACGCGCTGCAGAGCTGGCGGCCAGCAGCTGGCCTTCGCTGCCGAGGCCCGGCACGACCTGCGCGTTGCAGAAGAGCAGGTGCTTGATGGGGGTGCGCACCGGCAGCGCGCACAGCCCGAGCGTCGACACGACTGGGTAGGAGTAGACGGCCGGCATCGTCTGTGGCCCGCGGCGTGTAGCCGTCGCGATGTCGAGCGCGGTGTGCGTGCCCTCCGGTGGCAAGCCATCGTGAGGCGAGTCCACGAGCAAGAGGTGGCGGTCGAGGAAGGGAACCAGCTCGCGCAGGCCTGACAACAGCGCCGGGCGTAGTCCGCGCAAGAAGGTCTCGTCGTCTTCGACCTTGCGCGACGGCAAGAGCGTCTCGAGCGACAGCAGCGTGTGTCCGGCGCCCATCGCTTCGGTGCGAACGCGTAGCTCGTTGCCGACTCGCCCTGCGTTGGGCGGACGCACGAGGTACAGGCTGTGCGCCATGCCCGGCGGCAAGCCCTCGGAGCGGATCACGACGTTGAGCGTGTAGCGGTAGTGGCGCAGGAGCGGCTCACCAATGCGTTCGAGCAGCACCTCGAACACGGCCCGGTCGGGCAAGAGGCGCAGCATCGGAGCCACGTCGATGCCGACCACCACGAAGCCGCAGCTGATCTCCTCGCCTGCGCCGAAGAGCTGCACGCCGGTGACCTGGCCGCGCTGCACCAGCAGCTCGCTGGCGCGCTCGTCCAGACGCACCTGACCGCTGTGCGCTTTGATCTTCTGGATCAACAGCTCGCGCAGCCCCGGCAGGCCGCCACCCATCGTGAGCGCGCCGCGCCGGCAATTGCTGTACAGGCGCAGAAGGCGCAGCGGCGAGAGGTGCTCGGGGTCGATGTCGCTCTCGAAGCGGGCGGGCAAATGTGTCGCGACCCGAAACGGGTGGTCTTCGGGGAACTCGCCGAGCACGTCTTCTTCGCTGTCGCCGCGCGGCAGATCCAGCGTCTTGCGCACGCGCGAGAAACGCTGGCGTTCCATGAAGGTCTCGGGCGGCAAGACCAGGTCGCGTTCGAGCAGCGCATCGAGGTTCTGATCGACGCGACCGACCAGCTTGTGGAAGTCGTCGATCGGCCGCTTCACTTCGGGGAACTCGCGCTCCATTTCGCGTGCGAGATCGGCGTCGTCCTGGCACACGTCGAAGCGATGGCCTGGCAGTGCCACCTGGAACGCAGGGTCTGCGGTCTGCGTGATGCGTCGCACGCTCTGGCCCAGGCCCAGCTCGGGGAAGATGCGCTTGCCGACCGGGGATCGCCCGAACGCGCACTGGAACGGTCTGCGCGGCAGCGTGTAGGGCCCGACTTCGTAGCTCGGGCTCGGCTCGTTTTGGCCGAGCACCAGCACGCGAAAGCCGCGCTTGGCCAGCAACGCTCCGCAGGTCAGTGGCGCGAGGTCGCTGCCGAGCACGACCACGTCGTAGTAGCTCGCGCTCACGATCGACCGGTGCGCAGGAGCGGCGCGAACATCACGCTGCCGTCGTCGATGGCGCCCGGCACGCGCACCTCGGGATCGAGTGTGATCGCACCGCGCGAGATGCCGTCGACGACGCGCGGCAGTAGACCGTGCTCGGCGTGCTGAATGCGCTCGTGCAGCGCTTCCACCGTGTCGGTGGGCAGCACGCGCACCACACCCTGCGCGATGATGGGCCCGGTGTCGACGCCAGCATCCACGATATGTACGGTGCAGCCGCTCACGCGCACGCCGGCGGCGAGGGCTTGCTCGGGCCCATTGGTGCCGGGGAACAGCGGGAGCAGGGCCGGGTGCACGTTGATGATGCGGCGCACGAAGCGCTGCAGCAGCGGCGCGCCAACGACGCGCATGAAGCCGGCGAGCACCACCAGCTCGGGATCGAGCTCGGCGACCTTGTGCGTGAGCGCGACGTCCCATGCGCTGCGGTCTGCGTGATCGCGCATGCTGACGACGCTCGTTGGCAAGCCGCGCTCCGCCGCGAATTGCAGGCCCGCGGCCGACGCACGGTCGCTGATGACCGAGACGATGCGCGCGTCGCACAGGCCGTCGTCGATCGCGCCCTGGATCGACCGAAGGTTCGATCCTCTGCCCGAGATGAGCACCGCAATCCGAAGCGTCATGGTGTTTGTTCTCAGACGAAGCTGATCAGCTGCTCTTCGTCGTCGGCGACGCGCTTGACGACGGCGCCAACGCGACGCACCGGTTCACCGAGCGCGCTGAGCGCGGCCATGACGTCGTCGGCCCGGCTCGGTTCTACGATGACAAGCAGGCCCAGGCCCATGTTGAACGTGCGACGCATCTCGCGTGTCTCGACTTCGCCCAGGCGCTGCACGAGCTCGAAGATCGGTGCGAGCTTCCAGCTGCGCGGATCGAAGTCGACACCGAGGCCGGGTGGCAGGATGCGCGGCGTGTTGCCAGGCAGACCCCCGCCGGTGATGTGGCAGAAGCCGTGCACGCCGCCGGCTGCGAGCGCCGCTTTGGCTGCGCGCGCGTAGATGGGTGTGGGGCGCAGCAAAGCGTCGACGAGCGGCTCGGAGAGGCCGGCCGCGCGTTCGGAAAGCGCCAGCCCCGCGTGCTCGAGGAGCACCTTGCGCGCCAACGAGTAGCCGTTGCTGTGCAGGCCGTTGCTCTCGAGGCCGAGCACCACGTCGCCCGCTTCGATCTCCTTGCCCGTGACAATCGCCGCGCGATCGACCACGCCCACGGCAAAGCCGGCGAGGTCGTATTCGCCCGGTGCGTACATGCCCGGAAGCTCGGCGGTTTCGCCACCGAGCAGCGAGCAGCCGGCTTGTTTGCAGCCTTCAGCGATACCCTTGATCACCGCGGTGGCGCGCTCGACATCCAGGGCCCCGCTTGCGAAGTAATCGAGAAAGAACAGTGGCTGTGCGCCGGTGGTGATCACGTCGTTGACGCACATCGCGACCAAATCGATGCCGATTGTGTCGTGGCGGTCTGCGGCGAATGCGACCTTCAGCTTGGTGCCCACGCCGTCGGTGCCCGACACCAGGATCGGCTCTTTCAAGCCGCTCGGCAGGCCGCAGAGCGCGGCGAAACCGCCGATGCCGGCGAGCACCTCGGGCCGCAAGGTCGCCTTGGCGAAGGGCTTGATGCGCTCGACGAGCTCGTCGCCAGCGTCGATGTCCACGCCAGCCTCGCGGTAGGTCAGGGAAGCCACGCGCGCAAGCTAGCCAAGACCCCCCACGGGGTCAATCAGTAGGGACTGTCAGCCACGAACCCGGCACCCTTGCCGGTCTTCGGCTTGGGGCTGCGCGGCGCGGGCGTGGGCGCCAGCGCTGTCATCCGGCGAGCTAGTTTCGCGATCGGCCTGGGCTCGGCGCGAGTGACCACAACGCGCGGCGGCGGCGGTGGTGGCGCAGAGCGCGCGAGCGCGAGCGAGATCCTTTCGTCGCGGTCGAGCGCCACGCTGCGCGTTGCTGCCTCGTGACCCTCGGCCCTGGCTTCGAGGGTGTGGGTGCCGGGTGGCAGCCGCAGATCGAGCGGATTGGCCGCGGGTGCACCGTCGAGCAGGAGCGTTGCGCGGCGCGGCTCGGTGGTGACACGCAGCCGCAGCGGGGCGGGCTCGAGCTTGGCCGGGACCGCGGCAGCCGGTGCTGGTTGTGGTGTTGCGACCGTCGTGGCCGGCGCGGCTGGCTGTGGCGCGGCTGGCTGTGGCGCGGCTGCGGGTTCTGGCTGTGCCGGGAGGGCGGGCGCTGCTGCCGCCTGGCTCGGTGCCGGTGGCTCGGGCGCAGCGCTGGGGGCTGCGGGCGCACTGGCCGCGGTGGGCGTGGTCGGCGTCGGCGTTCGCGAGGAGCTGGAGACACCCAGGTAGACCAGGCCGAGAAAGCCCATGATCAGGCTGGTGGTCAAGATCATCGCGCGCTTGCGCGCGCGCTGCAGCGCACGGTCGATCCCATCATCGACCACCACGGGCGCAGCGGCGGGTGGCCGCGGGCTGCTGATCCGTGTGGGTGCGCGCGATGACCGCGATGATACTGAGGCTCGGACTTGCTCCGGGGCCGACGGCTCCCAGGACGGCCGAAACGCCGAAGCAAAGCGGTCGGCTTCGAAGGCATCGAACGCATCCAAGCTCGCGTTCGCCGGCAGCTCGAGATGCGCTCCGTTGCCGTTCCCATGGACCGGCGCAAGCGGGTAATCGCTGATCGACGGATCGATCATGATCGAGGGCAGCTGCTGTTCCGCGGTTCTGGGCTCGGCACTCGCCGGAGCTTCCCGATGGGAATCTGGCTCGAGCGGCTTGTGGCGCAGCTGGCTCTCCGTCGTCACGCGCATCAGTGTTGCGCACAGTACCAGCGCGGTCAAAGGCTGGGCACCCGGTCATGCTCCAGGTGCGCACACCGTTGCACTGCTGGCGACGTCAGTTTTCGAGCTCTGGCAGTCGCGTGAGCATCTTTTCGGCGACCGCGACCGCGGTCTCGAGCAGGCCCTCGAACTCCTCGTAGTCGAGGCCGTTGAGTGGGCGCAGCGCGCGCAGGTAGACCCAGTCCAGCCGCTCGTCGATCGCGAACGAGCAGGCGCCCGTGGCCAGGAAGTTCAGCTCGAGCAGCTTGCGATACAGGCGCTGCTTGTTGACTGCCGGCACGCGACCCATGCGCACCAGGATCAGCAGTACGCCATGCTCCACGATGGCGTTGATGCCGATCAGCAGCGAGCCGTGGCGCACATCGGTGTAGCCATCGTTGTCGAGCGGATCGAGCTGGGCCGAGACGGCTTGCCCAAAGCGTTGGAGGTAGTCGTTGACCATCTCGATCGGGTCGGGGTAGACCATTCGCATTCGTCGCCACGGAGGGACTGGTCACGACGCTACGGTCTCTTCGAGTGGAGAGCAAGCCATGCCTGTATCGCGCGGCCGCGGGCGTCGTGTCGATGGCGCTCGTGGCGTGTGGTGGTGACCCGCGCGACGCGGACAAGCCAGCGCCGAGCGCCGTGTCCACGTCGGCGTCGGCGCCGGCGTTGAATGACCGCGAACTCTACGCTCCAGCCGCGCCGCTGGCTGCTGCGACGCAAGCGGCAGCGCCCTTCGACGTGTCGGCGTTTGCCTCCGAGCGTGCGCGACCGGCGGGGGCGACGTTGCAGGCCATAAGCGTGTACGGCAAGGGCGCGTCCGCGCAGGCTCCCAGCCAGGAAGTGCGCGTGGTGCTTGGTTTCGATGCGGCGGCGGTGTTTCGACGCGGCGAGCTCGCTGCGGCCGACGGGCTGCCGCGCCGCGTCTTTCTCGATCTCGACGACGTGCGTGTCGCACGCGCGCTGCAAACCGCGCTGTCGGTGGGTGCCGGAGGCCTGTCGCGCGTGCGCACGTTCGCTCTCGATGCCAGCACCACGCGCGTCTCGTTCGACGTCGAGGGGGACGCGGTGTATCGGTTGTTCCTGCTCACCAACCCGTACCGCGTGATCCTGGACTTCAAGCGCGTGCGAGCACGTGAGCCTGGCAAGCAGGCGGCCCTACGCACCATCGTTCTGGATCCCGGGCACGGCGGATCGAAAGACGGCGCGCGTGGACCGACGGGGCTCGAGGAGTCCGTCGTGGTGTTGCAGCTGGCGCGGCTGGTCAAACACGAGCTGCAGGCTCGCTTGCCTGGCACGAAGGTCGTGCTCACGCGCACGTCCGACGCCACCGTGTCGCTGGAGGAGCGCTCCGCCATCGCGAACGGTCTGGACGCCGACCTCTTCGTGTCGCTGCACCTGGACGCTTCACCGTCCGCCGCCGACCGCGGCGGCGTCTCCACGTACGTGCTCGACACCAGCGATGACAAGCAAGCCTTGCGCCTGGCAGCGCGCGAGAACGACGCCGACGAACACGACATCACGCAGCTGCAGAAGCTCTTCGCTTCACTGTATCGCAAGGATCAGCTGAGCAAGTCGCTCGCGCTGGCCGAGGCGATCCAGAGCTCCACGCTCAAGTCGGCGCGGCACATCCTGCCGGAGTTGCCCGATCGCGGGGTGCAGAAGGCCCTGTTCTATGTGCTGGTGGGCGCCAGCATGCCCGCGGTGCTCTGCGAGGCGTCGTTCATCACACGTCCAGAGGAAGAAGCGGCGCTTGCCACCGAGGCCTACCGCCAAGCTCTGGCCGAGGGCATCGCGGACGGTATCGTGCGCTACGTCGACAAGCTGGCCCGTCAGCGTACGGCAGCGGCGCGCTGAGCCCCCTGCGCGCCCGTGGGGTCCGAGCCTTGCTCGCGCTCCGTCCCGCCTTCATAATGCGCGCCGCATGCCAGAAGAAGCATCGTCGGTCTCGGATCCCGGCCTGCGCGAGCTGGGGTCGGGCCTGGTGGAGACGTGTAGCGAGTATTTGACCTCGCACGCCGCCACGCTCAAGGAGGCCGTGCGGTCCGGCCAGCGCGGCACCGACGTGGCCGCCCGCTATGCCCAGATGTTCGATGGCCTTTTGGGCAGCTTGTGCTGTGCTTCGCAGGCCTCGCAGCAGCGCTGTCGCGAGATCGGCCGCGTGGCGCTGGTCGCCGTGGGTGGCTACGGCCGGCGCCTGGTCGCCCCGCACAGCGACGTCGACGTGTTGTTCCTCGCAGACAACCCTGCCGACGAGCGCATCGGGACGCTCGCTGAGGGCGTGCTCTATCCGCTGTGGGATGCGGGCGTGCAGATCGGTCATGCTGTCCGTGGCGTCGAGGAGACGCTGGATCTCAGCAAGAGCGATATTCGTACCTCGACCACGCTGCTCGATCTGCGCCACATCGCCGGCGATCGTGGCCTCGTCACCGAGCTCGTCGAGCGCGGCCGCACCGAGATCTTCGAGGCCGAGCTGGACGCCTTCATCACCGCGCTCGAAATCGACACGATGTCGCGCCACGAGCGCTATGGCGGCACGCTCTTTCTGCGCGAGCCCGAGCTGAAGCTGGGCCGCGGTGGCTTGCGTGACCTCGACGTCGTGACCTGGATCGCGCGTGCGCGCTGGGGCATCTCGCGCATCGACGACCTCGTGGCCCTGGGCTACCTGTCGCAGCACGAGCTCGCAGACCTGCTGCTGGCGCGCGAGCACCTGTGGACCGTGCGCAATCGGCTGCATCTGTTGGCGCGGCGTCGGCACGATCGCCTGACCTTCGAAGACCAAGAAAATCTCGCCGCGCAGCTCGGCTACCGCGACGGCGTCACGCTCGGCGTCGAGCAATTCATGCAGGCGCACTACCGGCACGCGCGCGCGATCGCGCGCCTGGTCGACCGCATGCCGGAACGCGCGCGTCGCTCGCGAAAGAAGCCGCCGGTCACGATCCGCGACCTCGGTGGCGGCGTGCTCGTCCACGATTCGCAGGTCACTTTGCGTGCCGACGAGCTGGCCGACGACCCGGCGCTCGCGCTTCGTTTGTATGCCGGCGTGGTGCAAGAGAACCTGCCGCCGGATCCCGAGGCACGTGACGCCATCGCGGCGATGTGCAGCAACCGCGACTTCTGTCAGCGCTTGCGTCGCGACCGCGAGGCTGCCCGGGCTTTCTGCTCGCTCTTGGTCCACGTCGACAACGCACCGTTACGCCGCGGTTCGATCCTGGACGAGCTGCACGAGGTCGGCCTGCTCCTGGCGCTGGTTCCCGAGCTCGAGCCGATCATGGGTCGCGTCCAGCACGACGCCTATCACGCGTACACGGCGGATGTGCAGTCGATCCTGGCGATCGATCGCCTGCGCGCGCTGGCTCGTGGCGAGCTGGCGGCCGAGTTCCCCGTGGTGAGTCGCTGTGCGGCCGAGCTTCCGCGTCCGCTCCCCGTTTACGCCGCTCTGCTGCTGCACTGCCTGGGTGCCGGACACCCCGACGCGCCTGCCAAGTATGCTGCGGCCGTGGCCGGCCCCATTTGCGAGCGCATCGGCCTGGCTTCCGCAGACGTGGGCCACGTGCAGTGGCTGATCGGCAGTCGCGACCGCCTCTATCACTGGGCGCTGCGCCGTGACACGAGTGATCCCGAGACCCTCGCCGAGATCGGTCGCGAGGTGCAGACCGTCGATCGCCTGCGCGATCTCTACCTGCTGACGTTCGCGAACGCCTCGACCGCCAATCCCGCCGCCATGAGCGCCTGGAACTCTCGCATGTTGCAGGAGCTGTGGATCGGCGCCTCGGACTACATCGAGGGTCGTCGCGAGAGCTCGCAGTACGTCGAGAACCTGCGCGCTGCGGTGCTGCGCGAGGCCGCGGATCCCGAGGAACGCGCGGCGCTCGACGTGTTTCTCTCGGAAATGCCCGAACGCTACTTGCTCGCCAACTCGCCAGGCGAGATTCGCGCCCACCAGCGCAGCGCCCGCGATCGCAGCGCGGGGCCACTGGTGCGCGTGGCGCAGACCAGCTTCGGCGCGGGCACGCACGAGGTGATCGTCGTCACGGAGGATCGCCCGGGCTTGCTCGCTGCGTTGACAGCGGCGCTGTCTTCGCAGCGTTTCAATGTCGACTCCGCTCAGCTCTACACGCGCAAGCGTGCAGGCAAGCCCGACGAAGCCTTCGACATCTTCCACGTCACGCATCCAGGCGGCGGCGCCGAGGACGGCATCGAAGACGAGGTCGCGGCGCTCATCAGGACCATCCAGGATCTGGTCGCAGGCACCACGTCGGCCGAAGCCCTGGCCGGTCGGCGCTCGAAGATGCCGGTGTGGGCGAAGAGCGGGCCGCGCATCAAGACCGAGGTCGTCGTCGATAACGGTGCCTCCAGCCGTTACACGGTCGTCGACATCTACACGCGCGATCGCAACGAGTTGCTCTATGCCATCGCCCAGACGTTGCACCACCACGGCCTTTCCATCGTGCTCGCGAAGGTGAACACCGAAGGCCGTCGCGTGGCGGACGTGTTCTACGTGGAGGCCGCGGGTGGCGGCAAGTTGGCGCAGGGCCAGCTGGCGCGGTTGTCCGAGGCCTTGCGCCAAACCATTCACCAGCTCGACGGCTGACGCCGGTCGGTCACGGGGGTTCTCACGATGCGGATCGAACGTGCGTGGTTGCTGCTCACTTCACTGACGCTCGCGGCGTGTGCTGGCGCAGGCGCCGAAACGCGGCCCGCGGCGAGCGCCGATGACCGCCTCGCGCAGCAGGCCGAGCACAACGCGCCCGAGGCTTCTTCGCTGGTGAAGCAGGCGGAGCAGAAGCTCGCCGCAAACGACGCGCAGGGCGCGACCGCGTTGCTCGACGACGCGCTGCAAACCGACCCGAAGGACGCGCGTGCCGCGCTCGACCTCGGCATCGCGCGCGAGATGCTCGGCAACCCGCAGGGCGCCGAGCAGGCGTACCGGCATGCCATCGAGATCAAGCCCGAGTTCGCGGAGCCGCTGAACAACCTCGGGGTGCTGCTGCGCGATCGCGGAGACTTGAAGGAAGCCATCGAGCTGCTCAAGCGCGCGGCCGCCGCGAACCCCGACTCCGCCGCAGCGCGTACCAATCTCGCGCTCGCGCTCGAAGACCAGGGCGACGTCGCGGGTGCACGCGCGGCCTACGAAAAGGCGTTGCAGCTTGCGCCCAAGGAGGCGATGACGCGCGCGAACTACGGCCTTCTGCTTTTGCAGAGCGGCGAGCGGGACGCAGCGGTGCGTGAGCTGCAGCGTGCGCTCGCCGACGGACAGGGCAACCGTGCTGCGCTGCTGGCCGTGGGCAACGGGCTGCGGCGCGCGGGTGACGGGCAGGGCGCTGTGCAGGCGATGCAGGCGGCCGTCTCGGCTGGCGGTGAGCCCGCGACACCGGCGCTGCTCTCCGAGCTCGCGCTGGCCGAACGCGCGGCCGGTCAGAAAGACGCGGCCTACGCCACGCTCGAGCGCGTGCTCAAGCAGGACGACAGGTACGCGATCGCGCACTACTTGCTGGCGAACATGCTCGCCGCCGATCAACGTTTCGCCGACGCCAAGAAGCACTACGAGCATTATCTGAAGCTTGAGCCGCAGGGCGCGCAGGCGGCCAGTGCGCGCGAGCGCCTCGGCGTGATCGGTAACGCGAAGTGATAGCGCTGGCGCGGCTGCGTGCCTAGGTCTTCGCGCCCTGGCCCACGAGGAAGATCTCGAAGCTCTCGCTGCGAGAGGCTTCGGGTTTGACCACGCGCACCTTCGAGAACAGCGCCGCCGTGGCTTTGCGCGCGGCCTCGAACTCAGCGCCCTGAAAGATCTTGCCGACGAACGCGCCGCCCGGTGCGAGCACCTGGCCTGCGATCTCGAGCGCGCGTGCGTACAGCTCGTAGCTGCCGAACTGGTCGCGCACGCGATTGCCGCTGGTGTGGGGTGCCATGTCGGTGAGCACCACGTCGAACGCGCCGGGGCCGCCGATGGCGGCGGCGTCCAGCGTGAACACATCGAGCGCGCGGAAGGTCACCTGCGGTGGCAGCCCGATGCGCGCTTCGTTGAGATCGATCCCGAGCACGTGGCCTTCGCGACCCACGCGCTCGGCCACGTAGAGCGCCCAGGAGCCGGGCGCGGCGCCGAGATCGAGCACGCGCTGGCCGCGACGCAAGAGCTGCACGCGGCGGTCAATCTCCTGCAGCTTGTACACCGAGCGCGCAGGAAAGCCTTCGCGCTTGGCTCGCTCACCGAAGTGATCTTGAGGCCTACGCGTCACGCGACCACCGTGTTGCTGCCGCTGCTCGTTGCGGCCCCGCGGTCTGCCCGCGAGCGAGCGGCTCAAGCCTTGGTTTCTCGGCTCGAGCGAGCCTCTCAGGCCTTCTTCTTCTTGGCCTTGACCGCACCGCGCACGGTGACGATGCCGTTCTTCGAGCCGGGACAGCCGCCTTCTACGAGCAGGATGCCTTCTTCGTCGAGCACCTTGGCCACGACCAAGTTCAGCATGGTGACGCGCTCGTTGCCGTACTGGCCGGGCATCTTGAGGTTCGCGAGTGTGCGACCGGGCGTCATGTTGGTACCGACGGCGCCGCCGTGACGCTTGTACTCGTGCGTACCGTGCGTGTCGCTGCTCGCGCCAGCGAAGTTCCAGCGGCGCATGACGCCGGAGAAGCCGCGACCGCGCGTGATGCCGCACACGTCGACCTTCTGGCCTTCCTGGAAGTGTTCGGAGGGCTTGAGCACCTGGCCCACCTCGTACTTGGCGAGGTTCTCTGCCGGCAGACGCAGCTCGCGCACGGTGCGTGACGCAGCCTGGCCAGCCTTCTTGAAGAAACCGGCTTCCGCCTTGGTGACGAGCTTCTCGCGCTTGTCGCCGAAGCCGAGGATCACAGCCGAGTAGCCGTCCTTCTCCAGCGTGCGCTTACCGATCACACGACAGGGGCCAACCTGGATCGCCGTGACGCGCGCGACGGTACCGTCCGCGTTGAAAATCTGAGTGTTGCCGAGCTTCTTGCCGATCAGGCCGAGGTTGGTATTCATGGTGCACCCTGAGTGAAACGGGAGGCGAAGAATACGTCGCTCGCGCCGCGGGTCAAGGACCTGCTGCGTTTTCTGGCCAAAGTCGTGGGCGGGCAGCCGCCGGGCGGTCAAACGGCCGGGATCGAGTGGCCGTCACGGGCTGGGCTGGCGGGGGCCCGGGATCGCGGGGGCGGGCAGGCGGGCCAGCTCGGCGCGGCTCAGGGCTCCCGCGGGGTCGTCGCGCACGGCCATCGCCTGCAAGCCGGCCCGTGCCTCCAGACTCTTGGGCGCCAGTGCGGCCAGACTCCGGGCCAAGAGCAGCGGGTCGACGCCCCGCGGTCGCTTCACCAGAGCCACGAGCGCGGGGGCGAGCTCGGCGAGGCCAGTCTCGGCGACCACCTCGACGGCGTAACTGCGGCCGTCGCCGCGTAACCCGGTCAGCACGGCCCGCAGCGCGTGCTCGCCGCGTGGGTCGCCCATGCGCACGAGCGCTCGGGCGGCGGCGGCCTTCACTGCACGCGGCCGCAGAAAGCTCTGAGCGATCGCCGCCACCGCTTGCACCACGCGGGTGTCTGCAAGCCGCGGCGCCGCGTCGAGCGCGCTCCACACCAGCTCCGGGTCGGCGAGCGCCTCGAGCAGCGCGTCGAGCGCTGCGCCGTCGCCCGCCGCCGTCAGCAGCACGGCCGCTTCCGTGCGCACGTGGCGATCGCCGTCTTGCAGGGCGTCTCGCAAGGCGCGCGAGAGTGGCGCTGAAGGCTCACGCGCCAGCAGCACGCCAGCCGCGCGTACGGCGCTCGCGCGCACGCGGTTGTCGGCGTCCTGCAAGAGGCGCCGCACGACGGGGTGGGCCCGTTGCCCGCAGTGCTCGGCGGCTGTGACCACCGCCTGGAAGCGAACCTCAGGGTGCTGGCTGGCAGTGGCATCGAGCAGCGCGTCGGCGCCGAGCGCGGGCGGCAGTTGCGACAGCGCGATCACCGCTAGCTCGCGCACCAGCGGATCGGTGTCTCGTGTGCCTTCGACGAGGTTCTGCACGCAGCTCTGAGGCTGCAGCTCGCCCAGTGACTCGAAAGCCGCCGCGCGCACGCGCGCGTCGACGTCTCGTGCGAGCGTGAGCAGCGCTCGCGTCGCGTTGTCCGCCTGTCCATCTGGCGGTTGCGACAAGCGCTTCGCCGCGGCCAGCCGCGCCTGCATGCCGCTGGCACGCACGTCGCGCAGCGCAGCGTCCCAGTTGGGCGGCAACGGTGGCAGCAGCCAGCTCACTTCACGAGACTGCCCGGCTTCACGTCGCCGCTCACCGTGCTCACGAACAGGCCCGTTTCATCGCTGGCAGCCAGGACCATGCCCTGTGATTCCAGGCCCATCAGCTTGCGAGGCTTGAGGTTCGCCACGATGATCACGCGTTTGCCGACGAGCGCTTCGGGTGCGTAGTGCTGTGCGATGCCTGCCAGGATCTGACGCGGCTGCGGATCGCCAGCGTTCAACGTGAGCCGCAGCAACTTGTCGCTCTTGGGCACGCGCTCGGCGGTGAGCACCTCGGCGACGCGCAGCTCCAGCTTGGCGAAGTCGTCGTACGTGATCGCGTTGTCAGTGGGACTGGTTGCTTCGGTGGCGGGCTCGGTCACGGTGGGCTCCTGCGCGGGCTTCTTGGACTTCGGCTGCGCGGTTTTGTTGCTGGTCGTGGCGCCGGCGTTGGCTTCGAGCTTCACGCCCAGCCGCTCGAGCGCGGCGCGCTCCTGGTCCTTGTCGAGGCGCGGAAAGAGCGGCGTGCCTGGACGCGTGAGGATGCCGCCCGGCAGCGCGCCCCAAACGTTCGGCCACAGGTCACGGCCTTCGGTCGCCATCAGTGGGTCGAGGCCGAGTTGCTCGCGCAGCTGCTGCGCCTTGGTCGGCATGAACGGCGAGATCATCACGCCGATCATGCGCACGGTTTCGAGCACATGATAGACGACCTGGCCGAGCCGCGTCTTGTCGTCGCGCTTGGCCAGTGCCCATGGCTCGGTGCGATCGACGTAGCGGTTGGCAGCTGACACGAGCTCCCAGACCGCTTCGAGCGCGCGCTGCGGCGCCACGCTGTCCAGGTGCTCGGCTGCGGCACGCGCGCAGCGCAAGGCCTCGGCTTGCAGCGTCTCGTCTTCCGGGTCGCTCGGCCCGCAGGGTGCGGGAATGCGACCGTCGAGACTCTTCTGCACGATCGAGGCCAGCACGCGGTTGAGCAGGTTGCCCAGCCCGTTGGCGAGCTCGCCGTTGAGGCGCGCGATCAAGTTCGCATGGCTGAAGTCGCCGTCTTGCCCGAACGCGATGTCGCGCATCAGGTAGTAGCGCAATGCATCCACGCCGAAGGCCTCGGCGAGCGGTTCCGGGTGCAGAAAGTTGCCGAGCGTCTTGGACATCTTCTGCCCGTTCACGGTGAGCCAGCCGTGCGCCCAGATCTGCGACGGCGGAGCCAGGCCCGCAGCAAGCAAGAACGCCGGCCAGTAGACGGCGTGAAAGCGCAGGATGTCTTTGCCCACGAGGTGCACGAGCTCGCCATTCGGTGGCCAGAACTTCTCGAACAGCGGCGCGGGCTCGTTTTCGAGCGGCCCGCCGAGCGCGCTCATGTAGTTGCTGAGCGCGTCGAACCACACGTACATCACGTGCTCGGGATCACCGGGCACGGGGATACCCCAGCGGAAGCTGGTGCGTGACACCGAGAGATCGCGCAGACCTTCGCGCACGAAGCTCTTGACTTCGTTGAAGCGCGCCGCCGGCTTCACGAAGTCCGGATGCGCCTCGTAGAAGTCGAGCAGCACCTGCGTGTACTTGCTGAGGCGGAAGAAGTAGCTCGACTCCTTGATGCGCTCGACCGGCTTCTGATGCTGCGGGCAGATCTTGCCCTCGAGCAGATCCTTCTCGGTGTAGAAGGTCTCGCAGCCCACGCAGTACCAGTCCTCGTACTCGCCGAGGTAGATCTCGCCGCGTTCCTTTATGCGCTGCCACAGCGCTTGCGCCTTGCGCTTGTGACGCGGCTCGGTGGTGCGGATGAAGTCGTCGTGCGCACAGGTCAAAAGCTGCCAGGTCTGCCGGAAGGGCTCCTGCATGCGGTCGGTGAACTCTTGTGGCGTGACACCCTGCGCCTCGGCCGCGCGCGCGATCTTCAGACCGTGCTCGTCGAGGCCCGTGAGGAAGCGGGCGGAGCGGCCGCGCAGGCGCGCATAGCGCGTGAGCACGTCGGCGGCGATGGTCGAGTAGGCCGTGCCGATGTGCGGCCGGTCGTTGACGTAATAGATCGGCGTCGTGACGTAGAAGGGTTTCATCGCGTGCTCGATTCGGGCGCGCAGCTTAGCGCTTTCCGGCACTGAGTCGAACCCCGCCGCTCAGGCGAACGAAAAGAACAGGGCGTCGAGCGCGGTCTCGGGGTTGGCGTTGCGTTCCATCGCCTCGCGGGTGACGGCGATGGCGCGCTGGCGCTCGGCTGCACGCCCACCGCCGAGCGCCGCTGCACGCTGCTGGATCAGCTCGCCTTGCTGTGGAAACGCCAACTCGGCCGTGTCGCCGAGGATCGCGCGACTCGCGACGTCGCGATAGAAGAGGCTCAGCGTGTCGAGCAAAAGGTCTCGGTGGTCGTGGCTTGCCAGCTCGTCCGCCAGGTCGAGGAGCGTGCCGGGCTTGCGCGCCTGCACCGCTTCGTCCACGCGCAGCGCGAACTGCAGCAAGCGTTCGGCGAGGCCATCCTGGGCCAGCGCCAAGGCACGGTCTGCGCTGCCGAACGCGAGGCCGCAGGCCGTTTCGATGGTTGCCGCGTCCACGGCCTGCTGCTTCAGGATCTCGCGCAGCACGGGCTTGGGCAGTGGGCCAAAACGGACCGGCTGGCAGCGCGAGCGAATCGTGGACAGCAGCCGGTCGGGGCGCTCGGAGAGCAGCAAAAAGGTCATGCGCGCGCGCGGCTCTTCGAGGGTCTTGAGCAGGGCGTTGGCGGCTTCGGCGTGATGCACCGGGAACGAGACGTCGGCCTCCGGGAAGATCAAGCATGCAGCGTTCGCCTCGAACGGAGCGAACTTCGCGAACGGCAGGATCTCCTCGCGCACCAGCTCGACCTGGATGTTGCGGTTGCCCTCGTCACGCGGCGCGAACACGCGCACGTCGGGGTGCTTGCCTTCGAGCACGCGCGTACACACGGCGCACACGCCGCAGCCCTGCTTCGGTTGCTCGGGACACAAGAGCGCGCACGCCAGTGCGAGCGCTACCTTCTGCTTGCCGACGCCGCTCGGTCCCTCGAACAAATAGGCGTGCGCGAGCCGATCCCGTCCGAGCGCACGCTGCAGCGTCTCGATCGCAAGCGCCTGCGCCAGGATGTGATCGAAGCCCACGTGTGTGGTCCTACGGCGCCTTCGCCTTGTTTGCTGCGGACAGGGCCTCGGGCGAGATCTCGAAGAGCGACGCCGCTAGGATCTCGAGCGCCTGCGTCACGTCTTCGTCGCGCACGGACTCAGGGTCGACGATGCGCTGCATGAGCAAGCCGTCGAGCAGACCGTTGAGGATGCGCGGGATGAGCTTGGGATCGATCTTGGGGCGCAAGCCGAACGCTTCGGCGTTCACGCGCATGTGCTCTTCGACCTGCGACGACGCGAAGCGGTAGTACGCGGCCAGCGGCTTGCGCAGCTTCTCGTCGTGCAGGCTCTGCGCGAGCAGATCCGCGACCACCTTGGCTTCGTTCGACAGCTCCGCGCGCACGCGCCACAGCTCGTGCAGGGCCGAGCGCATGGCGAGCAGTGGGTTGCCACTCTCGGTCCAGGCCTTGCGCGTGCGCTCGGCGACGGCGTCGCACGCAGTCTCCAGGACCTTACCGATCAGCGCTTCCTTGGTGGGGAAATGGTAGTGCACGGCGCCCTTGGACATGCCGACTTCGTTGGCGATGTCCATCAGGCTCGAATGCGCGTAGCCCTGCCGGGCGAGCACGCGCATCGCGGCCTCCACGATGTGGCCGACGCTGATCTCGGATTTTTTGTAGCGCACGATAGCGGGGCTCCGTGGTCGCGCCGCGCCGGGTCCCAGACCTCGGCAGCGCAAGTGCAGGGCATTAAGTGCCGGCTTGGCCGTGTCAGGTCAAGCCGGGTCGGGCGCACGCTTTGCGCCGCCGGCCGGGGCCCTCTACATTGCCCGCCCATGTCGCTGCCTGAACAGGATGGTCGTAGCCTCACGCGTCTGGTCGAGATCATGCGCCGTCTTTTGGCCCCCGATGGTTGCCCCTGGGATCGCGAGCAAACGCTCCAAACCCTGCGCCCTTACGTGATCGAAGAGGCCCACGAGGTGGTCGACGCCATCGACTCGGGCTCGCCTGCCGAGCTGCGCGAGGAGCTCGGCGATCTGCTGCTTCAGATCGTCTTTCAGGCTGAGCTTGCGCGAGCGCAAGGCTGGTTCGGCCCGGACGACGTCGTCTCGGCCATCTGCGACAAGCTGGTGCGGCGCCACCCCCACGTGTTCGGCGACGTGAAGGTGAGCGGCAAAAGCGAGGTGCTAGCGAACTGGGAAGCGATCAAGGCCGAGGAAAAGCAGGGTCGCGGCGTGCTCGATGGCGTGCCCAAGGCGCTGCCGGCACTGCTCCGCGCAAGCCGCGTGGGCGAGAAGGCGGCGCGCGTCGGCTTCGACTGGCCGGATCGTGCCGGCGCGCGCGCTAAGGTCGACGAGGAGCTCGCGGAGCTCGATCAGGCGATCGCTGCGGGCGATCCGAAAGCGATCGAACACGAGCTTGGCGACGTGCTCTTCGCGTTGGTCAGCGTCGGCCGCAAGCTCGACGTGGAGCCGGAGGCCGCGCTGCGCGGCACGCTCGATCGCTTCAGCGCGCGCGTGCGCGCAGTGGAAACGCTGGCCCGCGAGCGTGGCGCGGCGCTGTCGTCGCTCGATGCGCAGGCGCTCGACGCGCTGTGGCTCGAGGCCAAAGCTCGGCTCAACGCTTGAGTTGAGACGGGTATCGGCGCCGTGTCGCGCTCCGGATGCCTCTGACCGAACCGGTTCGGGACGCCGAGTGTTGTCTTCTAACCAGCCGATATGTTGGGAGAAACTTCAAAGACTCACCCGTCCGACCTGCTGAAATTTTGATGTCCCACATGTGTGTCGATATCCTTACACGAGACCACCTTCCTCGTCCGGTGGCTCGGGAGATCGAACGCTATGCTGATGCTCGCATTGCTCATGAATCGTCGGTTTCGCACTGCTGCGGCGCTCGCTGTGATCAGCGGCCTGGGCCTCGCCTGCGGCGGCAAGCAAGATCCCAAGGCGGGCGTGCTCGTGGTGCCCTACGAGCTCGGCAATCACCGCGACTGCAGCAGCCTCGGTGTGAAGGTCGTGCGCGCGGAGCTCGACGATCCGATGTACGTCGAGGAAGCGCTGTGCGACAGCGGTGAGATCCGCTTCGAGCAGGTCCCGCCGGGCAGCTACCACGTGCGCCTGTTCGGCATCGATCACTCGGGTGTGGCCGTGATGGACAGCCTGCAGGCGGGCGACGTGCCCGTGAACGTGGTGGGTGACGGGACGACCGTGGTGGCCGATCCGGCGATCATGCTGACAGCGGCACCGGCGCGCCTCTCGCTGCGCTGGAACTTCGGCTTCGGCACCTGCGACAGCGCGGGCGTCGACCGCTTCGCGATCACGGCGTGGCGCAGCGACGGCAGCGCGCTGCTGCTGGACACAGCAGTCTCGTGCAAGCTCGCGGGGCAGGGCGCCGATCAGTATCGCAGCGTGCCCGACCGCGACCGTCAGCTCGCCGGTGACGAGGTCGGCGAGGTCAACGTACAGCCGCTCGACAAGAACGGTGTGGAGATGGGCAAGCCGAGCACGTTCAACTTCGCCGTGCCCGGCCCCGGTCACAACGTAATGTTGTCGGTGACGTGCACCGAAGGTGGCTGCAAGGGCACCGGCGCGCCGGACTGAGGCCCCTGCCGCCGGACGCTATGCTCAGCTGACGCTCGACGTACAGGCCCGGCACTTGGTTGCCTTGATCGGGATCTGCTCGAGGCAGAACGTGCACTCCTTGGTGGTGCGCGCTTCGGGGGCCTTGGACTTGCCGATGCGCCCTTCGGCGAATTTGACGACGCGCGAGATCAGGACGAACAGCACCAGGGCGACGATCAAGAAGTCGATCACTGCGCCGAGCAGATCGCCGTACTTCAGCATCACGTTGTCTTTGGGGTCCGCTGCGGCCCGCAGGAGAATCCCGCTAGCGCGCCAGTCGCCGCTGGGCATCACCAGCGCGACCAGCGGCATGATCGCGTCAGCGACCAGCGCGGACACGATCTTGCCGAAGGCGCCGCCGATCACCACACCCACGGCGAGATCGACGACGTTGCCCTTGAAAGCGAACTTCTTGAAATCACCGAGGAAGGACATGATTGAGCTCAGGGGGTTTGGGGTGCGGGCGTAGCGTCGGCAGGTGCCGCGGGCGCATTCGGTGCAGTGGTGGGCGCGGCCGCCGGTTGTGCATCAGGTGCCGTCGTTGCCGGCTCGGCCGCCGGTGCGGTGGCGGGCGCGGGAGCAGGCGCTTCGGTCGCTGCTGGCGTTTCGGCCGCCGCCGTTGGCTGCGCTGCTTCCGCTGCTTCGGCCTGTTCTTCGGCCTTGTCCTCGGCCTTGGCTTCCGCGGCGACTGCGCTCGAGTACGAGTAGATCACCGACACGGTGGTCGACGTGTCCAAGTCGCGCTTGCCAGGCAGCGGAGCGGCGTCGTAGCGGGCGCCGAAGCCCAGGCCGAAGGAGAAGCCCGAGCCGACCGTGGCCGTGAGCAGCGCGTCGAAGTTGACGCGGGTGTGGTCGCCGTGCACGAAGCTTTGCATGAGCTCGATGCCCGACGACAACGCTACGTCAGGATTGAAGGCATGCTTGACGCCGCCGTACGCACGACCTGAATGGTCGGTCGCGGTCTTGTCGAGCAGCGTGGTCGAGCCGGCGGGCATGCGCGCATCCTCGCGACGCACGTCGTACTGCAAGTCGTAGCCAGCTTCAGCCCACAGCGTGGTGGCTGTGTCGCTGATGAACAGGTACTTGAAGCCTGGGTCGAGGTTGTAGCGCAGCTGGATACCCTGGAAGCGGTCGTGACGACCCGTGTTGATCAAGAACACGGAAGCCTGCTCGATCAGGTAACGGTCGTAGCGCACACGACCCTGGATGTTCTCCGCGGTGGTGACCATCTTCGAGCCCTGCGGACCGCTGCGGCCGTAGTTGCCGACCAGCGAGCCGCCGAGGCCGTTGTTGCTCCAGCGGGTCTCGGCCGCGCTGTTGAGGGTGCCCGCGAGCAAGCGCGAGTTGCCGGTGGCTTGCTGTCCGCCCGCCGACAGCGATGCGGTCGTGCCGTCCTCAGGGTTCTCGATCTTCGGGGCGTCAGCTGCACCTTTGGGCGCCGTGACGAGCGCCGCCGCGTCTGGCGGCGGCGCCCCCAGGACGCCCGACGACTGCGCGTCGACGAGTTGAGCGTTGCCGCAGGCGATCGCGAGCACGATCAAGATCTGCGTGCCGGCGCGGCGCTGTCCGAAAGGTAGCTGCGCGGAACCGCGCTGTTTCGTCGAACCCAAACCACACGTCTGTCGTGCCATGGCAAGCCTCGAATTGAAGAACATGGAGGGACTGACCGCTGCGACGGGTGAGCGCTGCCTTCAGCGACACCTGCCCACCCTCATACGATCGGTTCCGGCACCAAGTCCAGGGCTCCAGTCGGGCCAGATCACACACGCGCGGTCGTAAACGCCACGACCTCATCGATCTGCTTTGCGCCCAGCGCGAGCATCACTAGCCGGTCGACGCCGAGGGCGTTGCCACCGCTCGGGGGCAAGCCGTCTTCCAGCGCGGCCATGAAGCGCTCGTCGATCGGGTACACGGAGCGACCGAGCTTGCCGCGCTGCGCCTGATCGGCTTGCAGGCGCCTGCGCTGTTCCGCCGGATCGGTGAGCTCGCTGAAGCCGTTGCACAGCTCGACGCCGTCCACGTAGGCCTCGAAGCGCTCCGCGCACTTTGGATCCTGCGCGGACAAGCGCGCGAGCGACGCCATGCGCGCCGGATAATCGGTCAGGAAGGTGGCGCGGCCGCGCCCCAACTCTGGCTCGACCTTCTCGACCAGCAAGCGATAGAAGCGGTCGTCGTCGTGCACGACTGTTTCGACGTCGACTCCGGCGTAGCGCTGGAACGCTTCCGCGACGCTGATGCGATCCCAGGGCGCGCTCACATCGACCGGCTGCTGGATCCCGGGCAGGCGCGTGCCACCGGTGAGCACGCGCGCGATCTGCGACACCAGTTGCTCGGTGTCCGTCATCATGTCCTGGGCGCACGCAAACGTGCGGTACCACTCCAGCATGGTGAACTCGGGCTCGTGGAGCTTGCCGCGCTCGCCGCGCCGGAAGGCCTTGCCCAGCTGATACACGCCGGGCAGCCCCGTGCTCAGCAAGCGCTTCATCTGGTACTCGGGGCTGGTGTGCAGCCAGCGTGGCGCACCCATGCCAAGGACTTCGATCGCATCGAGGTGCACGTCGAGACCGGGGCAGGGCACGATGGCAGGCGTGTCGACCTCGAGCAGTCCCTGCGCATCCAGGAACGATCGGATCGTGCGCAGCACGTCGTGGCGCGCGCGCAGGTTCGACAGGCGCTTGCCGATCAGCTGGCTGAAGTCGCTGTCGCCGCGCATGAAGCGATCGTTGCCGGCGCTGAGCAGCTCCACGCTCGCCGCCTTTAGCTGCACGCCATCCCACACCCCGACGACACGTGCGAAGGCGCCGACGCTGGCTTGTGCGCTCGACAGGCACTGCGCGCAGCCCGTGTCGTCTTGCAGCACGAAGCCATCGGCCGTGCGCGCAACGATGCGTCCGGCGAGACACACCGCGGTGTCTGCTTTCAGCGCGGCCAGCTCGCGCGCTGCACTTCTCGGCTGCATGGCTACTTCTTGACGTTGACGCGCTCGGCGTACTCGCCCGTGCGGGTGTCGATCTTGAGCGTCTCGCCCTCGTTGATGAAGAGCGGAACGTTGACCTCGAGGCCCGACTCCATGGTGGCGGGCTTCATCGCGCCGCCCGAGGTGTCGCCCTTGAAGCCGGGCTCGGTGCGGATGACCTTCATGAGCACGAAGGTGGGCGGAGTCACGCCGATCGGCTTGTCATTGAAGAACAGCACGTCGACGTTGGTGTTGTCGATCAGGTACCACTGGTTCTCGCCCAGCTGGTCTTTGCTCAGGTGCAGCTGCTCGAAGCTGCTGGTGTCCATGAAGACGAAGTCGTCGCCTTCTTTGAACAGGAACTGCATCTGACGCTCGTCCATGTCCGCCGGCTCGAGCTTCTCGTGCTGCTTGAACGTGCGCTCGATGACCGCGCCCGTGTACATGTTGCGAAGGCGCGTGCGCGTGAACGCGTTGCCCTTGCCAGGCTTGACGAACTGGAAATCCACGACGTTGAAGGGCACGCCATCGAGCTTGATCTTCAGGTTCTTCTTGATCTGAGAAAAATCGTACACGCGGGGTTCTCCTCGGCTCTCGTGCTCGCTTGAGCCCGGGGCTCAGTCGTCCACTTTGATCTCTTCACTGGCGACCACGAAGTCGCTCGGCACGCTCGGTGTGTTACTGGCTTCCGCCGTGATCTTCACGACGAATCTTCGGTACGGCGCGCGCGTGCGGAGCTCGCCGACGCGCTGGTCCGGGTTGTAGCGCAGAACGCCCAGGCGTGCAGGGGCCTCGGCTCCGGCCTGCACCCAGACCACGTAGCTCTTGCGCGCAACCTCGAGCTGGCTCGCCGGGTGCAGCTGTTCCATGTGGACCGTGAACTGAGTGCCACTCTTGCCGACGCGGTGGATCTCGACGAAGCCGCTGGCGCTGGGGGCTTTCACGGTGCCGACCACGATGAAGCGCTGGCTCCCGCAGCCGACGCCAAGCCACGCGCTCAGGAGCGCCGCGGCCAGCGCCGCCCACGCACCCGCCCACGCAGCCGAGCTGCGAAGTCTTGAAAACACGCGAATGGGGCGAGTTTGCATGCGTTTCCCGTGCGGCTGGCAGCGCTTTTAGGCGGTTGCTCCGGGGCCGTCAAGCCGAGTGCCAGCGCCGTCGCGGGTCCCGGGCTGGGGAGCCACCCGCCCTGCCGCTGGCTTGCGGTACCGGCAGCGTCACGTTAGGAAGCCGCCAATGCGCGACGCCGACGACGAGATTCGCGAGATCAAGACCGAGATTATCGAATCTCGAGGCTTGATCATCAAGACCAACAACCTGACCAATTCGCTGGCCGCGGACATCAAGTCCATCGCCAAGCGCCAGGCCAGCTACGAGCGACGCTTCAACTGGAACAGCGCCGTGGCGTACGCGCTCTTTGCCACGCTCTCGTTCGTGGGTCTGAAGCTGTGGTCGGACGTGCGCATCAACGAGATCGAGTCGGAGAAGGAAGAGCTGACGCGTGAGGTGAAGGAGCTGCGGCGCGATCTGGCCGAGGAAATTCGCCGCGGCGAGCAGCGCGAGCAGGCCGAAGCCAAGGCCACGGCCTACTACAATCTGATCCGTCAGAAAGAGCTGACCAAGGTGGTCGAAGGTTACGAGGACATCCGTAAGGAACAGCTGTCGAAGGCCGAGGAAGAGTTCTTCCGCGACACCGAGGACCGGTTCCGGCTCGAGCTGTCGGTGAACGCGTACCAGAGTGGCTTGAACCTGATGGCCACGGGGCGCTACGCCGAGGCGGCTGAGCAGCTGCGCGAGTCGATCCACCTCAAGGAAGAGGCGTCACACATCCCGGCTGTGAAGTACAACCTCGCCAAGGCGCTGCGCGAGCTGGGCCGTGCGGCCGAGGCGCAGGTGCTCGCGAAGGCCGTGCTCGATCAGAACGTCGACAAGGACCTGCAGGACGACGCGGCCTGGCTGATCAGCCAGTGCGCGGACGACCTCGGCAACCTCGACGACGCGCGTGACGCCCTCAAGCTCCTGTGGCGGCGCTGGCCGCGGTCTGCGCTCGTGCCCGACGCGCTCAAGCGCTTGAACGAGCTGAACATGCGCGTGTGGAAGAAGCACACGACGCCTGGCACGAGCAGCGGCCCGAAGCCCCAAGTCGCCGACAAGCAGCAGTAGACAGCCCCGCCTCGGCCGCAATCCACGTCCCGAGCCCGGCCTGCGTTACAGGCTGTGGGTCGTGACGTGCAGGTCGCGATCGACGGCGACGAGTTGATTGTCTTCGATGCGGCGGTAGCCACCGGGCAGGTCGTCGCGGTCGACGTTGGCGATGAGCACGTAGCGCACGGCCTCGGTCGGACGTGAAAGTTTGCTCTGTTGGGTCTCGGGCACCGACAGGCGATCGCGTTCCACCAGCGCCATGGCGCTGCCGTGCCGCAGGGCATAGAGCTGCCGGCCGTTGGTGAGGACGAGGTCGAGGTTGCTGCGTGGTGCGCCGATCTCGCTCACCAGGCGATCGACCAGCGCGATCGTGGAACGCACGGCGGCCAGCACGGCCTGGTCGGTGACGTCGAGGCTGTCGAGCTGGCCGGCGTCGTGCAGGAACGACAGAAACACGTGGAAGATGTGCTCGCTGTCGGTCTCGCCGCGGATGTTGCGGCGCAGAAAGTCGGGCATGGACTCGAGCAAGCGCGCTTGCAACGCCGAGAAGCCCTCGACCATGCCGGCGTGCGCGAAAAGCCACTGGCGCATGCGGAACGGATGGTTGTTGTCGGCGCGACGTGCGCCCACGCTGGCTTCGCGCACGTGGGCGATCGCGACATGCGAGCGCACGCCCCGCAACAGCTCTGCCCATTGCAGGGGCTCGCTCGAGGGCTGCGGGTGCTTTTTGTGGAGCACTTCGCCGGCCTGGTAGAAGCCCACGCCCCAGCCATCGTGTGGGCCGGCCGGCGGCGTTTGGAGCACGTCTTGCTCGGCGGCCACTGCTTCTTCGAGCAGGTCCGCGCGGTTGATCATGCAAGCGATGAGATGGCCCATGTTCGTCGTGCCTTTTCGCGCTGCACAGTGCCGGAAACCAAGCTGAGCAGGCTGCCCGCGAGCACCGGAACTCCGAGCGACTCGCCTCTTCTATTATACATACGACCGAAGGGGTCGTGCTGCATGTCGGGCACCGCGTAACGAGACTCTTTGTGCAGGGTTTGTGGGTAGCCGCCTACGTGCTCGTGTTGCGCTGACGCTCGCAGCGCTCGATGATTTCTCGCGTGCGGCGTCGTGCACGGCGCTGTGCCCACATTTCTAGGCAATAGAGCCCCGCCACGGCACAGGCGCAGACGCCCAGCACGCCGAGGGACGGCGTGGGGTCGATAGTCAAGTAGCGCAGATTGCTCATGAAGACCGTGCGGGGCGACAGCCGGGGTGTGCATCATCCGTGCGCCGCATGCAATCTCGACCGCA
The DNA here is from genome assembly GCA_036382515.1 of Polyangiales bacterium. GTDB lineage: Bacteria > Myxococcota_A > Polyangia > Polyangiales > JAFGIB01 > JADGRF01. The sequence goes on along the minus strand of DASVHQ010000151.1, from coordinate 1,640 downwards.
TGGCGAATACTTTGGTGAGCGCCGTCGCTGTGATACCCGAAGAGCCATGGTCGAGCACGTGGATCGGTGGATCGATGGCTACCTTGACCACCTGCGCGTCGAACGTGGGCTTGGTGCGCGGACGATTTCGGCGTACGCGAGCGATCTCGGGCAATTCGTGACCTTGCTGGCGGCTCGCGGCTACGCGATCGACAGCGCGGACCTCGGCGCGATCAGTGGCGTGCTCGTGGAGTTGTCGACGCAAGGCCGCAGCGCGCGCTCGCAGGCGCGCTTTTTGTCGAGCCTGCGCGGCCTCTACAAATATCTGTTGCAGGAGGGTGCGCTGCGTTCCAGCCCGATGGAGCTGGTGGAAGCACCGCGCATCGGTCGCAAGCTGCCGAGTCTCTTGTCGCGCGACGAGGTCCTGCGCCTGCTCGTGGCCGCGGACCTGAGCGAGCCGCGCGGCCAGCGCGACGCAGCGATGATCCACACGATGTACGCCGCGGGCCTGCGGGTGTCGGAGTTGGTCGAGCTGGGCCTGGGCGACGTCGATTTGCGCGCCGGCTTTCTTGCGGCGTTCGGCAAGGGGCGCAAGCGGCGTCTTTTGCCGCTCGGAGAGCTCGCCCGCGATTCGCTGGCTCGCTATCTCGCGTCGGTGCGTGGCCTGTGGGCCAAGCCCAACGAGAAACGCTTGTTCGTGACGCATCGCCGGGCCCCCATGACGCGACAGGGGTTCTGGAAGCTGCTCAAGCGCTACGGTCGCGCGGCCGGCATCACCAAGAACCTCACTCCGCACATGCTGCGGCACTCGTTCGCAACGCATCTGCTGGAGGGCGGCGCCGACCTGCGTATCGTGCAGACGCTGCTCGGTCACGCCGACATCAGCACCACGCAGATCTACACGCACGTCAGCGCGGATCGGCTGGCCAGCATGCACCAGCGCTACCACCCGCGCGGAGCTTGAGCCCGCGCCCCGGGCTGGTCTGATGTTCAGCGGGTGTGCAACGCCGCCGGACGATTGCGCTACCGCGTGCAATCTTCGTTTCCCCGGCCACGGGTCTCTCTTCCGCCCGCCTTGGCTGTGGTACAAGGTCGGCCCCCGCAATCGGCGCCGAGATCGTCACGCACGATCCCCGCAGACAAGTCGAGGGCGCGAAGCTCGTGAACTGTTCCGAGCTCGCGACCAAGGTCGTCACGCACATGCAAGAGGAGCTACAGATGCCCAAGCGTAAGAAGATTTCTCTGATTGGTGCCGGCAACATCGGCGGCGAGCTGGCGATGGAGCTGGCGCGTCGCGAGCTTGGCGACGTGGTGGTCCTCGATATCCCCGACAAGGTGGGCGTGGCCAAGGGCAAGGCCCTGGACATCATGCAGACCTGTGCGCTCGAAGGCTACGACGCCAACGTGCTCGGCACCTCTGACTACGCCGACACGGCTGGCTCCGACGTGGTGATCGTGACGGCTGGCGTGCCGCGCAAGCCTGGCATGAGCCGCGATGATCTCCTGTCGATCAACCTGAAGATCATTCGCAACGTCGCCGAGAACTTGAAGAAGAGCTCGCCGAACGCGCTGGTGATCGTGATCTCGAACCCGCTCGACGCGATGGTCTACGAGATGAAGAAGGTCACCGGCTTCCCGCGCAACAAGGTGCTCGGCATGGC
>DASVHQ010000150.1:0-3748 GCA_036382515.1 Polyangiales bacterium | reverse complement strand
GCACGTTGCCGGGCCAGTCGTGTGTGCCCAGCATGCGGATCGCAGCCTCCGAGAGCACGCGCGGCGCGCCACCCTGGCAGGCACGCGTCGCAAAGAGCTGTGACAAGAGGGCGATGTCCTCGGGGCGTTCGCGCAGCGGCGACAAGTGCACACGGCTACAAGGTCACCCTGGAGAAGCAAGGCGAGTCCGAGCGCAACGGAAAGGGATCTGTCCGTAGAGTCAATCTACCCGGCATGTCCCTGGTTGAAGAGGTCGTGTACTTCGATGCACCCGTCGAGATGCGCTATTCGATCCGGGAAGGGATGGCCGGCCTGCAGTATCATCTCGGCACGATCAAGCTCAGGGAGCGCGACGGGCGCACCCACATCCACTGGCACGTCGACGCCACGATGAAACCCCTTCACCCGATGTGGTTCCTCAGGCCGATCACAGCACTGCTCTTCAAGCGCGGCTTCCAGAAAGCCTTGACTGGGCTGAAGACCGAACTCGAGAAGAGCTAAGCCTGCGGCCATGCGCGATCGCTGGGTAGCCGAGCAAGCCTAGCCGCCGTCGTTCGAACCACCGTCGCCGTCTACGCCGCCATCAGCGGCAGGATGCAGCGGACGCGGTTGGCAAGGACCGTCGACTCCGCGCGTCCAGCGCATGGAGCCCTCGGTACAATACAGTGCGAGTCCACCGCTGTTGGGTACGCAGACAGCCTGATCCTTGGAGGGTGTACAGGGGCAACCCAAGCCGTTGGGATCCAGCGTAGTCCCCAGGTTCGTCGGAGAAAAGCACTCGCGGACACCGCAGCTGGTCGCAGCGTCTCCGCCTCGCACACACGCGTCGCCCGCGTCGCGCGGCGTCTGGCCACTATCGGCGCACGCGATCGCATTGAGCGCGAGCAATGCAATCCAGGTCGGCAAACGCATTCGCATGATTGCTCGGTTCCTCATCTTCAAACGATGGAGCAAGCTTCGTGCCACCGCAGCAAGGGCCTGCACTGCAGCGGGAGAGCAGCCAGCGGTGCCACAATGTGCCATTCGGCCGTGATCGTGAACCGGGGCTGCGCGCATACCGAAACGAACGTGCTTTCGGGCCAACCTGCGGGTCCTGCTGCCGCGCGGGGGTAGGGATGCGGGGCCACGCCAGGTCGACAACGGCCTGGTAGAGTGGCGTAGCTTACGGCGCCTACCATCCTTATCTGGTCGATGCAGCCATCGAGCAGGACGCCCGTGGCTCTGACCACTGCCCCGTGTCGGTCACGCTCGACCGCCGTGTGCAGAGCGGACGAGGACGCGGGTTGCCCGAGATGACGCGTTACAGGAGGCATCGATGGAATATCAGACCATACGCACGGACGTCGCGCCTACTGGCATCGGCACCATCACGCTGCACCGACCGGAGCGGCGCAATGCCCTATCGATCCAGATGAGGCTGGAGATATCGGCCTGTCTCAACGAGTGGCGCGACGCGGAGCAGGTCGGCGCCGTGGTGCTCACCGGCAGTGGCGCAGCGTTTTCCGCCGGGTTCGACCTTCAGGAGTTCGGTCAGGCAGACAAGCTGGAGGACGTGTTCCAGAGCTCGTCGGCATATCACCGCGACGTTTGGCATTTTCCCAAGCCGACCATCGCTGCGGTCAACGGGCCAGCCCTGGGCGGCGGCTGCGACTTGGCCACGCTCTGCGACCTGCGGGTCTGCTCTGACACCGCAGTTTTCGGCCATCCCGAAATCAAGTTCGGTGCGCCTCCGCTCTACACGCCGCTGCATCTCATAGTCGGCATAGGACACGCACGGCAGCTCTGTCTGACGGGCGCCAAGGTCGATGCTCAGCAGGCACTCCGAATGGGTTTGGTCACCAGCGTCGTCAGCGACTCGGAGCTACTCGACCATGCGATGACGCTCGCCAAGACCATCCTCGAGGCGCCCGCGCAGACCCTGCACTACACGAAGAGGTTCATGAGCGCAGCTTCCGACTTCGAGGAGGCGTTCGTCCGCGAGCACGACCAGCCGTTCACCGAGTTACTCCTCAAGCGCTGAGGCCAAGGCTGCTCCGCCGCTCGCGGGTAGAGCCCGCCCGCTCAAGGGTGGCCCAGTAGAGTGGCGGAGAGGCTGGTGGCGGAGTTCGGCTTCCTGGAGCACTGGCCGCCAGCCCGTTGAAGGCCCGTGCGCTGGACTTCACCTGAGTTCCACTCCTTGCTCGACCACAAAGTCGCGACGGCGCCTAGTCCGGACAAACCTCGAATTTCCCCCTTGTGATGTCAAGCGCCGGCTGTCGCGGCGCGCTTGGGCCGTGCCGGGAACCCTCGCCTGGCGCTGCGTCGGCCGCTGCGAGGGCACGATTGTCGTGCGGCTGTCCACGTGCGCTGCCGCCGGAACCCTCCCCTCACACCGCTGCGTCTGCTGCAGGCCGCGCGCGTCGGCCGTGGGGGCGTGAACGTGTCGTCAGTCCAGCGCGAGCCGCAGCTGCGAGCGGTGAGCTCGCTGCGGTCGCGCTGCTGATGGCGGCGGCTGTGGAGCGAGGCCGGTCTGGGCCATGGCACCGGCGATGGCGCTTGGGGTGGTGCACAACTCGCGCAGGCGCATCCGGCCTTGGCAGTGGACGCACGTGGTCACGTCCACCGCGAACACATGGCGCAGAAGCTGAGCCCACGGATGACGGCCTTTGTAGGACGGCGGTCGCGGAGCGCGCTCGGCCGGTGGCGCGGGCTGCGGCGGAACGTCGTTGGTGAAGAGCGGTAGCTGCACCGGCTCGGTGGGCACAGCTGGTGCGCGAGGCACCACGCGCAAACGGAGATTCGCATCAGGCGCGAGCACTCCATGGAAGCGAAGTGTGTGAACCCTTGGCGGCGGGATCGCTGCCACCAGCCGGGCGATGAAGTCCAGCGGCGCAAACACCACCGAGGTCGTTCCGTCGCGGAACGGTTTGCGCAACGACAGCTGCAAGCGTCCGTCGGGTAGCTCGTGCAGGCGCTCCCACCCCTTCGGGTGTCACGAAGCGCGTTGTGCCAGCGGCGGACGCATCAGGTAGCGACACAGGCGCTCCACTTGCGCCTTGTCGCGGCCGTGCACACTCGCCGATGCATGCACGTTGACGACGCACCGTACGTGTTACCCACGCAACAGGGCCCCGAGGCTGAAGCTCCCGGTGCACATGCGTCGCGACGAGATCTGCGACCGCTCGCGGGCCGACGTGCGGATCCGCGTGACCGTGGACGGTCGCGTGCTCTATCAGCAGGCCCACCACCCGAGCGGGCTGTACGCCGACATGAATAGCATCGGCGTCGTGCACGTGCCGATGAGCGCGGGCGCGCACGCGCTCGAGGTCTCCGTGGGCGATACGCACGACGCGAGCGAGTGGAGCTACCACGGCGCCCAGCGCATGGACTTCCCCGCGCACGGCCGACACGTGGTGGTCTTCGATCGTACCCGCGGCTTCCAGTGGTTCTGATGAGCGCGGCGCCCGTGCACGCTCAGCCCGGCGCAGCCAAGTCGTCCCCGGCCACGCCCAGACGCCGGACGATGCGATGCAGCGCCGCGCGCGTGAGCCCCGCTTTGCGTGCAGCCGCACTGAGGTTGTTGTCGGTCTCGTCGAGCAGCCGCTCCACGTAGCGGCGTTGGAAGCGCTCGATCACCAGCCGCTTGGCCTCTTCGTAGGGCAGCGCGTCGTCGTTCTCGGGCGCAGCAGCCTCCTCCTCATCGAGGAGAATGTCGGCCGGGGTGATCTCCGTGCCTTCGGTCATCACCACGGCATGCTCGATCACGTTC
>DASVHQ010000149.1:0-54385 GCA_036382515.1 Polyangiales bacterium | reverse complement strand
AAGGTGGCGAACATCGCCGGCGCGTTGCGCGCGGCCAGCCACGATCTCGTGTTGCAGACCGACGCCAACGTGCGCATCCGCCCTGGCTACTTGCGCGACGTCGCCTCCGAGTTCATCACGACCGGCGCCTCCATGCTCGGCAGCTTGATCGCCGGCGTCGGCGAACAGTCGATCGGCGCCGCGCTCGACAACATCCAGCTCACCACCTTCACCACGCCCGGCATCTGCCTGGCAAGCGAAGTGGCCGGCATCGAGTGCGTGATCGGCAAGTCGATGCTGTTCCGCCGCTCGGAGCTCGAATCACTCGGCGGGCTTGCGCTGGTGAAAGACGTGCTCGCTGAAGATTTCGTGCTCGGCCAGACGTATCAGGCGGCCGGCAAGAAGGTAGTGCTCTCGCGCCTCGCGGTCGAGAACGTGAACATCCACGCGCCGCTCTCGCGCTTCTTCGGCCGGCACTCGCGCTGGCTGAAGATGCGCGTGGTGATCCATGTCGGCGGGTTCGTCGCTGATCTCCTGTCGAATGCCACGTTCTTCGCGCTCTTGGCGTGGGTCGTCAGCAGCTTCTCGGCGCAGCTGGGAGTGCTGGCCCTGGGCGTCGTCGCCTACAAGATGCGGCTCGACGCGCGCATCTTGCAGCGGCTGCGTGGCGCGCCGATGAGCGTGCGACACCTGTTGTGCATGCCGCTGCGTGATCTCGTGTTGCCCGGCATCTGGGTGTACGCGTTGTTCTCGCGTACCACCGAGTGGCGCGGTGCGCGCTTCCGCCTCGGCAAAGACAGCGTGCTCACGCCGCTGCCGCACGAGCTGCCGGAACCCGGGCTGCGGCGCGTCGGGCCGCGTTAGCCACACACTGCGTCGGCGCCGCTCAGTGCGCCTCGCCCCAGCTCTTGCCCCAGCCCTTGTCGACCAGCAGCGGGACGTCGAGCTTGATCGCGTGCTGCATGCGCTCGACCACCAGCGCTTCGAGCGCGGCGCGCTCGCTCGGCGGGGCCTCGAACACCAGCTCGTCGTGCACCGTGAGCAGCATCTTGCTCTCTAGCTTCTGCTCCTGCATGCCGCGATGGATCGAGATCATGGCGAGCTTGATGATGTCCGCCGCCGTGCCCTGGATCGGAGTGTTGCGCGCCACGCGCTCGGCGGCTTCGCGCTTCTGGCGATTGTCGATGCGTAGATCGGGCAGGTTGCGCACGCGGCCGAGCAAGGTGCGCGTCGCCCCACTCTGGCGTGCCTGCTCAACGACTTCGTCCATGTACCGCTTCACGCCCGCGTACTGCTCGAAGAACGCCTTGATGTAGCGCCCGGCCTCCGCGCGGTCGATGCGCAGGTTCCGGGCCAGCGCGAACTGCGTCTGGCCGTAGATCACGGCGAAGTTCACCGTCTTCGCCTGCGCGCGCATCTCGCGTGTAACGTCTTCGTCGCGGCCGCCGAAGATCGCCCGCGCGGTGCGGATGTGCACGTCCTGCCCGGTCGCGAAGGCCTCGACCAGCTGTGGATCGTGGCTCAGGTGGGCGAGCACGCGTAGCTCGATCTGCGAGTAGTCCGCGGAGAAGATCTCCCAGCCCTCGCGCGCCACGAACGCGTGACGAATCTGGCGGCCGAGCTCGCTGCGGATCGGGATGTTCTGCAAGTTCGGGTTCGTCGACGACAAGCGACCGGTGGCGGCCACCGCCTGGCGGAACTCGCTGTGAATGCGGCCCGAGCGCGGATCGATCTCGCGCGGCAACGCATCGAGATAGGTGTTCTTGAGCTTGGCGAGCATGCGGTGTTCGAGGATCGCGGCCGGCAGCTCGTGATGCAGCGCCAGCTCCTCGAGCACGTCGTGGTCCGTGGAGCGCGCGGTCTTGGTGCGCTTGATCACGGGCAGACTCAGCTCGTCGAAGAGAATCGCCTCGAGCTGGCGCGGTGAGCCCACATTGAAGTCACGACCGGCCAGCTTGCGACACTTGGCTTCCAGCTCCACGAGCTGCCCAGCGACCTGGGTGGACAGTCGCGAGAGCTGTTGCACATCGACTCGCACGCCGGTGCGTTCCACGTCGGCGAGCACGAGCGCCAAGGGGATCTCCATGTCGGTGAGCAGCGCCTGGCAGCCGAGCGCGGCGAGCCGCCGCTGCAGATCGGCTGCTGCGATCGCCGCGACTGCCAATACGTCGCCGCCCAGCTTGCACGCCTGGGAGATCTCGAGCTCCGGCGCGCGCAACTCGCCATCACCGTGGCCGGCGAGCAGCACCTGCGCCTGTGTGAGGTCGCGCTCGCCGAGCTCGGCCGAGAGCTCGCGCAAGCTGTGCCCGTGGCGCTCTGCATCCACGAGGTAGCTCGCCAGCATCAGGTCCATCTCCACGCCGCAGAGCGCGATGCCGTGCCCCGCCAGCGCGATCGCGTCGCGCTTGGTGTCGACGCAGAGCTTGCTCGGTCGCGCCGCTTCCAAGAGCGGCCGCAAGCGCTCGAACACCTGCGCGGCGGGCAGCTGCTCCGGATGGCCGAGGTAGGTGTGGGCCAGCGGCACGTAGGCCGCGTGCCCCGCATCACTGGCGAGCAAAAGGCCCACGAGCCCGGCGCGTGCCGCGTGCGAATCATCGAGCACGCTCACCAGCGTGCAGCGCGAGCTGGCTCGTAGCTGCGCGATGAGCTGGTCGAGCGCGGCCAGGTCGTTCACCACGGTACACTCCGCGCCCGCAGCTGTCGGCTGCGGCGCACCAGGCGCTACAACGGCCTGCGGCTGCGTCCCACTCGGCTCGGCGCCGGCAACGGCCGGCAAGTCGCGCACAAGGCGAGTGAAGCCCAGCTCCACGAACAGCGCGCGCAGCCGAGCGAGATCCGCCCCGCTCCACGCCAGAGCATCCACATCGATCTTCACGCCGAGGTCGTCGTGCAGCGTCACCAGGTCGCGCGACAACATCGCCTGCTCGCGATGGTCTTCCAGTTTCTGCCGCAGCGCCGGCTTCTTCACGGTGTCGAGCTGTGCGTAGAGAGCCTCCAGCGTGCCGTGATCGGTCAGCAGCTGCACGGCTGTCTTGGGTCCGACCGATGGCACGCCTGGCACGTTGTCCGAGCTGTCACCCACCAGCGCCAGGTAGTCGCGCACCAACCCGGGCGGCACGCCGAGCTTGGCGCGCGTCTCTTGCTCGCCGAATACCAGGTTGCGCCCGGTGTCGTACATCAGCACGTCGTGGCCCACGAGCTGCAACAAATCTTTGTCGGCGCTGACGATCACCACGGAAAGCCCGTGCTCGCGTGCCGCGCGCACGAGCGAAGCGATCATGTCGTCGGCCTCCACCCCATCCTGCTGCAGCACGGGGATCGCGTAGGCCTCCACGATCTCGCGCACGCGCGCCATCTGCTGGCTGAGGTCCGGCGGCGGCGGCGGGCGGTTGGCCTTGTACTGGTCGTAGAGCTTGTGGCGGAACGACTTGGTGCGCGAGTCCATCGCCACGGCGAGCAGTGCGGGCTTCTGCTCCTGCACGAGCTTGAGCAGCATCGTGGTGACGCCGAGCACGGCGTGGGTGGGCTCGCCCTTGGGGCTCTGCAGCGGCGGCAACGCGTGGTAGGCGCGAAAGACGTAGCCGCTGATGTCGATGACGTAGAGGGTCTGCGCGTCGCCGGCAGGCGGCAACTTGGCTGGATTGTTTTCGCTCGTCGTCATGAGGGACCGGACGCGACGATTCCAAGCCGAACGCTTGCGGTCAAGGGGTGCGGTGAGACAGAGGGAAGAGCTTGGCGAACGGGGTGTGGTGGGACGCGGCGTTGGTCGGGGGACGATCGACTCGCAAGACTGAGCATTCACCGCAACCTGCTGGGGCGCTTCAATGTCATGGCTGAGTGAGCAGGCGGCGCGAGGTCGCAGCAGGTGTTGTCGTCTGACGCCGACCACACGGTTGCTCGCAGTGACCGTTGCAGATGCTCACGCCGAGTCACGTCACGCTGACGTCGATAGGGCTATCTGGCTACTGAAGCGTGTTGGGAGGGCGGGTCGCTCCCGGGCTCGTTTCGCAGGCCCAAGGCGCCTCGTGCAAAGCCGTGGCGGTAGTGCCGAGGACACTCTCCCGAGCCCGGGAGCGGCCCGCCCTCCCAACACGCCCCGGCAGGTTGTGATGAATGCACAGTCCTGCAAGCCGACCGCCCCCGAAGCACCGGTCGCCACCCCGTCAGCGCGCCAGGCACGTGCCTTGCCGCGCCCGCTGGCTACGTGCTAATCCGCGCTCCGGCTGGGCGCCCGCTCAGCTTCTTTTTCCCGAGGGATTGCCACACCGCCATGTTCGAAGCCCTCAGTAAAGGGTTCCGCGCCGCCAAGAACCGCCTCGCCGGGATGACGGAGCTGACCGAGGAGAACATCGAGCAAGCGTTGCGCGACGTTCGGCTCTCGCTGCTCGAAGCCGACGTCGAGTTCAACGTCACCAAGCGCTTCCTGGCCCGCGTCAAAGAGAAGGCGGTCGGCGAGGTCGTGCGGCGCAGCGCCGAGGTCAAGGGCAAGAAGGTCACGGTCGGCCCGGGCGAGCTGTTCATCAAGATCTGCCAGGACGAGCTGGTCGACCTGATGAAGGCCGATGGCGAGCCGCTCGAGCTCGCGCCCGCCCCGGCGATCACAGGCATCATGATGGTCGGCCTGCAAGGCGCCGGTAAGACCACCAGCGCGGCCAAGCTCGCTCGCTACCTGGAGAAGAATGGCCGCCGGCCGCTCTTGGTCGCGGCCGACGTGCAGCGCCCGGGCGCCGTCGAGCAACTCACGGTGCTCGGCGAGCGCTTGAGCGTCCCGGTGTTCACAGTGGCCGGCGCGCGCCCCGTCGAGATCTGCCAGAAGGCACCCAACTACGCGCGCACACTCAAGTGCGACACCATCATCTACGACACGGCCGGCCGCCTCGCGATCGACGAAGCGCTGATGCAGGAGATCGCCGACATCAAGGCCAAGACACGGCCGCAGAACGTGCTGCTCGTGATCGACGCCATGATCGGTCAAGACGCCGTCAAGACCGCAGCTTCGTTCCACGAGCGCGTGGGTCTGACCGGCGTCGTGCTCACCAAGCTCGACGGCGATGCGCGCGGCGGTGCCGCACTGTCGGTGCGCGACGTGACGGGCGCGCCTGTGCGCTTCGTGGGCGTCGGCGAGAGTCTCGACAAGCTGGAAGCCTTCCGCCCCGAGGGCATGGCCAGTCGCATCCTGGGCTTCGGCGACATCGTCGGCCTGATGCAGGACTTCGAGCACGTCGTCGACGAAGAGAAGGCCGAGAAAGACGCCAAGCGTCTGCTCCAGGGCCGCTTCACGCTCGACGACTTCCTCGAGCAGATCACCATGTTGCAGCAGATGGGCCCGCTGCAGGACATGCTCGAGAAGCTGCCGTTCTTCGCGGACAGCGTGCCCGACGGCTTCCAGGTCGACGAAAAAGAGCTGGTGCGCATCAAGGCCATGGTCAGCTCGATGACCAAGGACGAGCGGCGCAAGCCACAGCTCTTCGCCGAACAGCCCGGCCGCCTCAAGCGCGTGGCGCGCGGCTCCGGCTGCTCGGATCGCGACGTGGCCGATCTCCTGCAACGCTTCTCGTTCATGCAGCGCATGATGGGCTCGATCGGTCAGCAAGCGGGTCTCTTGCAACGCATGCCAGGCATGAAGCAGCTCGCGATGGCCAAGCGCCTGCGCGAAGCCGTGCAGACCGGTGGCGGCATGGGCAACCCGATGATGGCGAACCTCGCCAACGAGTTGCTCGAAGCGGCGGTGGCCGACGGCCCGATGGGCTTCGGCGGCGGCCCCGGCGGTGCCCCGGGACCGCGCAAGAAGCCGATGGATCCGAGCAAGCGCAAACAACTTCGCAAGCAGCAGAAGAAAGCTCGCAAGCGGTCGCGCAAGTGAAACGCCAGGGAGGGTTCATGAGAAGCAGCATCGTCGCGTGCAGCCTGCTCGCGCTCTGCGCGGTCGCAGGTTGCGTGGAGAAGAGCGCCCACGAGTCCACCGACAAGGTGATGCTGGCGGAGATCAAGCTCAAGCAGCCGCCCAAGCCCCAGCACCCGCTGAACATCCGCTTCGAGACTCAGGTGCGCCTGCTCGGGTACGACATCGATCGTACGACCGTGGTGCCCGAGCAGCCGTTCAAGGTCACCTGGTACTGGCAGGTCGATCGCACGCTGGGCGAAGACTGGCAGCTGTTCACGCACGTCGCCGACGGCGCCAATCGAAATCGTCTGAACCTCGACGCCGATCGCGCGCTGCGCCGGGTGTATCCCGTCGCGGAGTGGAAGACCGGCGACCTGCTCAAGGATCCGCAAGAGATCACCTTGCCCAAGAACTGGGGCTCGGAGAGCGTGACGTTCTACATGGGCTTCTACAGTGGTCCACACCGCTTGCACGTGACGCAGGGTCCGAGCGATGGCGACAACCGCGCCGAGGCGCTGAAGCTGCCGGTGCTGGTGACGCTGCAGCCCAAGCCCTTGCCGCAACTGCTCGCGCACCCGCTCACTGGCAAGATCACCCTCGACGGCAAGCTCGACGAGCCCGACTGGCAGACCGCGGGCACGACGGGGCGCATGGTCAACACGATGACCAGTGAGGTCGGTGGCTTCGCGGCCGTGGCGCGCGTGGCCTATGATGCGCAGAACCTCTACATCGGCTTCGTGGTCCAGGATGACTACCTGAGGAGCACCTTCGAGAAGAAGGACGAGCACCTGTGGGAGCAAGACGCTGTCGAGGTGATGATCGACCCCGACGGTGACTCGAAGAACTACTTCGAGCTGCAAGTCTCGCCGCGCGGTGTGAGCTTCGACACCCGCTACGATGCGCCGCGCGATCCGCTGCCCTTCGGCCACGTCGACTGGGACAGCCACGTGCAAGCCAAGGTCACGCTCGAGGGCACGCTCGACGACGAGCAGCCCGACCGCGGCTACACGGTGGAGATGGCGATCCCCTTCACTGCGTTCGCCGTGGGCGCGACGCCCGCTCCGCCACCGACCAGCGGCTCGATGTGGCGCATGAACTTCTTCGTGATGGACGCGCGCAAGCAGGGTCAACGTGCTGTCGCTTGGTCGGCCCCGCTGGTCGGTGACTTCCACACGCTGGCACGCTTCGGGCGCGTGACCTTCACGCCGGCCCCGCTCAGCGTGCCGGTCGCCGTGCCGGTCGTGATGCCAGCGCCTGCCAAGAGCCGCTGACGGCGGCGGTCAGCTCTCGCAGGGCGCGGTCAGGGTCAAGCGCGCAGGGTCGATGCCCAGTGTGCGCAGGGCCAATGCCCAGCGCTCTTCGTACGGCGCATCGAACACGATCCGCTCGTCGATATCGACCGGGATCCATGCGCCCTGCGCGATCTCCGCGTCGAGCTGGCCGGGGCCCCAGCCCGCGTAGCCGAGCACGAGCATCAGCTTCGACGGCGCGGACCCGGTCACCATCTCTTCGAGCAACTCGCGCGACGCACTGACCGCGATGTGCTCGGAGACCTGCACGACCTGCTCGCCGGAGTTCTTGCCCGGCGTGTGCTCGAACACGAGCCAACCGGTGTCGGGCGCGACGGGGCCGCCGACGAGCACGGGCGAATCGGGCCGGCAGACCGCATCGGCACGCAAGCCCAGCGCCTCAATCATGCCCTCCAGCGTGAGATTGGCCGGGCGATTGATCACGAAGCCCAGCGCGCCTTCGGGGCGGTGGTCGACCAGCAGCACCAACGTGCGGCGGAAGTTCGGATCCTGCAGGATCGGCGCTGCCACCAGAAACCCGGGCGCGAGATCCAACGCCATACCCACAAGCTTGCCACCGAACCGGCCACGCGTTCAACGTCGGCGTCGGCTGGCCCATGCGCAGCCGCATGCGGGAATCCCCGGGACAGCCTGGGAAAGCCTTTGTATCATCCGCACGACCGAACGCCCTGCGCCCCAGGCCGATGGAGGGACCCGGGTTGGATCGTCCCCGGAGCATGCCAATACCCCCTCTGCCGCTGGCAGCACCGGCTCGCACCTGGGCGCTGGCAGCGGCCGCGCTCCTGGCGTTGTGGCTGCGCGGCCCAGCCGTCGCGCACGCCGACGCCGCCCCCGAGAGCGCGCGTCGCGACGGCGCCGTGGCCGATCGCGTCGTGCTGATGCCGACGGGCGACACCCAGCCGCAGGGCACGCTGTTCATCACCGACTACGATCTGCTGTTCGTGCAGGCGGGCTACGCCGCCACGGATCGGCTGCAGCTCAGCGCGACCGGCATCGCGGACTTCACGGGGCAAGCCGCGTTCGACCTCACGCTGAAGGCGAGCGTGCATCGCAGCCCCGGGCTTCGCATCGCCGCGCTCGCCTCGGCCACGTACCTGCACCTTGGCCAGCAAGAGCTACTCGCTGGACGCGCAGGCGGCGCCTTTCAGCTGTGCTTCGAGCCCGCGTGTCGATCGAGCGCCACGCTCGCTTCGTTCGTGGCCCTCACCGATCTGCCCGACGTGCTCCTGCCGGTGGCGCTTGCCGGGGGCCTGGTCGCGCGCGTGAGCGAAGGCCTGTCGTTGCTCGCCGAGTACTCGACGCTGTTCAACGCCAACAAGCGCATCCAGTTCATCGATCAGTCGCTGTTCGTGCTGTCGTACGGCGTTCGCGCCGCGGGCAACCCGCACTGGGCGCTCGACCTGTGCTTTCTGCGCAGCATGGAGTCGACCGGCGATCACACCACCGCGCCGTTCTTTCGCCTGCTCGGCATCCCGCTGGTCGCATTCACCTATCGTTTCCAGGTGCAGCACTAGCCTCGGCCACGGGCAAGAGCAGCACGTACTCGTAGTGCGGGGCGTAGTGCAGCACGCGCGCGACCCGGAAATGCGTCTGCAGCCAGGCTCCGGCCGCGACGCGTTGCTCCACGGGATAGCCAGCGAGGCTCAAGAGCCGTCCAGACGCGTCGATGCGCGGTGGCCGCGAGGCGTGCAACACCACGGCATCGGGCGCGCGACGCGCGAGCAGAGCATCGCTCACGTGCTTGTCGAGGTGCCCGCCCGGCAAGCGTGCGATCTCGGGATCGGTGATGCCGGCGAGATCGACCACCTGCAACGTACTGATGTAGCCGAGGTAGCCGATGTCCACGAGCGCGACCCGGTGCGCCGCTTTCTGCAGCTGCAGCGCGAGCGCACGGCCGACCCGCTCGCGTCCCGCGCCGGCAGCGCGTAGATCCGGCATGCGTGTGAGCAGATCGGTCGCCGGTACGGCGCACGCGAACAAGAGACAGAGCAGCGCCACCACGGCGCCGAGCTGGCTGCGAGCCAGGCGCACCGCGCCGACAGCGCACAGGCTCACGTAGATCGGCAAGAGCGGCGCGAACAGTCGGAAGCCGGGCATCCAGTCGCCGCCCGCGAACACCACGGCCACGACCTGCCCCGCCAGCAGCAGCGCCGCGCTACGGTCATCGCTGCGGCCGCGCAGCCACGCTGCGATGGGCAGGACGAGGCCGAACAGACCTGCTAGCACCAGCGCCGCGCCGAGCGCATGCTGCAAGCCCTGCGCCGGTGTGCCCAGCTTCGCGTAGTACGACAGCGGCAGCCAGGCGCCGAACAGAAGGCGCCGGAACAGACTCACGCTGCCAAGGCCCAGGCTTGCAAGCCACACGGCCGGGCGCGCCTGCCTGGGGTGTCGCAGTGCGAGGCTCACGAGCAGCAGCGCGGCCGAGACGCCGAGCTCCGGTCGCAGCCAGGCGAGCGCGGCGAGCCCGAGCCCCGTCGCCAGCCCGTCGGGGTGTGGGCGCCTGGTCGCGGCGAGCCACGCCACGCACAGCGCCAGCGTCGCGGCGCCAGTCTCGAGCCCCGCCACGCCCCAGCAGCCCGCTGTGGGTTGGCAGACGACGAGCAGAACCGCCACGGCCAGCAAGCGGCGGCCCCCGGCCCTGCCCCCGAGTCTGCGCAGCACGAGCCACACGCTCGTGACCATGGCCGCGAGGCCCAGGAGCTTCGCGCCCACCACCGGATCGCCGCCGAGCCAGCTGGCGGCCATCCCCGGCAGGAGCCACAGCGGGCCCGTGACGCCGTCGCTTGGCGTTCTTCCGTCCAGCGAATAGCCCGCGAAAGTCGCGAGATTGCGCGCGTAGCGGGCCACGATGTAGGCATCGTCGACGGTGTACGGCCACGCACAGACCCCCACAATCGACACCGATAGCGCGGCCAAGCTGGGCGCGACGCGTTGCCAAGAGCAGCTTTTGGGGGAGATCATACGGATGGATGTGGCGATTGGCCGAACGGTCAGTTTGCTAACATCGCGGCAACGCCTCTTGCTCGGGCAACCTCCGCCCAGTTCTTGATCATGCTTCGTACCCGACTCGTGGCCGGAGTGACATCCGGTGTGGTGATGGGCGCCGTCTTTGCGACGGCGTTGACCGCGGCCAATTTCGGCGAAGCGTTCGTGGAGCCGTGGCGCGTGGATCCGGGCCAACCGGCGCCAATCAGTCTGCGTCTGCCGCGCACCACGGTGCGTGCGCACGATGAAGAGACCGGACTCACCAAGCTCCGGGCCGTGCCCGAGATCGTGTCGCGCGGCGAGGTGGTGACCGACCCCGTGCAGGCCTCCGTGGTCCGCGCCTACGAGCGAGGCCGACGTCCACCGCGCCCGACGCATCTGGCCGCGCAGTGGGCCGTCTACTTCGCGCTGGTCGTGCTCGCGACTTGGTACATGCGCAAGGTCAGCGCCAAGAGTGGCGCTCTGCTGCGCACGCAGGTCTCGCTGCTCGGGCTGTCGCTGCTGTTCCTGTTGGGGATGAAGCTCTTGCTCTTGCTGACCGACCTGTCGGCCTTCGTGCTGCCCATCGCGCTCTTGCCACTGTGGACCTCTCAGTACCTAGATCGCCGCACCGGCACGATGATGGCCGTGCTGCTGAGCCTGTTCGGCGCCTCGCTCGTGGTCTACGACCCGATCGTCAGCGTCGTGTACCTGATCTCCAGCTGCATCGCGGCGCTCACCTTCCGCGCCGCGCGCAAGCAGAGCGTGTTCCTGATCGTCTCGGGCGCCATCTCGGGCGTGGTCGGTGCCGCCACGTACGTGGCGACCAAGGAAATCCTCGACGGCTTCTCGCTGGCTCACGAGCTCGCGCTGGGGCCGCGCTCCGCGCCGATCGCGACGCTCAGCGCCGGCACGCTCGCGGGTGTCGTGGCGTTCTTGCTGCAGCCCGCGGTGTCACGGGTGTTCGGCGTGGTTTCCCGCGCGCAGCTCTTGACCCTGACGGACCTCGAGCAGCCACTGCTCAAGAAGATGGCCGCCGAAGCGCCCGGCTCGTGGGCGCACGCGCGCGCCATGGCGAACCTGGCGGAGGCTGCGTCCGCCGCCATCGGTTGCGATGCGCTGCTCACGCGCGTGGGGGCCTACTACCACGACCTCGGCAAGACGGTCCAAGCCAAGTACTTCGTCGAGAACCTGGACCGCGGTGAGCGTTCCCCGCACGAGGACCTCGATCCGGACATCAGCGCCGACGCCATCATGGCCCACGTGGTGGAGGGCACGCGCATCCTGCGCGAAGGCCGCATCCCCGAGGCCGTGATCGAGTTCGTCTACACGCACCACGGCACGAGCGTCATCGAGTACTTCTGGCACAAGTGTCTGTCGCAGGGCAATCCGAAGGCGCTCACCGAGGATGCGTTCCGCTATCCCGGCATGCGCCCGCGCACGCGCGAGACGGCCATCTTGATGCTGGTCGATTCGGTGGAGGCCGGCGCCCGCACCGTGGACCCTCCGACGCGCGAGAAGTTCCTGGAGATGGTGCAGCGCGTGCTGTTCGTGAAGCTGCAGCAGGCGCAACTCGACGAGTCGGGTCTGAGGGTCGCCGATCTGCGCGAGCTCACGGCGCAGCTGACCGATACTCTGTGCAGCTCCTACCACAAGCGCATCCGCTACCCGTGGCAGGAGGCGGCCGATCGCGGCGAAACTCCGTTGCCGATGCCCGCGACTCGCGACGCCGATGGCACGCCGCTCGCCCCCACCGAGACCGGCAAGTTCCGGCAGCAGATGCGCGACGCCGAACGCGACTCGGGACCTGCAGACTCCGGGTCGCGAGCGATTGCGGCGCAGGCGCAAGTCCAGGGCGACGCCAAGCGCTGAAGCGGTGGCTGCGCAACAGCCGCGCGACGGTAGCCCGGGCCCGCGCGGCGCTCACTCCGGGATGGGGTCGTCGCGATCCGAGAGCGTCACGCGGTGCGCTTCGATCGCCTCGACGAATTCGCCCGAGATGTCGGGATCGAACTGCGCGCCGGTACAACTCTTGATCTCGTTGATCGTGACGCAGTGCGGCAGCGCGCGCCGGTAGGCGCGATCGCTGGTCATGGCGTCGTAGGCGTCGGCCACCGAGATGATCCGCGCGATCAGCGGGATCTCCTGCTTGCTGAGGCCGAGCGGATAGCCCGTGCCGTCCCAGCGTTCGTGGTGGAAGTGCACGCCGGGGATGAGCGGTGAGAGAAATTCGATCGGCTCGAGGATGTCGCGCCCGAAGCCCGGGTGGCGCTTGAAGATGTCGTATTCGCGATCGGTCAGGATGCCTGGCTTGTTCAGGTTCATCACGCAGCCGATCTTGCCGATGTCGTGCATCAGCGCGGCTTGACGCACGATCTCGACCTGATCGGCTGGCAGTCCGAGCTTGAGGGCGAGGATCTGCGAGTAAGCTGCCACGCGGCTCGAATGACCGGCCGTGTAGCGGTCCATCTTGTCGATGGCGCTCGCGAGGCCCTTGATGGTCTGCGAGAAGGTCGCCTTGAGATCCTCGTAGAGCTTGGCGTTTTCGATCGCCGCTGCGGCACGGTCGGACACGATGCTGAGCAGCTTGCGTTGGCCTTCGTCGAAAGACTTCTTGGGCGTGAAGCTCATAGCTCCGAGATAGCCGATGGTGCGCCCCGACATGGTGAGGTGCGTCACCAGCACGGAGCTGAGCGCGGGCTCGGGCTGCGTGGCGAAGAAGCGCAGCCCGCGCTCGCCTTGCACGCGTAGCCGCTTCTCCGTGGCGAAGTGGTCGTGCAGGCTCTGCTGCGAGAGCGTGCCGAACGACTCCGGAGGTAGCACCGGTAGGAACGCCGGGTTCACGACCCGCGCGCGCTCGAAGTAGCTGCCATGGCCGTCGTCGAGCAGCACGGTGACGACGTCGGCATCCACCTCGTGGATTGCGGCGTCGGTCACGTTGCGCATCACTTCTTCGAGCGAAAGACTCGCGGCGATGGCCTCGCTCACCTTGTACAGCGACAGGGCTTCCTTCAAGCGCAGGTTCTCGGCGCTGAGCTTGCGACGCTCGAGGCCGCGGCGCACCGTGTGCACCACTTCCTCCATCTTGAAGGGCTTCATGATGTAGTCGTAGGCGCCGCGCTTCATCGCGTCGATCGCGGTCTCGACCGTACCGAAGCCCGTCATGATGATCGTGACCAACTGCGGGCTGTGCTGTGCGATGGACTCGAGCAGCTCGATGCCGCCCATGTTCGGCATCTTCAGGTCGCTCAACACCAGGTCAAAGCGGCCCTTGGACAGCTCTACGAGGGCAGCGCCGCCGTCAGCCGCCGTGCGCACTTCGAAGCCCTCCATCGCCAAGAAATCAGCGAGGATGTCGCGAATCACTTCCTCGTCGTCCACGACCAGAATGCGTGGCGACTCGTCGTGCGTTGTGCTGTCGTGCATCGGAGGGCTGGCGAAGCCGTAGTTACTGTGCGCAGCGCAGACCTGTCAATCGATGGTCGGTGTGCGTCGACGTCGTACGTCGTGCGGCCAGGGGCTACAGTGGCGCAGGTGCGCAGGAAGTTTTGCCTGACTACACGTCCGGCTTTACTCGGTCGTGACGAATTCGTACGCTAACCTGCGGTATTTTCTGCGGCCCAAGAACGACCTACGTCAGTGGACTCCGATCACGAGATAAAGACCCGCGTAACCACGCTGGAAGAGCTGAAGGTTCAGCGCAAGGGTGACGACTGCTTGGTCGTCATCTATGCGCCGATCGCCTCCGATTTGGGACGCAGGCACGTACTGGACAAGGAACTGGTCAGCATCGGCCGCGACCGCGAGAACGACATCGTGCTCGACAGCGACAGCGTGTCGCGCCGCCATGCGCGCATCGAGCACCGCGACGGCCGCATCTACGTCACCGACTTGGACTCCACGAACGGCACCTACGTCAACGACGACCCGGACCCAGTGAGCAACTGCCAGCTGCGCAAGGGCGATCAGGTGAAGATCGGCGACACGATCTTCAAGTACCTGTCTGGCTCCGACGTCGAGGCCCAGTACCACGAGACCATCTTCAACATGACCATCACCGATGGTCTCACTGACGTCGGCAACAAGAAGCGCCTCGATCAGGTGGTCCAGAAAGAGATTCCGCGCGCCGTCCGGCACGCGCGTGCGCTGGCCTTGCTGATGATCGACATCGATCACTTCAAGGACGTGAACGACACCTACGGTCACCTGGCCGGCGACTCGGTGCTGCGCGACATGGCGAGCATCATCTCCAAGCGCCTGCGCCCCGACGACGAGATCGGCCGCTACGGCGGCGAAGAATTCGCGGCCGTGCTGCCCGAGACCTCGCTGGGCGGCGCCGTGAAGATCGCGGAAGACCTGCGCAAGCTGGTCGAGTCACACCCTTTCATGGTCGAGGGCGAGCAAATCAAGATCACGGTGTCGATCGGGGTTGCCGACCTGCAGCCTGGCATGGACAGCAAGGGCTTCTTCCGCGCTGCCGATGAGCTGCTCTACAAGGCCAAGAACGGCGGCCGTAACCGTGTCTGCCCGCCGCTGAGTGATTTCAGCTGAGACCAGCTCAGCTGAAACCGCGCGGAATCCGGAGCACCTCGGCGAAGTCGTAGCGCTGGCGCAGCACGGCGTAGACCGGGTCGAGCAGCATGTCCTCGTCGCGCACCTTGCCGCGGCGGTAGCCTTCCTTCAGCGAGCTGAAGAAGCGCGCCGCGTCGGGATCGGGCGGGACCGCTGTCGTGCGCAGCGGCAGAGGCGGCGGTGGCAGCTCGCGCGCGAACACTGCACGTCGCACGGCGACCACGTGCTGCCGGTCGGCGTCGTCGTCGCATTGCTCGGCGAGCTGATCGTAGATGCGCAGCAGCTGATCGCGGCGTTCCGACAGCGCGGGCGCGATCACGGCGAGCACGTCGGCCACCATCAGCGGCGTGGTCTCGCGCTGGTCCCAGCGGCTCCTCGGCGCACGCGAGGAAACTCGTGAGGCGGCCTCGATCGCGTTGCGTCCGTCGCCCAGGATCACTGCGATTTTCAGCGCTTCCCAGTCGCACCAGGGCTGGGCCGGAACGCAGTGCGCACCGCGCAGGTAGGCCTCGAGCGCTTCCTCTGGCTTGCCGGCGCGCCGCAGCGCGTGCGCGACCGTGGCGTGCGCGATCGACACGTCAGGCTCGATCGCGACGTGCCGCAGCCCGCTCTGCAGGTAGCTGTCGAGCGTGAAGGCCGTGTTGAACGCCGGGTCGGTCCACTCGGCCACGCGCAGCCGGCAGAAGCCGTCGAAGGTGCGGTGCACCATGCGTTGCTCGCCACTGTCGACGTAGTAGTCGAGGATCGGCCAGGTGTCGGACACGGGGCCCGCGCTCCGATCGAAGGCCAAGATGCCGCCGTCGTCGGCACGGAAGAACGGAAACAGCAGCTCGGGGTCGCGCACCGACTTGTTGAGGCGCTTGGCGAGCTCGTCGAGCGCGGCGAGCATGGTGTGCTCGCCCGACTCGCCGGCGCTGAGCAGCTGCCCGGAGGGGAACACCCCACCGTTGAAGCGCATGATCAGGGTGCGTAGATCCGCCGGCAGCGGGGACGCGATGCGCTCCTCGACGGCGGTGATGTCGGCTGCGGGGGGCGGAGGACTGAGCTTCAGACCCGGGAAGTCCGGATGCTGTTCCACCCACGCGATGAAGTCATGAACGCCGCGGTGCATTGGAAATGTGGGCTTAAGCCGGCCCGCTGCCCGGCGTAGCGCTGGCTAGCGTAACAGAAGAAAGCTCGTTTCTGGCATTCTTGCGTGGCTCGCCAGTACTCTGGGGGGCATGCGCAACTCCGTCGCCACTGTATTGCTGATCGGCGCGCTCTGTCCCGCGCCTGTCCTGGCCGAGCCTTCGGTGAAGGAGGCCGCCGACGCGCCCGAAGCGGCCGAGCCCTCGGTGGACGAGGTCATCGCCTCGGTTCGCAAGGAGTTGCTCGCACTGGCCGAGCAAGAGAGTCGCCGCGACGACGATTCGGACGTGCGCGACGACAGCGCCACGCCGGACATCGGCGTGGGGCTGCCGCCAGCGAGCATGACGTCGAGCGTGCCCTCGGCCACGCAGGAGCCCGCCATCGGCGGCAAGGACCTGGGCTGGCTGCAGGGCCTCGCGTTGCCCGATCTGCCGGTGCGCTGGGACGACCGGCTGGTGCGTGCGCTCGAGTACTACAAGAACGACCCACGCGGGCGCGCACACATGCGCGGCTTGCTCGCGCGGCAGGGTCGCTACGGCGACATGATTCGCAAGCAGCTGCGTGCCGCTGGGTTGCCGGAAGATCTCTCGTACGTCGCGATGGTGGAGAGCGGCTACGAGCCCACGGCGCACTCCGAGGTCGGTGCCCGCGGCCTCTGGCAGTTCATGAGTGCGCCCGCCAACGAGTACGAGCTGGAGATGTCGCGCTGGGTCGATCAGCGCATGAGCCCGGAGCGCTCGACCGCAGCCGCCACCAGCTATTTCAAGGATCTCTACGCGCAGCTGGGCTCGTGGCCGCTGGCGATGGCCGCGTTCAACATGGGCTACGGCGCGCTCTTGCGCTCGATGCAGAAGTACAACACCAACGACTTCTGGGTGCTGTCGAGCCTCGAGGCTGGCCTGCCGTACGAGACGGTCGTGTACGTGAACAAGATCGTGGCGTGCGCCATCGTCGGTCGTAACCCGCAGCGCTTCGGCCTGGGCGAGATCACGCCCGACCCGAGCGTGACCACGGCGACCGTGAACGTGCCCGGCGGCTTGCCCCTGTCGCGGATCGCCCGTGCGGTCGGGATCGAAGTCGATGCCCTCGCCGCTCTGAACCCCGAGCTGAAGAAGAGCCGCATCCCGCCCGACGTGAAGAGCTGGGAGCTGCATATTCCGAAGGAGCGCGCCGCGCACTTCAAGGACAAGTGGCCGCAGTACCAGCCCGAGACGCCGACCCATCGCACGCACGTGCTGCGCCTGGGCGAGCGCCTGGCGGAAGTCGCCGAGCTCTATGGCACCACGGTGAGCAAGCTGCAGGCTCTGAACGACTTCGCCGAGGGCGAGGTCTCGCATGCCGGCATGAAGCTGCTGGTGCCCGACGTGGAGCCCACCCCCAAGGCCAAGGGCGAGCGCCCGACCGTGGGTATTCCCGGCGACATCTTCCTGTACGTGGATCGTAAGCGCATCTTCTATCGGGCGACCGAGGGCGATCAGCTCGACGAGGTCGCGCGCTTCTTCAAGATCACGAGCGACGAGATCCGCATGTGGAACCAGATCTCGAGCGACGCCAAGCTGCACCGCGGCATGTACCTGCAGCTCTTCGTGCCAAGCGACGCCGAGCTTTCGCAAGCGGTGGTGCTCAGCCCCGACGACGTGCGCACGCTGGTCGTTGGCAGCGAGGAGTTCTTCCAGTTCCACGAGACGCAGGCCAATCGCGTGCGCATTCGCTACCGCGTGAAGGCCGGCGACACGCTGCGCTCGCTGGCCGACCGCTTCGACCTTTCGGTCGGCTCACTCGCGCGCATCAACCAGTTCAGTCGCGACAAGCAGCTCGATGCGGACTCCGAGATCATCGTTTACGTGCCCGAGGATGCGGCCAAGCGCCTGGCGGCCGACTGACGGGCGGCTGCGCGCACTGGCGCGGCCGGCGTTTCTTCGGCACAACTTGTGGTCGTGAAGTCGATCCACGAAGCGCTCGAGTTGATGCTGCCGAGCTTCTGCCCCCTGCCCGCTCAGCCCGTGCCGCTGGCCGAAGCGCTCGGGCGCGTGCTCGCGGCCGACGCAGTGGCTCGCTTCGACCTGCCGGAGTTCGACAACAGCGCGATGGACGGCTACGCGCTGCGCGCAGCCGATGCGACGGCCGTGGGCTGCAGGCTGCCGGTGCACGGCGAAGCGCGCGCGGGTGCGCCCGCGCCGGCTCCGCTGCCGCCGGGCCATGCGATGCGCATCTTCACCGGCGCGCCGTTGCCCGCGGGCGCCGACAGCGTCGTGATGCAGGAAGACACGGTACGTGCGGCCGACGGCAGCGTGCAGCTGCAAGCGCTGCCCCGCACGGGCGCGCACGTTCGGCCACAGGCTTCGGACCTGCGCCACGGCAGCGTGGCTCTGCGCGCTGGCACTGCGCTCGGACCGGGCGAGCTGGGGCTGCTGGCGAGTCAGGACTACGGAAGCGTTTCGGTGTTCCGCGCGCCGCGGGTCGCGATTCTTTGCACGGGCGACGAGTTGCGTGAGCTCGGCGAGCCGCCGCGCCCGGGCAGCCTGATCAACAGCAACGCCCATGCGTTGCGCGCAGCCGTGCAGCAGTGCGGAGCTGTGCCCTGGGTTCTGCCACGGGCGCCCGACGTGCTGGCCGATGTGCTTGCCAGTGTTCGACTCGGCTTGCAGGCCGACGTGCTGCTCACGGTCGGCGGTGTGTCGGTCGGCGACTACGATCTCGTCGGTCGTGCGCTACTCGACGCGGGCGCGCAGGTCGCATTCCACAAAGTCGCGATGAAGCCCGGCAAGCCACTGATGTTCGCGAGTGCCGGGGGTGTTCCGATCGTGGGTCTGCCGGGCAACCCGGTGAGCGCGCTGTTGGGCTTCGAGGTCTTCGTACGGCCTGCGCTGCGATGCATGCAAGGGCATGCCGCACTCTTCCCGCAGCCCTTCACGGTCGAGCTGCAGACTCGCTACGAGCACAAGGTCGGTCGCACGGAGTTGGCGCGCGCGAGCCTGGCTTGGGAGGGCGAACGCTGGGTCGCGCGCCTTCACGCCCGGCAGGGCTCGGGCTCCGTGCCCTCGATGGCATGTGTCGATGCACTGCTCGTGCTGCCGGCCGACCGAGAGCACTTCGAGCTCGGGTGCCGCGTGCAGGCACTGCGACTCGGTTCGGGCCCTTACAGCGCAGACTCTCCGTGGGCTGACGCTGGTGCCTGACGCTGGAGCAGTTCCGCGAGCGTGCCAAGGCAGCCGAACGTTCTCGGGACGGCGAGCAACAGCACGGCGCTCCAGGCGCAGGAAGATCTGTGGCTCTGGCTCTTGGGCCTCGCCCTCGGCCTGTTTCGCGGCGACCTGTGGGTGCGCCGGGTCCGCCTGTTCGATAGAACTCTTCGTTGACGCAACCCTGGCCGCTTGTGTGGTATCCTAGACGACCCCGCGAACGGCGCCAGACTTGACTCGGTGCGCACGTTCCTTATGGTGCCACGCTCGCTCTGGCATTGACCCCACCCCACTTGGTGCCGACTCCATGAAAAAGGCTGAACTCAAGCGCTTTCGCGAAGTCCTCGAAGAGAAACGTGAAGCACTGATCCAGAACGCGAAGAACATGAAGGCCGAGGGCATGACGCTCGACACGGACGACCTTCCAGACGAGATGGATCTGGCTTCGAGCGAGGGCATGCAGTCCTTCGAGTTCCGCCTGCGCGGCCGTGAGAAGACCTTCCTGCAGAAGATCGATCGCGCCCTGCGCAAGATCGACGAAGGCGACTTCGGCGTCTGCGAAGAATGCGGCGAAGAGATCAGCGCCAAGCGCCTCGAAGCCCGCCCCGAGACGACGCTCTGTATCCGCTGCAAAGAGGATCAGGAGCGGCACGAAAAAGACTTCGCCTGAGCCGCAGCGGCTGAGCCGCCGCGATCCAGATGCGTGCACGGTGCGACCAGTGCGACCAGCGCGATCAACGCGCTCAGCGCGCGAAGTGCACTGTCACATCTGCGCGCACGGTGGCCGCGGGCTTCTCGAAGCTCACGTGCTTGAACGACTGCTTGGCGCACTGCGGGGCGCGCTTGGCAGTCACGCTGATCTTGCCCACCGTCACAGTGGCCTTGCCCTGCCGGTCCAGCTGCAGCGCGGCTTCGATGTCACCCTCCGGCGACACCCCACCTTTCTCGCAGTGCCTGCGGCAGTCGAGAAAACCGGCGTAGCCCGAACGGAAGCCGCGCACCAGCAACTCGAGCGCCTCGTGGGGCGCGCCAGCCGGCGCGCGAACGGTGAACGTCACTTCCGAGCCATCGGTCGACCAGCTGGCGGACTGGCCGCCATCAGCGGCGGCCTGAACCTGCACCGCAGAGGTTTGTGCGACGCGCTGGTTCATCAAGCTCTGGCCACGCGCCCGAGTGTTGTCGAAGTCGAGGCTGAGCACAGCGGCGGCGGGTCGGACGACACCGCTGTAGCTGGCTTTGCCGAGCACCCCGGCGACGCACTTACCGAGACTCGTCGAAGCACTGCCCTTCTCTTCCACCACGGCCTCGGGCTTCTGTTTTTCGCGCAGGCTCAAGGTCACGCGCAGCGCACCGATGACCTCCGGTGAGGTCGCGACTTGCTTGCGGTAGCAGGTGCGGATGTCGCCCATCAGATCGCCGACGGCCCCCCCCAGCTTGGCCAGGCGGTCGCTGGTGGTGCCCGCCGTGCCCTTGATGCCGAGCTTCACATCCGAGCGCACGTTGATCGAGGCCTCGCCCTGATCCATGCCGCTCTTGGCGACACCTTCCTCCTGCGCGTGCGCCGTAGTCACACACGCACATGACAGCGCGAACACTCCCAGCCAGACGGTCTTCGCAGCCATGCGCCACCTCGAGATCAGGTCGTCAAACCGGCAGGTCCGGAGCCCGCCACTGGCGCCGGACGGCCAGGCGGCAGTGTTTCTTGCGTACGTTCTTGCGGCAAAACCAGCGTGAAGACCGTCTCGCCCGGCCGGCTCTTCACGTCCACCGAGCCGCCGTGATCCGCGGCCACCTTCTGCACGATGGCCAGGCCCAGACCGGTGCCGTCGGGCTTGCCGTGCGTGGTGAACGATTCGAAGATCTTGCCGCGGATCTCTTCCGGAACGCCGGGCCCGTCGTCGGTGCAGGTGATCACGAGCGCGTGGTCGGACTCGCGGCGTCCGACGCCGATCGTGATCGTTCCCGCCTGATGGCCGATGGCCTGGGCTGCGTTGCGCACCAGATTATGCACCGCGCGGCGAATCTTGTGCTGGTCGAGCCAGGCGACGCCGCGGTCGTCCACGTGCACCGTCAGCTCGATGCCACTGCCCTCGAGCTCCACCCGCAGCGTGTCGGCGAGCTCACCGAAGAACGGACGCAGATAGACTTTGCGTACCAGGAGGTTCTCCTCGCCGCGCGCGAAGGCGAGGATCTCCCGCGTCATCGCGTCCACGGCCTCGACCTGCCGGAGAATCGCATCGCTGTCCTGCGTGCGTCGCTCGGCGTTCGGCTCGTCTTTCAGATACCGCGCATAGCCCGAGATCACAGTCATCGGCCCGCGTAGATCGTGCACCACGCTCGAGAGCAACTGCCCGATGGTGGTCAGTCGCTCCTCGCGCTCGCGCCGCTCGCGCGCCTGCGCAAGCCGAATCGCCGTGGAGGCGTGGCCCGCAATCACGCTCGCGAGCTTGAGATCATCTTGCGTGAAATCGACATGGCCCTGTGCCTTGTTCAGCAGCTCGAGTGCGCCGACGCCGTCGTCGAGGACGAGCGGCACGCACAGCACCGAGCGCGGGAAGTAGCCCACTTGATCGGCGACCGCCGCGGAGTGACGCGGGTCGTGCTTGGCATCGTTGACGATCTGCGGCTGGCCATGCTTGGCGACCCAGCCGCAAATGCCTTCGTCGGGGGCGATGCGCAGGCGTCGAACGGCCTCCGGCACACCACCCACGGCGCAGCGGAAACACAGCTCGCCCGTGCGTTGATCCGAAAGCAGGATCGAGCCCGCCTCGGCGTCGATCGCACGCATGGCGCGGGCCAGCACGCCCTCGAGCAACTCATCGAGCCGCGTGGCATTGGCCGACACCTGCGCGATCTCGAAGAGCACGTCCAGCTCACGCACCTTCTGCTCGAGCTGCTCCTTGGTCTCGAGCAGCTCCATGTTCTTGGCGACGACCGAGAGGAACAGCTTCGAGTTCTCGAGCGACACGCCAGCCTGCGCGGCGAGCGCCTGCAGCATCCCTTCGTCGTCGAGCGTGAAGTAGCCGGTGCGCTTGTTGAGCGCCTGCAGCACTCCGATGGTCGTACCGCTGTGATTGCGCACCGCAACGCACAGACACGAGCGCGTGCGATAGCCCGTGCGCTTGTCCCAGTCGGCGTCGAAGCGCACGTCCTGGTAGGCATCCTTCACATTGACCGAGCGACTCAACTTCGCGGTCCAACCGGCGAGCCCCTGGCCGGGCTTGAGCCGGATCTCGTGCGTCTGCCCGCCGTGACTGAAGCGCGTGCGCAGCTCGCCGCTGGCCTCATCGACCACGAACAACGTGGTGCGATCGGCGTCGATGATGCGCGACACTCGCGTCAGCAGCACTGCGACGAGGTCGTCGAGGTCGAGCGTGTTGCCCAGCGCCTGGCCGATGTCCTGCAGCGCGCGCAGCTTACCCTGCTCGCGCGCCAGCTCGGCACGCAACTGCGAAACCAACTCGTCCTGGTCACTCGGGGTCGCCACAACGACATTTTCCCACGAGTGCGGCGCCACGTAAACGGCGTCGAGATAGCTGGCGCGAGCCTAGAAACCCTGGCGCATTTCGACCATTTCGCCCTGGAAGATGTCGGTGTCCGAGCGGGTGACCAGCGCGACGGTAGTCTTCTTGCGCACTTTGATCACGCGCAGCTCCGCTACGACCTCTTTGGGCAGGTCCTCTTTCTTGGTGGCCGGGACGTCGGCGATGTTGCCGTACTCGCGAGCGGGCCGCTGCAGTGCATCCAACCACGCATCACCGCGGCGCACGGCGAAGAAACGATTGCCGGGCTCGATGCCGTGGCCCGCACCCACATCGAGGAACACGACGTTACCGAACGACAGCAAGTGGCGCGGTTGCACCGCAGCAATGATGTGCGCGACGACGTTCTTGGCGTTGCGACGCGGCGGTACGAGATCGAAGCGACGCTCCAGCATGGTCACGGGCACGCCGCGCTCGATCGGCTCCATCGCCTCGCTCACGACGCCGCGTGCAATGCCGTGCTCGCGATCGTACGAACGAACCAGAATCGTGCCGAGCAGCTTGACCAGAGTGCCCTTCTCGTCGGGGTCGCGCTCCCAGGTCTTCTCTGGCACGCGGTAGGCCGTGTAGCTCAGACCGGTGTGCACGTCCTGGCCCGGCTTGAACTTCACATAGACTTCGTCGGCCGGCGACAGGAACATCTGCTCCTCGTTGCCGCCGATGATCTGTCCGGCCGAGCGAATGTCGTCGTCGTCGAGATAGCCTTCGTCGCGCAGGAAAACCGTCTCCGGCTTCATCAGCTTCATCGAGACCGTCACGCGCGGTGCGAGCTCGCTCGGAGATTCCTGCTTCGGCTCGACCATGGCCGGCGGGCGACCGTCGACAGTGCTGGTGCCATTTCGCTCGGTGTCCGCGTCGGCCGCGGCCTTGGCTGCCGCCACTTCGTCGGCGCTCAACGTGGCGCTCGACAGACGCACTTGATCGAGCGGGTAGATCCAGTGCGGGTTCGTGATCTCGGGGTTGTAAGACCAGAGCGCCGGCCAGTGCCACGGGTCGCCGAAGTAACGATCCGAGATGCCCCACAACGTGTCGCCCTGCTGCACCACGTGCACGTCGCGATCGGGCTTGCGGTAGAGGCTGCCGGATGCACCCAGCGTGAAGCCCCGCCCCTGCTTCTTCGCCTCCGCCAGCGAGTGCGGCCCTTGCGGAGCTGGCGTTTCGGACGTCCCTCCGGCCTCGCCGAAGAATTCGCCGTAGTTCGTTCCGACGTCACCAGCTTCTTGAGCCGATGCCCGCGCGGGAGCGTAGAGAGCAAGCATGCAGAGCACGATCAGGTACGGTCTCATGTGGAACCCTCCCGAGAAGCGATCGCAGCAGCCTCGCTGCGCGGGTACTCCTGGCGCACCCGGCGAAAGTAGGCTTGTGCGTGCGCCTCGTCACCCAGACGTCGCAGACACAGTCCCAGCTTGAGCAACGCGTCGGGCACCTTCTCGCTCTGCGGAAAGCGACCAAGCAACGTTTCGAACTCTTGTTTGGCTTGCGTGTAGTCGCGCTTGGCGTAGCGTGCTTCGCCCCGCCAGTAGAGCAGCTTGTCCAGCATGCGCGCGGCCGACGGTTGCAGCACGAGCGCGTCGATGACCTTCAGTGCTTCGTCGTATTGGCGTTCGCGCACCAACCGCAACGCCTCGCGGTAGCCGTCGTTGGTTGCTGTCGCGCCCGCCGCTTCCGGCGCGCTCGCAGCGCCCGTCGCGCGCTCTTGCGGTAGCGGTACGACCGAGAGCGTTTCAGAGGTCTGAGGAAGCGTGTCGGCCTGAGGCTCGGGCTCGGCGTGCCCGTACAGACGCAACGTCGGCACGTGCTCGTGCTTGCCGCGTGCGCGGGGCAACTCGCGTTCCGGCGCGTCGCGGCCCGCCGCTTCGTCGTCCGCGAGCAGCGTGGAATCGGACGCCAGGTCGTCCTCGTGCTTCGAGGGCGGGACGATGTGCACGGTCTGGCCCGGCGACGACGCGGCTTGCGTGAAATCACGGTGCCGGCGCGCCTCGGATTCGAGCAGACCGATGCGAGCCTCGAGTTCGGCGATGTGTTTCTGCTGCTCGGCCTGCTTCTGCTCGAGCGAACCGCGCCCACCCGCCGGCTCGCCTTTGAAGTCGCTCGCGCTCGCAGCGTGCTGCGCCTGCGACGAGACGCAGCCGCCCAACAGAGCGAGCACGAACAAGATCACAGGGATACGCCGCATCCAGCTATTCCTCGGGCACAGGTCGCGAGCGGCACACGGACCACCCACGCTTGGAGATCGTACGTACCCGCGTTCCGGTGGGTCAAATAACCGGCCCACCCGGCGCCTGCCCGAGCCTGCCGTCAGCCTGCAGTGGGACGCTTGCGCCGGCTCTTCTCGCCGAGCACGCGGTAGATCTGCAGCGCCTGGGCCTTGCCCTTCACCTGCGTGGGCGCGAGCTCTTCCGTGTTGAAGTGGTCCTTGACCAGGTCGTAGGTGCTCTTGCTGATGATGATCTCGCCGGCCTTGGCCACCGAGCACAGCCGCGACGCGGTGTTCACCACGTCGCCGATCACCGTGTACTCGAGCGCCTTGCTGCTGCCGAGGTAGCCTGCGACCACGCCGCCGCTGTTGATGCCGACGCCCACGTGGATGGGCGGTTCACCCTCGGCGACGCGCACCAGGTTCCACTCCTCGAGCGCGTCCAGTTGCTCGACCGCGACGCGCACCGCACGGATCGCGTCGTCGGCATGCGCCACGGGCGCGCCGAAGAGCGCCATGATCTCGTCGCCCACGAACTTGTCGAGCGTGCCTTCGTACTTGAAGATCACCTCGACCATCAGCTCGAAGTACTCGTTGAGCATGTCGACGATCTGTTGGGCCGTGCGTGTCTCGCTCAGCGCAGTGAAGCCCCGGATGTCGCTGAAGAAGACCGTGGTCTCGCGCAGCTGACCGCCCTTCTCCACTGCCAGCGAGCCGCTCACCACGAGCTCGGCGATGGCTGGCGACAAGAGGCGCTGGAAGCGCTCTCGGGTGAGCGCTTCCTTCTCGATCTTCAGTGCAAACAAGCCGTTCTGGATCGCCACGGCGGCCTGGTTCGCCAGGGCCTGAGTGAGCTGCAGATCCTTCTCGGCGAACGCGTTGGCGGCGACCTGTGAGTCGAGCACCATCACGCCGAGTAGATCGTCGGAGTAGATGAGCGGCACGGCCATGCTGGAGCGGATGCCCTGCATGATGATCGAATGCGCGCCCTTGAAGCGCGCGTCCATGAGCGCATCGCTCGAGAGCACCGCCGCTCGCTCGCGCACGACCTCGTTGATGATCGTGGTCGACAGGGCGACCTCTTCGTTGGTCTCCCCGCGCTTGGTGCGCACGCAGCGTGGTTGCAGCTGCTGCTTTTCGTCGAACAACAGCACCACGCCGCGGTCGGCGGCGAGTAGCTCGAACGCCGTGGAGAGGATCTTCGCCAGCAGCTTGTCGACATCGAGCTCGCCGGCAATGGCGCGCGTGAGCT
Organism: Polyangiales bacterium; assembly: GCA_036382515.1. GTDB lineage: Bacteria > Myxococcota_A > Polyangia > Polyangiales > JAFGIB01 > JADGRF01. The sequence continues at coordinate 28,375 of DASVHQ010000149.1, read as the reverse complement.
CGAAGCTGACGCGCAGCTTCTCGTAGTCCCGGCGCAGGGACGGCTCGTCCTGCACCAGCCGCTCGGGCATGAAGTTCTGGGCGCTCTGCTGGGCGAGCTTCGATCGGATGTGGCTCTCGACCATGCCGGCGGCCATGGTCACCCGACCGGGCGGGCTCGCAGGCGCGCCCTCCGCGGCGGCTCCGGCGGCTGCGGCGGGGGCCGCGGCGTTGAAGATCATCTTGGTGGAGCCGAGCGTGATCTCGTCGCCCGCCTTTAGGGGCTTGCTGCCGTTCACGCGCTCGCCGTTGATGTACGTGCCGTTGAGCGAGCCCTGGTCCTTCAGGACGAACTTGCCGTCGACGATGTCGATCATGCAGTGGTTCTTGGACACGATCCGATCGAGCAGCTGGATGGTGTTGTCCGGATGCCGGCCCAGGGAATTGTGGTCGGCCAGCTCGACGGTTCGCTCGTTCCCCTCGGCCGAAATGATCTTGAGAAGCGCCATAAGTGGAATGCCGGCGACGCTACGTCGCGAGCATGCAGGCATGCTAACGAGCCGCGCCTTGGTAGTAAAGGCGGAGTAGAGGCGGAGAAAAACGCCGACCTGTCAGTTGATCTGGCGGCTGCCGTGACCGGGAGTCACGCCGCGCCGACGCAGCCGGCGCAGGATGCGAGGCGAGCGCTTGACGCGCCAGCGCTCATATAGGCGGACGAGGTCGCCGTCGGAGCACATCGCGGTCTGTTCGCGCACCTCGTCCAGCACGCGCGCGAAGGACTCGAAGCGCTGAGCCAGTTCCAGGAACAGGTCGGGCCGCGCGGTGGCACCCGCGGCGGGCGCCCGGCCAACCTCACCGTAGGCGCGCGCGCCGATTGCGATGACGTAGACGGGGGTCACGCCGCGCCGATCGCAGCTGTCGGACAGGAACCCGCTGACGAAGAGCGCGGCGTCGCCCAGCGCCCGTAGCCGCTGCGTGCGGGCCGCGCCGCTGTGGGCCAGCGCTTGACCCAGCTGTTCCACGAACGGAGCCGAGAGTTCTTGTATCCGCTCAGATACAGAATACCCAGCCAGCAAGTTCACCAGGTAGTGCTCGGTGTGTTCGGCGGTCTTGACGTCAAGGCTGCGCAGCGCCTCGGCGACTTGCTCTCTGAAGAAGGCGCGCACGTCGGTGCAAGCTTCGACTTCGCTCATGGTCCTTGATCATTATCCCATGGTTCCGACTTCTCGCAACGCGGCGGCCTTGACTCACTTCCGGTGAAGGTTATGTTGCGGCCCGCCTTTTTGGCCGGCGTGCACGGGCTATCTGCTGCGTGCTCCGCGCCATCGACAACAGAACCGGAGGAGCCCTCATGAAGATTCGTCCACTCTACGACCGCGTGGTCGTGTCCCGCGTCGCTGAAGAAGAGAAGACCAAAGGCGGGATCATCATTCCTGATACCGCGAAAGAGAAGCCCGTCGAAGGCAAAGTCTTGGCCGTGGGGTCGGGCCGCGTGCTCGACGACGGCAGCATCCGGAAGCTCGACATCAAGGTCGGCGACCGCGTGCTCTTCGGCAAGTACGGCGGCACGGAAGTGACCATCAACGGCGAAGACCACCTCATCCTGCGCGAAGAGGACATCCTCGGCGTGGTCGAAAAGTAGGCCAGGTCGACAGCTAGGTCGGCAGGTAGGTCGGCAAGTAGAACGAATCTAGATTTAGGGAGAAGAATCAATGGCAGCCAAGGAAATCATCTACGACACCCTCGCCCGCGACAAGATCCTCGCCGGCGTCAACGCGCTCGCGAACGCCGTCAAAGTCACGCTTGGGCCCCGCGGCCGCAACGTCGTGATCGAGAAGAGCTTCGGTGCTCCAACGGTCACCAAGGACGGCGTCACCGTCGCCAAGGAAATCGAGCTCGAGGACAAGTTCGAGAACATGGGCGCCCAGATGGTGCGCGAGGTCGCCAGCAAGACGTCGGACGTCGCGGGTGACGGCACCACCACAGCGACCGTGCTCGCTCAGGCGATCTACCGCGAGGGTTCGAAGATGGTGGCCGCCGGCCACAACCCGATGGAGCTCAAGCGCGGCATCGACGCGGCCGTCAAAGCCATCGTCGAGCGCCTGCAGAAGCTGAGCAAGCCGACCAAGGACCCCAAGGAGATCGCGCAAGTCGGCACCATCTCCGCCAACGGAGACACCCAGATCGGCAAGATCATCGCCGAGGCGATGGAGAAGGTCGGCAAAGAGGGCGTGATCACGGTCGAAGAGGCCAAGAGCCTCGACACCGTGCTCGAGGTGGTCGAGGGCATGCAGTTCGACCGCGGCTACCTCTCGCCCTACTTCGTGACGGATCAGGAGCGCATGGAAGCCGTCCTGAACGACTGTTACGTGCTGATCTGCGAGAAGAAGATCTCGAGCATGAAGGATATGCTCCCCGTGCTCGAAGCCATCGCCAAGCAGGGCAAGCCGCTGCTCATCATCTCCGAAGACGTCGATGGGGAGGCCCTGGCAACGCTGGTGGTGAACAAGCTGCGCGGCACGCTCAACACCTGCGCGGTGAAGGCGCCGGGCTTCGGTGACCGCCGCAAGGAGATGCTCACGGACATCGCCGTCCTCACGGGCGGCCAGGTGGTGAGCGAGGATCTCGGGATCAAGCTCGAGAACGTGACGCTAAGCGACCTGGGTCAGGCCAAGCGCATCAGCGTCGACAAGGACAACACCACCATCGTGGATGGCGCTGGCAAGAAGGCCGAGATCAAGGGCCGCATCGAGGTCATTCGTCGCCAGATCGAAGAGACCACCAGCGACTACGATCGCGAGAAGCTCCAGGAACGCCTGGCCAAGCTCGTGGGCGGCGTGGCGGTGATCAAGGTCGGCGCGGCGACCGAGGTCGAGATGAAGGAGAAGAAGGCGCGCGTGGAAGATGCGCTCAACGCCACGCGTGCGGCGGTCGAGGAAGGCATCGTCCCCGGCGGCGGCACGGCGCTCTTGCGCTGCCAGGCGGCGCTCGAGAAGCTGGGGCTCAGTGACGAGCAACAGGTCGGCGTGAACATCATCCGTCGCGCGCTCGAAGAACCTATCCGTCAGATCGCGAACAATGCCGGTCTCGAGGGTTCGATCGTGGTGGAGAAGGTACGCACCGGCAAGGGCGCGAACTTCGGCTACAACGCGGCCAGCGAGCAGTACACCGACATGATCGAGGACGGCATCATCGATCCGACCAAGGTCGTGCGCACGGCCCTGCAGAACGCCGCGTCGGTTGCGAGCTTGATGCTCACCACCGAGGCGATCATCGTGGAGAAGAAGGAAGACAAGCCGGCACCGCAGGGCATGCCCCACGGCGGCGGCATGGACATGTAAATCGCGCCGTCTGCGACGCGATCTGCTTCGCGACTCGCCCTTGGTTGGGGCTGGGGCCCCAACCCCAGCCAAGGGACCTGCAGTCCGTGCTCACGTACCCCACGCGTACGCTGCGCGCGGTCCTCGGTCCCGGACGCGATTCGCTCGCAGCTCGCGACGCATACGACACGATTTCACGACTAGACGCCGGGGTTTGTAGCCCTGGCGTTTTCGTTTAAGCGATGCGAGGCGATCAGGTTGCAGCTGGCGGCGGCGGGAGGGTGGCGCCGTCGTTGAGCAGGGAGACCAGCTCGTCGATCCAGGGCACCGGGCTCTCGCCGGATTCGGCGGCGGCTTGCATGGCACGCACGGTGACCGCGAACTTGCGGCGCCGCGAGCGTTCCTTGGCCAGGTCGTCGGCGAGGCGTGCTGCGCTGGCGCGCACGTCGATCAGCTCGCCCTTGAGCGCGGACAGGCCCGTGTCGCGCATGGACATGCGGATGCGGCCGGCGAGCTGGGCTTGCAGCTCGTCGATGCGGGCCTGCGCGGCCGCTTGCTGTTGCTCCCAGCCGGCAGGGGCTTCGAGCAGAATCGGCAGGCCGGGGACGGTGGGTTCCTCGGTCATCTGCGGGGAGTCGCCGACGCCGCCACCACTGCTCTCACGAGCGCCCAGCACGATGCCGTGCAGCGCGGCGGACAGGTCTTGCAGCGGCGCGCGGACGTCGGACAGAGCCTTGCGCATGACGGCGGCAGCACTCACGACAGCCAGGCCCGTTTGAGCCGCGGCTTGCGCTGACTGCAGGTCGTGTAGCTTCGCGGCCAACTGGTCGACGTGCTCGTCGCGCGAGGCGAGCGCGGCCTGCAACGCGTCGTGGACGGCTTCCTTGTGCGCGAGCTCGGCACGCAGCTCGCGAGCTGCGTCGCGCTCAGCCGACAGGTCGGCGGTGATCTCGGTGATGCGCGACGAGCGCGAGTGCGCAGCGAGCACCACTTCGGCAGACTCCGCGCGCAGACCTTCGAGCTTCTCGATCGCATCTTGCAGCGAGCGCTCGGCACGCTGAGCGCGCGTGCGGGCTTGCACGAAGGCCCGTTCGGCCTCGTCGGCGCGGGCGCTGCCACCGGAGCACTCACCCTGCGCTCCGGCGAGCGTCGTAAAGAGGTCGGCCGCGTGCGCCTCTTGCGTGTCGCGATCGCCGCGCGCCTGCAACAGCTCCAGCTCGAAGCGCTCCTGCGCTTCGTTCAGCTCGCGCTCGAGGCCCCGCGCTCGCGCGCGAGCCTCGGCCAGATCTTGCTCGGCCAGCACGACCCGGGCTTCGGCGACGCCCAGCGCTTCTTCGGCCTCGGCCAGACGCGCTCGCAAGCCACGCGCCGTGCCGAGCAGCTCGGCTTGCTCGAGAGCGGCCGCTTCGAGAGCGCTCGGATCGGCACCGGGAGCCTTGCCCCGCCCCGCGCTCAGGTGCCCCAGCGCTTCGTCGAGGCGGAATGCAGTTTCGGCGCGGGCAGCCTCGGCCTCGAGCGCACGCGCGACGGCGGTGCTGCGCTCGGCGCGTGCGTCGTCGAGCTCGGCACGCAGCTCAACGCACGGATCGGCCGAGGCAGACCGCGATGCTGGGCTCGGCTCGGGCGCTACCGGAGGAGCGAGGTCGTGTTCGAGCTCGCCGATGCGCTCCAGCACTTCACGCAGCAATGCGGAGCGTCGGTCGATCTCGTGTGCGAGCGCCCGCCGATTGCGAGAGCTTGCGACCAACAGCCGCTCCAGCCGCAGGACCTCATCGGGCTCCGACCCGGTGGCGTGCGCGCTGCTCGCAGGAGCTACGACGCTGGTATTCGTGCCGTCGGGGGGATGCTCTTGCATCATCTTTGCCGGATTGCGGGGTTGAGATCATCGCCTACTTTGGCGAGATCCGCCACACTGAAGTGTTGCTGACCTCGGGCCCAGCGCCCCACCCCCGACCGACCGCCGTGACAGACGAAACCTCCAGCTCGACCGCCGTTCGCGGCTACCTGCGCAAGCTGCAGCAGCGCATCGGCGTGGTCTACGCCGTGCGCGCGCTCGTGCTGGCGTGCGGCGCGGCCTCTGCGACGCTGCTCGCCGCTGCGTTCCTCTGCGATGCCATCCTGACCGAATCGGTGGCGCGTGCCCTGTGGCTCGGCGCGGCTGCGATCGCCGCGCTGGTGCTGGGCGTGTCTGCATACGCAGCACGCGCGTATGCGGGTGCCGCGGCGGCCCGGCTCTTCGACCCGCTCGGCGCAGGGCTCGGCTCGCGCGTGCGAACCGCCCTCGAGCTGTCCGAACGCGCTCCGACCGGGACTTCGCCGGAGCTCGTCGAGGCGCACCGCTCGGTCGTGCAGCAAGCGCTCGACACGCTGCCGCTCTCGCACGTCGTGCCCTGGACGTGGCTGCGACACTGGAACGTGTATGTCGGCGTGCTCGCAGTCGCGCTCGCGGCTGGGCTCGTGCTCGAGCAGCCACGCGTGCAGACCTTCGTGCACAGCCTGCTTGCCCCGGCACACGTGCGAGGCGATGGCACGCGGGTGACGCCGATCACGCGCCACATCACGGTGCACCTTTCGTACCCGAGCTACCTCGCGCGCGAGGCCACGACGCTCGTCGACCCCGTGATGATCACCGCGCCCCGCGGTACGAACCTCGACGTCCGCGTCGAGCCGCTCTTGCCTGCACAACGGGGCCTTTTGCTACTCGACCGGAGCCGCGTGGTGCTGACACCTGCTGAAGGCGGAGTGCTGCGCGCACGCGTGGCAGCGCACGACAGCGGCGTGTTGCGCGTGCAGCTGGAGAGCGCCGGCGTGCGCTACGAAGACTCGCGCCTCATCGCGTTGCACGTGCTGGTCGACAAGACACCGCGTGTCGTGATCGAAGCGCCGCGTGAGCAAGCCCTGGTGCGACCGGATGAAGTGGTGCCGCTGCGTTTCTTCGCCAGCGATGATCAGGGCGTGGCCTCTATCGATCTGCACATGCGCTTCGCGGATGGCAGCGAAAAAGAGCGCGTGGTGTGGTCGTCCGAGGAAGAAGCCGGCCCGCGAGCCGAGCTGCGCGCGAGCACGGATCTGGTGCCGAGCGAGCTCGGACTGCATGCGGGCGACAGCCTCGTGGTTTGGCTTTCAGCGCGCGACCAGGATCTCGTGAGCGGCCCCAACGTCGGCAAGTCCGAGGAGCTCGAGATCGAGGTGGCTTCCGAGCAGCGCCGGTTGTCGGCTTTCATCCCCGACCTGCAGAGCGTGGCCGATGCCGCGGTGGACGTGCTGGGTGACCGCCTCGACGACGAAGTGCCTGCCGAACCGGGCCGCGCGAAGGCGCGCTTCGAGCGCATCGAGACCAGCACCCGGGCCTGGCTCGGGTTGATCGCGAAGCTGACCAGCGCCGCGGCCCGCGCCGAGCCGTCGGGCACGCTGGACTACGACAAAGTGGCCGGCGTGCGTCGCCGCAACCAGAAGCTGATCGACGAAGAGGCGGGGCTGCATCGCGCCGGAGCCGCAGGGCTTGCCGTGCGTCAGCACATGGATGCGCGCAACGTCGATGAGCTCGAGCGCGACGTGGTGCTGCTCACCGATCTGCTCGCCAAGGCGCACATCGACGAAGCGGGCGCGATCGCGGCGGAGCTGCGGCAGCTGAAGAAACGCATCGAGAACCTGATGGCGAAGCTCGGCAAGAACCCGAGCGAGCACGACGAGCGCGCGCTGATGGAGGAGATCGCACGGGCCAAGCAGCGTCTCGCGCAGCTCGCGCAGAGCCTGTCACGCATGGCGACGCGCGTGCCCGGCGAGTTCATGAATCAAGAGGCGCTCAAACAGCCCGAGGCCGGCCGCACGCTGCAGGAGCTCGAGCAGGCCGTGAAGCGGCACGACCTGCACGCGGCGGCCAAGGACCTGGACTCGCTCGCAAAACAGATCGACCAGCTCGCGCAGCAGATCGGCGAGGGCGGCGTGCGACTGCGCGAGTCGCGCTTCGGTCCCCAAGACCAGGCCATGGCGGCGGCCCGACAGAAGCTGGACATGCTCGCGCAGGAGCAGTCGCGGTTGCTCGACCACTCGCGGCAGCTTGCGAAGTCCGGTGGCCAGAACGCAGACTCGCAGAGTTCTGTCGAGACCAAGCAGCTGCAATCCCTGGCCCAGGGCATCGGGGATAAGCTCGGACAGATGCAGGACCGCGACGGGCGGCTGTCGCAGTCGTCCGCGATGCAGCGCGCACGCGACCGCGCGCGCGACGCCAACGACGCGTTGCGCAGCGGCGACATGGCCGCGGCGCGCGCGGCTGCGCAGGGCGCACAGCAGGCGCTCTCTCAAGCCGCCGCTGAGCTTGCGGCAGAAGCGCAGATGTCCCCGGGCAACGGCGGACAAGCGGCGAAGAACGCTCAGCTCGCACAGCGTGCGGCCGAGGATGCGCAGCGTCTTGCTCAGGGCATCGAGAACAGCCGTCCGACCGGCGGGCCGAGCGAGAGCGATCGTCAGAAGCTGCGCGCCGATGTGGATCCGCAGGCCAAGACGCGGCAAGCCGCCGAGCAGCTGAAGGAGGCGTTCGAGCACGGGCCCGACGGGCTGCCGCTCTCGCCGGATGGCGCCGAGAGCCTGGATCAAGCCCAGAAGGCCATGCAGCGCGCGGAACAGGCGTTGCAGCACGGGCAAGCGGAGCAGGCCGCACAAGAACAGCAGGCCGCGAACGACGGTCTGCGCAAGCTCTCCGAGAAGCTCGCGCAGGAGCAGAAGAAGCAAGGTTCCGAGGGCGGGCCATCGGGCAGCGAAGCGAACACCGCGGGCGCCCAGACACCCGTGCACATCCCCGGGGCCGAAGATTTCAAGGGGCCGGCGCAGCTGCGTCGCAAACTGCTGGACGCGATGCGCGAGCCCGCACCGAGCGGCTTCGAGGCGGCGGTGCAGCGCTACTACCAGGAGCTGCTGCGATGAAGCGCTGTGCCGCGCTGTGGTTGTGTGCCGCGCTGTGGCTTGCGCCCGCGGCGGCGCGTGCGCAAGCGAGCGTGTCGGGCGATGATCCCGGGACGGCCGCCGAGCTGATCCAGTCATTGCAGCTCGACGCCGCCGAGCGCGTGCTTGCGAAGCTCGACGCGGCTCACCCCGACGCACCCGGCGTGCTCTTCCAGCGCTCGATGCTGGCGTTCAACCTCGGCGACTACCCGAGCGCCATCGATCTCTCGGCGCGGGCGATCGCGCTCACCGCCGACGAGCACAAGGCCGAGACCTGGCGAGGCATGCACGAGCTGCAGAAGGCGACCGAATCGCTCACGCACAGCTACAAGCATCAGACCTCGGATGACGGGCGCTACGCGATCTGGTTTCCCGACGGGGTCGACAGCGTGCTCGTGCCGTACGCACTGCAGACTCTCGCAGCCATGGACAAAGCGCTGTCGCAGGTGCTCGGCGCGCGGGTGCCAGGACCGATCCGGCTCGAGATCTACCCATCAGCCGAGGCGCTCGCGCAGGTCAGCACGTTGACGCTGGAGCAGATCGAGACCTCCGGCACGGTCGCGCTGTGCAAGTGGAACCGCTTGATGGTCACGTCGCCGCGCGCGCTGGTGCGTGGCTACCCCTGGGCGGACACGATCGCGCACGAGCTCACGCACCTGTACCTGACCTACGTCACGCACGATCGGGCCCCGGTGTGGCTGCAGGAGGGCAACGCCAAGATGCTGGAGCGGCGCTGGCGCGGCGACAGCGGCGGCTTCGCGCTCGACCCGGCCGCGCGCGCCCTGCTCGAACGCGCCACCCGTGACGACAAGCTCTTGCCGTTCGACAAGCTGCACCCGTCGATCGCGCTTCTGCCCTCGCAAGACGACGCCAGCTTGGCATTCGCGCAGGTCTCCACGTTCATGGATCGCTTCGTGGTGGCGCACGGAGAAGCGGCGCTGCGCAGCGCGCTCGCGCTGGTGGCTAAGGGCACCGATGCACGCGAGGCGCTGGCCACGGCCGCGAAACAGCGCTGGCCCGAGCTGGAGCGTGCCTGGCGCGCCGCGCTGCCGCGAGCCGCGGCCGAACATGCCCCGCGTCAGCTGGCACGCCGCTTCCGAGCCAACTCTGCGCAGGCCCCCGACGAGAGCGAAGACGTGGCCACAACGACCGCCCGGCGGTTTCTACGTCTGGGTGACTTACTGTGGAGCCGGCAGCACGTGCGCGGCGCGATGCTCGAGTACGAGAAGGCCCAGCACGCCGATGCCGACGACCCGATCATCGGCGCTCGGCTCGCGCGCGCCGCGCTGCGGGCTGGCGATCCCGTGCGCTCGCTCGCAGCCGTGGAGCCGCTGATCGCACGCTATCCGGAGCACGCGCCGACCCATGCCGTGGCGGGCGCGGCGCTGCGCGCGCTTGGTCGCGATGCCGAGGCGAAGGTCGAGCTGATCGAAGCCGTGCGCATCAACCCGTTCGATCCGGAGCCGCACTGCGAGCTGTCGCGCATCGATCCGAGCGATCGCAGCGAACAGAGCGCGTGCGCCCTGCTGCGTGAACATTGACGGCCGCGCTGCGCGTGGCTCGGCTGCTGCGCCGCTCAAAACTCGAGGAAGGGCGCGACGGGAAGCGGACCACGGCGAGTCGGGTCGGCGAGCGCGCGTGCCAGCGCACGCAGGTTCTGGTCTTGCGGATGCAGATGCTCGGCGCGGGCGACCTCGGCGCGGGCGAGATCCCCGCCGCCGAGAGCCGCGAAGAACACGGCGTTCATGTAGTGGATCCACAGCAGCTGACGCGCGGTCTCGGTCTCGCGCACGTCGGCCGATAGGCTGGCATACAGCTGCGCGTAGCTGGCTTGCTGCTCGCGCTCGATCGCGATCGCGTTCGGGACGAGGCTCGGCGCCTGCAGCACCTGATGCAGCAGGTGCGTCGGCCGTAGCACGCGGTACGCCTCCGGTGGGGTGTGCGTGTCCAACTCGACGAAGATGGGCCGCCGCCGCGCGCTCACGAGCAGGTCCTGGGCACGCACCTGATCGTGCTCGAGGAAGGCTTGCACGATGGCGGCGCTGTCAGGATGGCGCATGAGCGTGGCGCTTGCGTTGCCGGGGTAACCGAGGAACGGCAAAGGCACGAGCGCGAGGTCGGGGCGCACCTGCTCGACCGCGTCGGACTCCCAGTGCCTGAACACCGTCTGCGGCGTTGCGGCCACGACCATCGCCCGCGGAGGTAGCGTGCGGATGCGTAACTCATCGAAGGCGTCCGGCGCCGCAAAACGCGCGAGCGACGCACGCGCCAGCGAGACCGGCAAGAGCCACAGGCCGAGCAGCGGCAGTAGCGGCGCGAGGCGCAACGCGAGCTTCGAGCTGCGGCGCGCACTGTGCCCGAGCGTCCAGATCAGCGCCGCCACGAACGCAGCGGCGCCGATGCCCACGACCATGAACGCCGGTGCCAGGTAGCCGAACATGTCGGGGTTCGCACGCACCGGGCCGAGCCAGGCTCGCACAGCCACGTTCACGACGAACACCAGCGTGAAGAACACTCCGTGGCGACGGCTGGCCGGGTGACGTACGAGCAGATACAGCCCGGTCAGCGCAGCCAGGACCGTGACGATCTGGAAGTTGTCCGCCAGGAGCACGAAGACGTCGACGAAGCGCTCGGCCATCGGCTGCGTGGCCTGCGTGCCCATGTCACGGGCATACACGCGCGCGCTGACCACCCAGGCCATGCGCGCGAAGTTGCTCGGGTCGCCGAGGTTGGCCGGTGGATGTGTGGCGGCGCGCAGCGGCAGGTAGCTGTAAGTGCCCAGCGAAAGCAGCCCGAACCCGCACGACCAGAGCGCGAGCCGCAGGCCACGGGCGCGCAGCACGCGAACGAGCGTGGGCAAGAGCGCGGGCACGATCAGAAAACCGATCAGGTGATGGTTGGCGAGCGCCAGGCCCAGGACGATCGCGACACCGAGCAGCGGCCGCCCCTCGACGGCGGCCCCGCGCGCTTCGAGCGTCGCGATGCGCTCCATGATCACGCTGATGCACAGCGCCTGCAGCGCATACACCTCGGGCCGAACTGCTTGAAACCAGAAGCCGTAGCTGAAAGCGACCAGCCACGCCCCCGCCACGGCCGCGGGCGCTGCGCTGCGCTCGGGCAGCCCCCATGTGCTGGTGGCGAGCAGCACGGCCCGGAACACGCAGACAGCGGCGAGCGCAGCCGCGCACGCCTGGCCCAGCGCCACGCGAAACGCGAGCGAGCCGAGCGGCAGCAACGTGAAGAGCTTGCTGTAGAGCTCGGTCAGCGGGTGGCCCGGCGGGTGCGCGATGTCGAGCCGCACGGCGGCGGCGACAAATTCGCTGGAGTCGAGCCAATACGAATGACCCGCGCTCGTGAACACGTACACGATGAACGGGAGACCACCCGCGAGCCACAGCCAAGGCGTTCGTGAGCCCAAAATTCACCGGAGCACGCGAGTAAGCGCGCCGGGAAGAGTCTGCGGAAGTCGCGTTCAAGCGTCAATCGCGCTCCAGCCCGAGCGGGCGGCGTGGTGGCACCCGGCTCCGCTGCACGCTACACACAGGGCGACTCGCCCGCCTCTTGGTGTAGTCTCCCGCCCGAAACGCCATGGACGCCCCCATCGACACCGCGCACGCACCACCCACCAGTCACGCCTCTGACGTCGAGCGAGTCGCCGAGATGGCCACCGCCAAGCGCCGCGTCGTCGAGCAACTGCGCCGGCGCATCGTGGGGCAGCAAGAAGCCGTGGAGCTCTTGCTGGTTGCGCTCTTCGCCCGAGGCCATGGTCTCTTGGTGGGCGTGCCCGGTCTTGCCAAGACCTCGCTCGTGACGAGCCTCGCGCACACGCTGTCGCTGCGCAGCAATCGCATTCAGTTCACGCCCGACCTGATGCCCAGCGACATCACGGGCACCGACGTGCTTGAGCAAGACATCTCCACCGGCCAGCGCCACTTTCGCTTCGTGCACGGCCCGATCTTCACGAACATCCTGCTGGCCGACGAGATCAACCGCACGCCGCCCAAGACCCAGGCCGCGCTCTTGCAGGCGATGGAAGAGCATCGCGTCACCGCCTCGGGCACCACGCACGAGATCGAGGCGCCCTATCTGGTGTTCGCCACGCAGAATCCGATCGAGCAAGAAGGCACCTACCCGCTGCCCGAGGCCCAGCTCGATCGTTTCATGCTGCAGATCGACATGGGCTACCCCGGCGAGGCCGACGAGCTGGAGATCGTGCGCCGCACGACTGCGCCGGAGCCCGAACCGCTGCAAGGTGTGCTCTCGCGCAGCAGCATCCTGGAGCTGCAGAGCCTGGTCCGCCGCGTGCCCGTGGCCCCGCATGTCATCGCCGAAGCCGTCGCGCTGGTGCGCGGCACGCGACCGAGCGAGCCGGGGGCCAACGCCCACGTCAAGACGTTCGTCGCTTTCGGGGCTGGGCCGCGCGCGAGCCAGGCGCTGATCTTGGCGGCCAAGGCGCGGGCCGTGCTCGATGGGCGGTACGCCGCCGAGACCGAAGACGTGCGCGCGCTGGCGCTCCCCATCATGCGCCATCGTCTAGTCATGAGCTTCCGCGCCGAGGCCGAAGGCGTGCGGCCTGCGCAGATCATCGAAGAGCTACTCCTGCGCAAAGCCTGAGGCGGAGTCTGGCGCGTATGACCGAGCCTGCCACGTCTGTGCTGCTGGATCAGGCGCTCGTCGAACGCATCTCGAACCTGCGCGTACGCGCGCGGCGCGCTGTCGACGGCGTGCGCTCCGGCATCCACCGCAGCCCGCATCGCGGCGCCAGCATGATCTTCGCCGAGCACCGCGACTACCGGCCGGGCGACGACCTGCGCACGCTCGACTGGCGCGCCTACGCGCGCAACGACCGCTACACGGTGAAGCGTTTCGAGCAGGAGACGCACCTGCGTGCGAGCTTGTTGCTCGATGTGTCGGCCTCGATGGCCTACGACGGCGGCAAGCCCGAGACCCGCAAGTCGCAGTACGCCGCCAGCCTGCTCGCGGCGCTGGGCTTCATCTTGCTCGGCCAAGGCGACGCGGTCGGCGCCTACGTCTTCGACAGCGATCTGCGGGCCACTCTGCCGGCGCGCAGTCGTCCCGATCAGCTCGATGCCTTGCTCACGGCCTTGAGCACAGCGCCGCGCGCCACGCGTTCGACGACCACACCGCAGCTGGCCCGCGCGCTGGGCTCCGTGGGTGATCGCGTGGGTCGCCGCGGCATGCTCGTGCTCGCCAGTGACTTGCTCGACCCCGACCCGGCCGCGCTGCGCCCGCTGTCGCAGCTCGCCGCGCTCGGACACGAAGTGCTCGTGCTGCACACGCTGCATCCCGATGAGCTCGACTTTCCCTTTCGCAACAGCCTGCGCTTCGAGGACGCCGAAGGGCCCGACATGCTGGAGACCGACGCGGCCGCCGTGCGCTCGGCGTACCACGAGGAGATGACGCGCTTCGTCGACGATTGTCGGCAGCGCTGCATCAGCGCGGGCGCTCGCTACGCGCTGGCGCGCACCGACCGCCCCGAGGAAGAAGTGTTGGCGAGCTTGCTGCTGCCAGGAAGACGTTCGGGATGGGTCTAGAGACGCCGCTTGCGCTGCTGGGCCTGTTGGCCGCGCTGCTGCCGCTCCTGGCGCATCGCATGCGCCAGCGCGAGCTGCCGCGCGTGGTTCTTCCAACGTTCATCCTGCTTTCGCGTGCCCACGCGCGCAAACAAAGCAAGCGCTCGTTCACCGACACGCTGCTGCTCTTGCTGCGCATCGCGATCGTCACGGCCGCGAGCCTGGCGATCGCCGCACCCTACGTCACGGCGCGCTTGCCGTTCGGCGATGGGCGCGTCGCGGCGACCGCGATTGTCATCGACGACTCGCTGTCGATGATGCGACGCGACGGCACTGACTCGCTGCTGGGGCGCGCACGTGCTCGCGCGCTTGCCGCGCTCTCCGGGCTGCCCCAGGGCTCGGAGGTCTGCGTCGTGCTCGCTGGCAAACCCGCGCGCGTGCTCGTCCCGCTCGGGAAAGACCTGCTCACCGCCACGCACGAGCTCGAAGTGCTGCCGGCCGTGTCCATGCGCGGCGCGGACCTCGATGCCGCCGTGAAGCTCGCCGCTCGCGCCCTGACCGCCACGCGTTTGCCCACGCGCCGGGTGCTCGTGCTCTCGGACTTTGCGCGCCACACCGGCCTCGACCCCGCATCGCTCGCGCTCGACGGCGTGGAGGTCACGAGCGAGCGCATGGGATCTGCGCCCAAGCTCGGCAATGCGTTCGTCGAGAGCGTGCACGCTGCGCCCGATCCCACACAGCCAGGTCACACGTCCGTGGCTGTCGAGCTCGCGCAAACCGGCGCGGCTCTCGGCAGCGCGCGCGTCGAGCTCGTGCAATCCGGCAGCGTGGTCGCGGCCACCGACACCACGTTCAGCGCCGGGCGCGCCAGAGCCCAGCTGCTCGTACCCACGCCCGACGACAAAGGTGATCAGGTCGCGCTCTTGCGCGTGCGCGTGGACGACGCGCTCGACGCCGACAACCAGGCCGGTGTGGTCTTGACGCGCGCAGACGCGGTGCGCCTCTTGCTCGTGAACGGCGACCCTCATCCCGGCAGCGACAGCGACGAGCTCTACTACGCGCAGCGCGCGCTGCGGCTCTTGCCCGAGACCACGTTCGCCCTGGCCACACGCACCATCGACCCGCTGCTTTTGGCCCGCGAGCCGCTCGACGCGACCGACGTGGTGCTGCTGGCCAACGTGCCCGCACCAACGGCCGCCGTGGCTCAGCGCTTGCTGCGTTTCGTCGAGCAAGGCGGCGGGCTGATCGTCGCCGCAGGCGATCACGTGGATGCGACGCTCTACAACGCTGCGTTGGGGGCCGTGCTGCCGTCGCATTTGAGCAGCGTCAGCGCCACGAGTGACCTGCGGTTCGCGGCACCGAAGAACCCTGACTTCCTGCCGAGCGGGCTCTCGGGCCTGCGCGAAACGCGCACGCAGCGCCGCCTCGGGCTGGACCCCGCAGCGCAAAGCCTGCTCGACTTCGACGACGGGACGCCGGCGATCGCGGCTATCGAGATCGGCAGCGGTCGCAGCCTGCTGTTAGCGACCTCGCTCGACGACGCGTTCTCGGATCTGCCTCTGCGCCCGGGTTTTCTGCCCTTGCTCGTGGCGATGATCCATCACGCGAGCGCTGGCGCCGGTAGCAGCATGGGCCGCGTCCTACCCGGGCAGAGCGCCGAAGTGCCTGTCTCACCGCAGAGCGCGGCCGTGGAGATCGTCGACCCGACCGGTCACGCGCAGCGCTTCGATGTTGGCAACACGCAGCGAGTCGTTCACTACCCGGCCACGAGCCTGCTCGGCGCGTACCAGGTGCGCGCCGCCGACCGGAAGACACCCGGCAAGCTCGTGGCGCGCGGAGCGTTCGTGGTCAGCGCGCCGCGCGAGGAGAGCGACCTCACGCCCGGACCGCTGCCTGCCAGCAGCAAGCGCAACACGCCGACGGCGGCCGGCAGCACGCACCAGCCGCTCGGCACGCTGGTGTTCCTCTTCGCAGGCCTCCTGGTGATCGCCGAAGGCTTCGCGCGCTTGCGCAAGCGCGCGTAGCATCCGGCCGTCGGCCGACCCCCACGCGCAGTGGGCCACCACCTCGTGCCTTCGTTGTCCCCCCCCCACTACCGCCGCCTGGCTGCGGTCCCTACAATCCGCGCGACGGTCGACCGCGCGCATCATGAGCCCCACTCCCTTCGAGCTGTCCGAGGCGACCATCCGCCAGGTGGAGCCGGTGCTCACGGCCTTCGCGGTGCGCGCTGTGCGCCACCACTCGCTCGCGCAGGACTTGGTTCAGGAGACGTACCTCGCGGCCATCGAGTCGCGGGCCAGCTTCGAGGGCCGCTCCACCCCGCGCACCTGGATGGTCGGCATCCTCCTGCGCAAAATCGTCGACCACTTTCGCCGCCACAAGCGCGAAGTGCTCGTGGACGAGGTGCCGGAGCTCGAGGCGCCGACCCGCTTCGCGACGCAGCCCTACGTGGCCCCCGACCGCCACCTCGACGACAAGCGGGCGATGGCCGTGATCGACCGCGCGCTGCCCGAGCTCTCCGAGCTGGAGCGCATGGCCGTCCTGGCCTGCGACGTGGAGCAACTCGACCGCGAAGAGGCCTGTAACGCCATGGGCGTGCGGCCGACTCACCTGCGCGTGCTTTTGCATCGTGGGCGGCACAAGCTACGCAAGGCACTGGAAGATGCTGCGCTGCGAACAGGTTAGCCGCGAGCTGAGCGATGCCGTGGATGGCAGCTTGCCGCTTCACAAGCGGTTGCTCTTGCGCCTACATCTGGCGCTGTGTCCTCCGTGCCGCGCCATGGAGCACTCGCTGCGCTTCACACGCGACGTGCTGCGCAAGCTGTCCTGTGCGCCACCAGCCAGCCCGGGCAGTGAAGCAGTCGAGCCGCCCGGCGACCGCTAGTGAGCACGCGGTCCGCCGCTGCGCGCGACCGCTAGTGAGCACGCGGTCCGCCGCTGCGCGCGACCGCTAGTGAGCACGCGGTCCGCGACCGCGACCGACCGCTACACGCGCCGCGCTTCGACCACGCGCAACACCCCGCCGAGGTCCCGGTGCGTGCGCACTTCCCCGAGCGCAGGCCGCTGCCGCAGCCGCTCGGCGACGAGCTCGGCCTGCCCCTGCCCCACTTCCAGCAGCACGCTTGCGCTCGGGGCGAGCCACGACTCCACGTGCGCGCACAGGCGGTCGAGCACCGACAAGCCGTCGTCCCCTGCGAGCAACGCCATCCGGGGCTCGTGTTGCGTGATCTCGGGCGCGAGGCTTTCCCACTCCCGCTGTGCGATGTACGGCGGATTCGACACGACCAGGTCGTAGAGGGCCGGCTCCGGCAGCGCTTCGAAGAGATCGCCTTGCAGGCACTGAACCCGGTCTGCAACACAGTGTTGCTGCGCATTGGCGGCAGCCACGGCCAGCGCTGCAGCGGAGAGATCGGTGGCGTCGACGCGCAACCGCGGCCGCTCGGCCGCCAGCGTGACCGCGATGGCGCCGCTGCCGGTGCACAGGTCGAGAGCTCGCCGGTCCTCGCCCTCTGGCAGCAGCGCAAGCGCCCGCTCCACCAACGTCTCGGTGTCGGGCCGCGGAATCAACACCGCTGCCGTGGTCTGAAACGCGCGCCGGTAGAACTCGCGCTGACCGACGATGTACGCCACCGGCTCGCGCTTGCGTCGACGCTGCACCAAGCCGCGCACGCTCGCCAGCTCTTCGGGCGTGAGCGGCCGATCAAGATCCATGTACAGGCGCACGCGGTCGCAGCCCAGCGCGTGCGCAACCAACACCTCGGCGTCCAGGCGCGGCGTGGACAAGCCCGCGGCGCTGAAGTCCTGCGTCATCCAGCCGAGCAAGCTGCGAATGGTCCAGGCTGGCGACATGCTTGGTTTGCGGCGCGCGCGGCATGCCGCGCGTGGCTCACGAGCGCTTGATCTTCATCTTCGGCGCGTAACCGGCCGAGGTCAGCGTCTGCTTGGCCAGCTGAATGATCTCCGGCTGCGTGCCCTTCATCATGAACGCCGCCAGCATGCCGGGCTCCACCTCGGCGAGCGTCTCCATCGCCTTCTTCGCCAGGCCGCGCTTCTTCAGCTGAAACGACGTGAACACTTGCGCGCGCAGCAGCATCGCGCGCACCTCGGCGTAGGCGGGATCGTCTTCGGAGTAGGTGTCGAGTAGCTTGCGCGCCTCTTCACCGTCGCCTGTGCGCGCCAGCGACTCGGCCATCACCGCGGCGTAGAAGGCTTTGGCCTTCGCGTTGGGCTGGCGGTCCAGGCGCATCTCGTCGGTGAGCGTGCGGGCATCCCGTGCACGGTTGCCTCGCAAGTAGAGCAGCGAGAGCTGCGCGCGAACCTCGTCTTGCACCACGACCGGGGCCTTCTTCAAGTCGACGCCCTCGAGCACGCGCTGCGCTTCGGCGGGATCGCTACCAGCCAGCAGCTGCGCCTTGGCCACCGCCTTCATGGCATCGTGGTCGCCATCCGCGCCGAGCTCTGCGATGGCGCGCTTGCGACCTTCCGGATCGGTCGCCGACTTCATGATGTCGAGGATGACCTTTTGACGCCGCGTCAGCCGCCAGACGTAGAGTCCGAAGCCGAGGCCCGCGAGCGTGAGCGCGCCCACGATGACGATGGACGCCCAGCCGACGAACGGCTTGGCCATGAACGCGGTGACCCACAAGACGGCGAAGCCGCCGACTATCTGGGCGATCACCTTCCACTGAATCTGCGGTGACTCGATCTGCGCGAGCGCTTCCGCGGGGTCTTTGGGGGTGATGGCGCGCTTCTTGGGATTTGCCACGGCGGTCTTCCTGGTGGGTACGCGACCGGCTCTTAACCCGTCCGGACGGCTGCGGCAAGACGGCCGCCGCGCAGCCGACGGTAGCCGACGACCAGCGCGCCGCTGCCTACCACGACGAGCGCCGCGAGCGCGATGGCCGAAGCCGGGGCAAGGCGCCTACCGACCCAGTCGGCCAGCCCCATGCCCTGCCCGTAAATGAGCAGGACGTGCGACACGTAAAGCAGCAACGTGTCCCGGGCCAGCAGCGAGATCAGCCCGTGGTTCCGGCGCACCCGGGCGGCCAGCCAGGCCAGGAGTGCGCTGACGAGCAGCACGCTTCCAAGACGCCGCAGGTGGTCCGACACGATCGAAGGCCCCCAAACCGCCTGCAGCGTGACGCAGACCGCCAGCAGGACACAGGCCGCAACCAGCAGCCGCAGCTCGGCCCGAGGCCAGCCGGGGGCGAGCAACCACGCACCGCAGGCCACACCGAAGAAGAGGTGCGTGGCCCAGGGCAAGAGCGGGAAGCTCGATCCCACCGCCGTGCTGACGTACGCAAGCAGCGCCGACAGCGGCGGCGCGACTGACACGCCCGAGGTCCAAGGCGTGAGCGCAAGCAGAACGACCGACGCGCCCGTGCATACCCAGAGGAAGCTGCGCGCGCCAGGCAAGAGCCACAGCAGCAGCTCGAGCACGGCCAGCGACACGCCGATGCACTGCAGGATGTCGATGCCCACGAACGCGCGCAGCAGCTGCTCGTGTGCGCGCGGGTCTGCCGTGAACAGCGCGCCGACCGGCAGGTGCAACACGTAGCCGAGTGCGATCAACATGAGCGCGCGGCGTGCTCTGCGCCCAAAGACACGCCGCTGCGCGCGCGGCCGTCCAAGCTCGCGCGCACAGGCGAAGTAGAACGCCATGCCTGCCGTGAACAGAAACGCCACTGACGTCAGACCGCGCGCGAACGACCACAGCGCGTAGACGCTCCCCGTGCGGTAGCGCGGGGCGAGCACGGCAGCGATGGTGTGCCCTTGCAACATCTGGAACGCCGCGAAGCAGCGCAGCCAGTCGACGAAGAGCACGCGCAGCTGCGGCCCGGATGCGGGCTCGAGAGCACGCGCCGGCGCCACATGTGAGACATCGCCCGCAGCTTCCTTCATGCGCGCAAACTTGGATTCAGGGCAATGACAGCGGACGATTGTGTCCGTGGCGGATGCGCCTTGACAATGAGAGGGCCAATCTCGGACCCTCACTGGTACTGTAAACGTAACCTGTGCGCCGTCGCGCCTGGCAAGGAGCAGAGAGCACCCGTGTCCTCCGATCGCATTGGCGAGCTGCTAGTCCGCCAGAAGCTCATCAGCTTACAGCAGCTTCGCAAGGCCCAAGAGACCCAGCGAAAAGAAGGCACGAGCCTGGGCTTCGCGCTCGCGAAGATGGGCTTCATCTCCGACGATCAGATCACCGACTTCCTGAGCCAGCAGTACAAGGTTCAGGCGGTCGACCTCCGCGAGTACGAGATCGACCCGGAGGTGCTCAAGCTCATCACGCAGGAGATGTGCGAGCGCCACAAGATCATCCCGGTCTCGCGCGCTGGCTCGTCGCTGATCGTGGCGATGGCCGATCCGTCGAACCTGCACGCGATCGACGACATCAAGTTCACCACCGGCTACAACGTGGAGCCGGTCGTCTCGTCCGAAGCTTCGATCACCGAAGCGATCGAGCGCTACTACGCCCAGGAAACCAACATCTCGTACGACGAGATCATGGAGGGTTTCGACGAGGAAGAGATCGAGTTCGCCGAGGGAGACCTCGACGGCGACGGCATCGACCTCGAGAAGCTCTCCGAGGACGCACCGGTCATCCGCCTGTGCAACGCGATCCTGCTGAGCGCCATCAAGAAGGGCGCCTCGGACATTCACATGGAGCCTTATGAGAAGATGCTCCGTGTGCGGTACCGCATCGACGGCGTGCTCCACGACGAGATGCACCCGCCGATGAAGCTCAAGAACGCCATCTCGAGCCGCTTCAAGATCATGGCGTCGCTCGACATCTCCGAGCGCCGCTTGCCCCAGGACGGTCGTATCAAGCTCAAGCTCGGCAAGGGCCGCGAGATGGACTTCCGCGTGTCTTCGTTGCCCACGATCTGGGGCGAGAAGATCGTCATGCGCTTGCTCGACAAGGGCAACCTGCAGCTCGACATGACGAAGCTCGGCTTCGAGCAGAAGGCGCTCGCGGACTTCATGACCGCGATCCACAAGCCGTTCGGCATGGTGCTCGTCACCGGCCCGACAGGCTCGGGCAAGACGACGTCGCTGTATTCGGCGCTCTCCGATCTCAACCGTGTCACGACCAACATCTCCACCGCCGAGGACCCGGTCGAGTACAACCTGATGGGCATCAATCAGGTGCAGATGCACGAAGACATCGGCCTGAATTTCGCTGCAGCGCTGCGCTCGTTCCTACGCCAAGACCCGGACATCATCATGGTCGGTGAGATACGTGACTTCGAGACCGGCGAAATCGCGGTCAAAGCCGCGCTCACGGGCCACTTGGTGCTCTCGACACTGCACACCAACGACGCGCCTGCGACCATCTCGCGTCTGCTCAACATGGGCGTCGAGCCGTTCCTGGTCACTGCATCCGTGAACCTGATCCTGGCGCAGCGTCTCGCCCGCAAGATCTGCGTGGAGTGCAAGACCGAAGCGGAGATCGATCCCGAAGCGCTCGCCATCGCGGGCTTCAAGGAAGATCAGATCAAGAGCGCACACCTGATGAAGGGCGCCGGCTGCCGCACCTGCGGCGACTCTGGCTACAAGGGTCGTATCGCGCTTTACGAGGTCATGCCGATGACGGACCGCATCAAGGAGATGGTGTTGCAAGGCGCGTCGGCGGCGGAGCTCAAGCAGGAGATGATCGCCGAGGGCATCAACACGCTTCGCATGTCGGGCATCAACAAGTGCCTGGATGGCGTGACGACCGTTGAAGAAGTCTGCCGCGTGACGGTCTCGGACAAGAACTGATCGCGCGGCGCTCGAGGCTCGGCGCTGATCGTTCGCGCTGGACTGGGTCCTGCGCGAGCTCGCGTCGCAGCGGTTTCGCGTGGCCCGGGGGCTTACGATCGTAGGTGATACGCATGATCCCTGTGGATCAAGTGTGTGCTCTTGGCGGATCCTCGGGGTGGGCGGAGGTGCTGCGGATGATCCGGAGGCGAAATGAGATCGCCATCGGTATTTTTCGATCGTCTGCACTTCGTAGCTGGCCGGGGAGGCGATCGCGATCTTCTTTGATTTTTTTCGCTTCTGAAATTGCTCAGTAATTTCGAATTGGTTGGAGGCGATCTTGAGTCGTTGAGTGACATTTTGTGACACTACATTGCAGGTCAGCCGTTGTCGCGTCACTGCCGATCTGGTAGGGTGCTTGGCATGCGAATCAGCAATAGTTTTTCGGAAGGCGAGATCCAAGTTCTCGAGTTCATCGTGCAGACGCTGCTGCGCGGCGGCACGCCGACCATGGCCACCCGCCACAAGGAGTTCGCCTCCCTGTGCCGCAAGGTGATGGCCATGCGCTCGAAGGTGAACGAGCAGAAGCAGCGCCCTGTCCCCGCCGAGTCGTCGGTCGGTACCGTGGCTTCGCCCACGGCCGAAGACATTGCGGCCGAAGACGCTGCGACCGCCAACATCGCGAAAGCCGTCTGACCCCCTTTCAAGTCGCCGTCTGCGGCGCCGACGCAGGCGTGTCGCATTTGGCTCTAGCCGCGAGCGCGCCCGCAGCGACCGACCGAGCCGTACTCACGTACGGCGACCGAGGAAGCGAGGACGAAAGCCGCGGATCGAGCCAAATGCGGCGCGCCCTTGACGCGGCCAGCAGCGTGGCGTAGTTGCGCTCCCCATGCTCGTACTCAGAGGCGCTCGAGTCATCGATCCGTCCTGTGGCCTGGACGAGGTGGCGGACGTCGTCATCGAGGCTGGCCGCATCAGCCGCGTCGGGCGGGATGCCGGCAAGGGCCTCGCGGGCGAGCAGGTCCGTGTCCTCGAGCTTGCGGGGCGCTGGGTCGTGCCAGGCTTCGTGGACCTGCACTCGCACTTCCGGGAGCCGGGGTACGAGTACAAGGAAGACATCGCGTCCGGCTTGCGGGCTGCGGCCGCGGGTGGGTTCACCGGTGTGTGCGTGATGCCGAACACCAAGCCCGTGAACGACACGCGAGCCATCACAGAGATGATGATGGCGCGTGGCAAGGCAGCGGCTGGACCGCGCCTCTACCCGTTCGCGGCGGCCACCGTCGGCTCGGCGGGCGAGCAACTCACCGAGATGGGCGATCTGCGTGACGCAGGTGCGATCGGGGTGAGCGACGACGGAAGGTGCCTGATGAACGCGGCGGTGATGCGCGCTGCCCTCGAGTACGCACGCACCTTCGACATGCTGTTCTCGCAGCATTGCGAGGATCACAACCTCACCGCTGGGGCACAGATGCACGAGGGGCACGTGTCCACGCGCATGGGTCTGCAAGGCTGGCCACGCGCGGGCGAAGACGTGATCGTGGCGCGCGACCTGATCCTCGCGGAGCTCACGGGTGCTCGCTACCACGTGGCGCACGTGTCGAGCTTGGGCGCAGTGCGCCTTTTGCGTGAAGCGAAGGCGCGCGGGCTTTCGGTGAGCGCCGAGGTCACGCCGCACCACTTGATGCTCACGCACGACGCGCTGCTCGGCTTCGACACGGCCTGCAAGGTGAACCCACCGCTGCGTGAGCCGGAAGACATCGCGGCGCTGCGCGAGGCGCTGCGCGACGGCACCATCGATTGCATCGCGACCGACCACGCGCCCCACTCCGCGCTCGAGAAAGAGTGCGAGTTCGCGGCGGCCTCGCCGGGCATGATCGGCCTCGAGCCGGCAGTGCCGGTGCTGCTCGATCTGGTGCGCGAGGGCATCCTGTCGCCGATGCGGCTGGTCGAAGCGCTCTCCACGAAGCCGGCGCGCCTCGGCAAGCTCGAGGGTGGCACGCTCAAGCCGGGCTCTGCCGCCGACATCGCAGTCATCGATCCCGAGCGGCGCTGGACGATCAACCCAGCCTCGCTCGCTTCACGTTCGAGCAACACACCGTTCCTGAACAAGGAAGTTCGCGGCAAGGCGATCCTGACCATGGTCGCCGGACAGATCGTATACGAATCATGAGCGCAACCAGTTCAGCCAGTTCAGCCAGCTTGCACACACGCCGCGCCCACCTCGTGCTCGCGGACGGCACCCGCTTCGCCGGAGAGGCCATCGGAGCCGAGGGGCACACGATCGGTGAGGCCGTGTTCACCACGGGCATGACGGGCTACCAGGAAGTGCTCACCGATCCATCGTACTGCGGGCAGATCGTGACCATGACTGCGCCGCAGATGGGTAACACCGGCGTGAACCCCGATGACGTCGAGTCCATCAAGCCGAACGTCGCGGGCTTCGTCGTGCACGAGCTCTCGCGCGTGTCGAGCAACTGGCGCACACGCGCCACGCTCGATGTCTATCTCAAGGAAAATGGCATCGTCGGCATCGCGGGCATCGACACCCGCGCGTTGACGCGGCACCTGCGCGATCAGGGCGCACAGATGGCGGCGATCGGCACGGAAGACGTTGCCACGCTGCGCGACCGGGCCAAGGCCGCGCCACCCATGAGCGGGCGTGACTTGACCGCGAACGTCACCACGAAGCAGGCGTACGAGTGGAGCGAAGGCACGGGCGTGTGGAGGCTCGGCAAGGTTCCGCAGCGCCGCTTCCACGTCGTGGCCGTCGACTTCGGCGTGAAGCAGAACATCCTGCGCTGCCTCGTCGATGCGGGCTGCCGAGTCACGGTCGTGCCGGGCACGACGAGCGCGAAGGACATCCTCGGGTACAAGCCCGACGGGGTGTTTCTGTCGAATGGCCCCGGTGATCCGGCGGCGGTCGTGCACGGCATTCGTACGGTGCGCGAGCTGATCGGCAAGTGCCCGTTGTTTGGCATCTGCCTCGGACATCAGATCCTGTGTCTCGCGCTCGGCGGCTCCACGTACAAGCTGAAGTTTGGGCACCGCGGCTTGAATCAGCCGGTGAAAGATCTCGTGACCGGACGCATCGAAGTCACCTCGCAGAACCACGGCTTCTGCGTCGACGTCGATTCGCTCGAGGGCAAGTGCGAGCTCACGCACCTGCACCTGAACGACGGCACGTGCGAGGGCATCCGGCACACGGAGTCCGGCGCGTTCAGCGTGCAGTACCACCCGGAAGCGAGCGCGGGTCCGCACGATGCGCGCTATCTGTTCGAGCGGTTCACGGACCAGATGCAGAACGCACGCGGCTGAGCGAGCGGCGCTTGCGGGCCGTGCTCAGAGCACGGGCTGCGGCGCGCGTGGCTTGCGAACCGCGGGTTTCACGCGCCCGAGCTCGCGCAAAAGGACGCGGCCGGTGTGGCTGGCCTTGGCCTGCATGATGTCCTCGGGCGTGCCTTGCGCCACGATGCCGCCGCCGGCGGCACCGCCTTCGGGTCCCAGGTCGACCACCCAGTCGGCCGCGACGATCACGTCCGGGTGATGCTCGATCACGACGACCGTGTCGCCGCGCTCCACCAGCTGCTGCATCACGACGAGCAAGCGACGCACGTCCTCGCGATGCAGGCCGGTGGTGGGTTCGTCCATCACGTAGAGCGTCGGGCCCGACCCGCTGGCCCCGAGCTCCGAGACGAGCTTCAGGCGCTGCGCCTCGCCGCCGCTGAGCGTGTTGGAGGGCTGACCGAGCTTGAGGTAGCCGAGGCCGAGCCTGACGAGCAACTCGAGCGGACGCTGTACCTTGGGCACGGCCGAGAGCAGCGTCGCGACCTCGGCGACGTCGAGCTCCAGAAGATCGCCAGCGCTCACGCCGTGCAGCAGGATCGAGAGGGTCTCGGGATCGAAGCGTCGACCGTCACACGCTTCACAGGTGACGAGCGCCTCGGGCAGGAACGACATCTCGAAGCTAGTGGCGCCCTGCCCTTCGCAGACCGAGCAACGGCCCTTGGCCACGTTGAACGAGAAGCGCGAGGCGTCGAAGCCGCGCGCACGCGCCTCCGCTGTGCCGGCGTAGAGCTTGCGGATCTCGTTCCACACGCCGACGTAGGTGGCGGGCACCGAACGCGGAGTGCGCCCGATGGGCGTCTGATCGATCTCGATCGCACGACGAAAGACCTTCGCGCCGGTCAGGCTGCGATGCGCCCCGGGCGCCGAACCCGCCAGCCCGAGGGCCTTGCGCACGGCGGGCAAGAACACCTGCCGCACCAGCGTGCTCTTGCCGGAACCGGAGACGCCTGTGATGGCCGTGAAGCGTCCTGCGGGGATCCACAGGTCGACGTCTTTCAAGTTGTGCTCGCGCGCCGCCGTCAGCAGCACGCCCGACTTGCGATCGATGCGGCGGCGGTGTTCCGGCACGGCGAGGGGGCGGCCAAGCGAAGCAAAGGTCAGAGAGCGCGCGTCGTGCGCGAGCTGCTTCGGCGAGCCTTGGGCGAGAATGCGCCCGCCTTGGTGACCACCGCCAGGACCCACGTCGATCACGTGATCGGCGGCGCGAATGGTCTCGGCGTCGTGCTCGACCAGCAGCACCGAGCAGCCCTTGTCCGTGAGCTCGCGCAAAGCGTTGAGCAGGCGATCGGTGTCGCGTGGGTGCAAGCCGATGGTGGGTTCGTCGAGCACGTAGAGCAGGCCCGTGAGCCCGGAGCCGAGCTGGGCGGCCAAGCGCACCCGCTGCAGCTCGCCACCGCTCAGCGACCAGGCGGGCCGATCAAGCGTGAGATAGGAGAGACCCACGCGCTCGAGGAACGACAGTCGTGCCTGCGCTTCTTTGAGCGGGAGCGCTCCGACGAGCGCATCGCGGCCCTGCAATTTCACCTGCAGGAGCCGCTGCGTGGCTTGCTCGACGCTGAGCGCGAGGTAGTGCGCGATGTGCGCGCCGTCGACAGTGGTGTGCAGCGCCAGACCGGCGAGTCGCTTGCCGTCACACACCGGGCAAATCGTGCGCTCCGGTTCGGCACGGCCGCGCTTCTCGACCTCGAGGTAGCCGTGGCCCTCGCAGCGCGCACATGCGCCCTGCTGGGTGTTGAACGAGAAGAAGCGCGGGTCGAGCTCCGGGTAGCCGGTGGCGCACACGGGACACGCGCGCCGGGTCGACAGGGGCAGCTTCTCCTTGCCGGACAGCAAGAGCACTGCGCCATCGCCGAGACCAAGCGCACGGATCATGAGCTCGGGCAGCGCGTCGTGATTCGCACGAGCGCTTCCGACCAGCAGCTCGACGTCGTGTTCGTGAAAGCGCGGCAGCGACATGCGCGCGCCGATCTCCTGCAGCTTGCCGTCGATGCGTGCGTGCGTGTAACCGTCGCGCAGCGCGCGCGCCAGGATCTCTCGGTGCGCGCCCTTGCGGCTGCGCACGACCGGAGCGAGCACCGAAACTTCGGCGCGACCGAAGCGCTCGGCCGCCAGCTGCGCGAGCTCACTTGCGGGGCGCGGCGCGATCGGCACGGCACAGCGTGGGCAGCGCAGCACACCGGCACGCGCGAACAAGAGCCGCAGGTAGTGTGCGACCTCGGTCACGGTGGCCACGGTCGAGTTCTTCGCGCCGCCCGTGGAACGCTGCTCGAGCGACACGCCGGGCGGGCTGCCCACCACGCGATCGACCGCCGCGCGCGGCAGCTGCTTGAGATACTGCCGCACGTACGGAGACAGTGTCTCGAGGTAGCGGCGCTGTGACTCTGCAAACACCACATCGAAGGCCAGCGTGCTCTTGCCGCTGCCGCTTGGCCCGGTGACCACCACCAGTCGTTCACGCGGAATGTCGACGTCCACGTTCTTCAGGTTGTGCTCGCGTGCGCCGCGAACGGCGATCACGTCGGCGTTGACCTCCATGCTGGGATCGACGGCTGCCTGCGCGGCCCCGGTGGTGGGCGCAGGCAGGCCCCGCAGCGCGGCACGCAAGAACGCAGCCGTGGCGGAACTCTTGCTGGCGGCGACCTCGGTTGGCGTTCCCGCGGCCAGGACGCGGCCACCGAGCGCGCCCGCGCCGGGGCCGAGATCCACGACGTGATCGCAAGCCGCCGCGACGCGCATGTCGTGCTCGACGACGACGACGGTGTTGCCGCGCTCGACCAGGGCGTGCAGCGTGCGCAAAAGCGGTGCGACGTCCTGTGCGTGGAGCCCAGCCGTGGGTTCATCGAGCACGATCAGCGCATCGCGCGTGGCGTCCGCGAGTGCCGCCGCCAGCTTCAGACGCTGTGCCTCGCCCCCGCTCAGCGTGTTCAGCGATTGGCCGAGCCGCAGGTAGCCCGCGCCGACGTCGATCAACGGGTCGAGCCGGGTGGTGATGTCGGTGAAGCGCGCGAAGGCCTGACGCGCTTGCTGGACGGTCAGCGCAAGCACGTCGGCGACGCTCTTGCCTTCCAGCTGCACATCGAGCACCGGTCCGATGAAGCGCTTGCCTGCGCACTGCGGGCAGGAGAACGTCACGTCCGAGAGAAACTGCATCTCGACCGTCTCGGCGCCCTCGCCCTTGCAAGCTTCGCAGCGACCACCGGCCACGTTGAACGAGAAGCGACCGGGCGTGTAGCCCCGCTCCACGGCGAGCGCTGTCCTGGCGAAGTGCTTGCGGAACGCATCCCAGGCGCCGAGGTAGGTCGCAGGGTTGCCGCGCGAAGTGCGCCCGAGCGGCGATTGATCGACGTACACGAGCGACTTGATCGTCGCGACGCCCTCGAGCGAAGCGAACGGCAAAACCGGCATGCTGGCATCGCCGAGCGCCTGCGCCACTGCGGGCACCAGCGTGTCGAGGACGAGGCTGCTCTTGCCAGAGCCGCTCACGCCGGTGATGCAGGTGAGACCCCCGATCGGCAGC
>DASVHQ010000148.1:0-7655 GCA_036382515.1 Polyangiales bacterium | reverse complement strand
CACTTGTAGACTTGATTGGCGTTGAGCTGGTAGCGGCGCGCAATCTCGGCCACCGTCTCCTGTTCGCGGATCGCGGCCAGCGCCACCTTGGCCTTCAGTGTCGGGCTGTGCTTGGTTCGGGTCTTCTTCACGGGTCACGCTCCTGTCGTCGGGAGCACCCTCCACCACCTTAACTCCTGGTCCAAAAAATGGGGTCCACTTCACCGAGCTGGAGGGCAGCAGTCCTGAAGCGCACCTGCAGGCCGCCATCGACCACGCCAACACCGAGCTGTACGGCACGCTGGGCGCCAACATCGTGATCCATCCGAAGACCATCGCGCAGATCGGGCGCGCTCGCTTCGAAGAGATGTTGATCGGCCTGCACTGCGGCACGATCGCCATCAACGCGTGGACCGGTCTTGGCTTCCTGACGGCGCAATCGACCTGGGTCGTTGGACCGACGCTCGGCGTATCGCTCCACTACGGCCCGGACTACCGCTCGGATCTCGATGGCCATAAGTTCTTCGCTATCGGCCCGATCGTCGGCGGCTACGTTGGACTCGATTTTCCGCGGCCCGGCAAGATTTTCAATTTCGAGCTCGGCCTGACGCCGTACCTGATTCCGCTCTTTGGCGTAAACGATCCGGCCAACCACGCAGGCATCGTGGTTGGCGGTCTGTTCGACGCGTCGTTCCGCTTCGCGCCCTCCAAGAGCTGACTCGACGACGTCGTCAGAGGAAGGAACGCGCAGGAAAATCGATGGGCACGTCGAGGCTGTCTCCCCCGAGAATCCTGAACGCGCCGATGTCGAGCTGCGTGGTCCGCTCGGTCCCCCGTGCGTCCAGGAGCACTGCGTTCGCGGTATAGCGCCCGGCGGGAAGGTCGATGCTGGTCGCAAACGCCGCGCAATCCGCCTGGAATTCCCCGACGAAGTTGCCGGAGGCGGTGTTGATGATGACGTCCAACGTCGTCGCAGCGCTCTGGGTGCACCGACTCGGATCCGTCGTGCCGTTGATCGTCCAGTCCACGACGAGTGTTCCGTCCGAGCGACCGCCGCCTGTGCTCGACGAGCCCAGGCAGCCTGCAGCCAGCACGATCAGCCCGAACGCGCAGCTTGCGATGCCCATGGCAGCTGTCTCGGGCCGGGCGCGAGGCATCATCAGCGCACCTCGGTTGCCGGTGGCGCTTCACGGCGCTCCTGCTGACGTTCGTGCCGCTCGTCGGAGCGTCCGCGTTGCTCTTCAGGGCGTCCGCGTTGCTCTTCGGGGCGTCCGCGTTGCACCTCGGGGGCTTGGCGCCGCTCTTCGGCGGCCCCGCCGCGCGGATACGCGCGCGGTGCTTGCTGCACGTACGTGCGCTGCCGGACCAAGACTTCGGGTTCGCGCCGGTAATAGACCCAGCGCGGTCCATCGCGGTAGTACCAGTGGTCGTTCACGAGGTACACGACTTGGCCTTGATAGAGCGTGTGCGGGTAGATCGTGACATCGGGCGGAATGTAGTCAGCCTCGACGTAGACCGGGTCTGGGCCGACGCTAGCGAAACATCCGCTGGCAGCCCCGGCCAGGAGCGGCAGCGTCACGAACATGCGTTTCCAGAGCGTGCGAGCGAAGGTCATCGAACGGTCCTCCTGCGCAGTGAAACAGCAAGCGGCGTGCCATATGTGTCGCTCGCGAGTCGGGTCGGCTGAGGCATTTGTGCGTGCACAAGCGAGCCGGGCGCAATCACATGTTGCTCAAGCTCGGCTCGATGACGATGTTCGGCGCCAATCTGCTGGTTCAACGCGCTCATTGGGTCGACGCTCGCAACGCGATGAGCGGCGCCACGCTGCACATGCCTGGTTTCCAGCTGGCGATTGTGCTCTCGGCGCTGGGTGTGCTGCTGACGCTGAGCGCTGGCTTTCTGGGTTGGCAGCTCGTTCAGACCCACCACGTCGGACTAGACCTCACCATGGCTCAACGGCTCGGCGAGCCCGATGCGGCGAAGAAGCGCGCTTGACACGCAGTGACCGCGCCCAGCGGCGCGGGCGCACCCGCGTGCGCATGCATGGGACGATTTGGCGAGCGCCAGCACGTTCGCCTCACCGTTCGGCCTCAACATTCGTTTCAGTGGCCGCCGACGTCGGTCACCGTGGTCGTGACGGTGGTACAATGATTGGTGCAGTTGCCGTGATCGCTGGTGCACGAAGCCTTGCAGGTGTTGTCCTTGCACTTAGCTAGGAAGCGTGAAAGGGAGGCTCGAGTCTGCACAACGCGTGGACGCCGACAGCGCCGGTAGACCGCCGGGGCGCGTGGCGTGGTTCGCTCGTCAAGCCGAGCGCAGCGCTGCTCAGCCGTCGCAGCCGCCGCTCGGTCATGCCCAGCACCCGCGCAGGCTCCCGCTGCGTCAGTCACCGTTCCGACACCCGCACCAGGACCTGCAGCCGGTCCAACTCTCGATTGCTCATCACCCAATGCCCCGTCATGGGCAAGCCAATGACCGAAAGCGGACATTTCAAAGAGGCCATTGGGGCTGGGACCACGCGATCGCGCCCCCGGCGGCGCGCCACTCTTCCGCGTGACTTCTTGCGCCTTGGCATTTCGCGTACGGCGTTGCACAGCACCTCGCTCGCAGGCTGGCTACACCGCGGCGAGTGCGCCAAGCTGTGCGTCGAGCATGCGTCCGCCGGCCTCACCGTTCTGGAAATCCAAGATCCTCGAAGCGATGAGCGCGCGCGAGTGGGAGTCGCTGTGTGATGGCTGCGGGCGCTGCTGCCTGGTGAAGCTCCACAATCCTGAAGGCCGTGGCCTGGTGACGACCAGCGCGTCTTGCGAGCTGCTCGATCCCGAGACCGCGCGCTGCAAGCACTACAAGACGCGCCATCGCCGCGTGCCGGACTGCCTGCAACTCACACCTGCGATCGCGCGCAAGTCGTCGTGGTTGCCATCGACCTGCGCTTATCGCCTGGTGGCGCGCGGGGAAGATCTTCCCGAGTGGCATCCGCTCGTGAGTGGCGACCCCGAGTCCGTCCACGCAGCAGGCATCTCGATGCGCGGCCGTGTAGTCAGCGAAGCATTCATCCGTCCCGAAGACCTGCTGCGCATGCGCATCCGCTGGTAGCTGCGCGCCCCGGCACTCGAGTGCGCGTGGCGCAGCTGCGCGACCAACTCGAGCGAGCGCAAGCGGGCCGCTTGATCGAAGCCGTGGCCGGTGGTCATCAGCTCGTCAGCTTGCTGCGCAGCCCGAGCCGCTCCAGCAAGTCCGCGAAGTCCTGTGGCAGCTCGGCGCGCAGCGTCAGCAGCTCACGGCTGCGCGGGTGCGGCAGCTGCAATTGCAAGGCGTGGAGCGCCAAGCGATGAAAGCCGAAGCGTTCGCGAAAAATGCGGTTGTGCTCGCCCTTGCCGTAGCGCACGTCACCGATGATCGGATGGCTCGCGTGTTTCAGGTGCCGACGTATTTGATGCAAGCGCCCGGTGCGCGGATGCGCTTCGTACAGACCGTAGCGCTCGAAGCTGCCGAGCAGCGAGAAGTCGGTGATCGAAGGCTGTAGCGGCGCGCCACGCTCCTTGGCGAGCGGATGATCCACCTCTCGCAAGTCGGCGTCGTGGCCGCGACACAGCGCGAGGTAGCGCTTGTCCACGCTGTGCGCGTTGAAATCACCTTGCACCATGCGCGCCAGCTCGCCGCTGTGCGCAAACAGCAACACGCCGCTGGTTGCGCGGTCCAGGCGATGAACCGGGAACACGTGCTTGCCGATTTGGTCGCGCAACAACTGCAACGCAGGCGCGCCGTCACGCGCCCAGCCGTGATGCACCAGCATGCCGGCGGGCTTGTTCACGGCGATCAGCTCGTCGTCGCGGTACAGAATCTCGAGTGGCGTTTTGAGTTGCGGCTCATGCGCATCACTGCCGCCACGCGGCGCCACGCTCGCGCGAACGCGGGGACGCGCACGCGTAGCCAGCGTGTCGGTCACCATGCGGGTGAACAGCGCTTCGAGCTGCTGCTCCACTTGCGCCGATTCGATCACGCCGAGCGCGCGTCCGATCGCCTCGAAGGTCGCGAGGCCGCCTTCTTTCGGTTCGTGGCGCAAGCCGTACTGGCTCGCGGGTCCCTGCGCCAACACGACGTGCTCGGCCTCGGCGAGACCCGGGATGCGGCGTGCGGCGCGACTCGCTTGACGCCAACTGCCATCGGGCACGACCAAGGTCACCGGCCGCGGGTCTTGCGTGAGTAACTCGGAGCTGAGCACGCGCGCGTCGTCGCTCGGGTAGAGGAGCAGCACGCGTCGCCCCTGCGCGTGCAGCGCGCGTAAATCGAGTTGTTGATCGCGCGTGCCGTGCACGTGCAACGTGCTGTGGCTCAACGCGCGCAGCGCCAGGGGCCCGGTCGCGGTGGTCTTGCCGACTTCGCGGTGGTGCATGATCAGCACCAGCTTGGTGGCTAGCTCGAGCTTGCCAATGCCCGCGCACAGGCACAGCGCGCGATGCATCCGGCAGCTTTCACAACGATCTGCGCGCTTGGATCGGCGTCCCATTGGCCTGAACGTGCGACCGTATGCTCAGCGCGTCAGCGCTCGCCCCGTTCATCGCGCTGCGGGGCAGGCTCGATCTTCTTCACCACTGTCAGCGTGAGCAGCGTCAACACTGCGCCGAGGGCCGTGAGTTGCCACAGGCCATAGCCGGTCGCGATGCCCAGGCCAGCCGTGACCCAGATCGCCGCTGCGGACGCCAGATTCCGCGGCACCTCGTGGCCTGAGTCGCGCAGTGACTGGCGCACGATGTCGCCTGCTCCAAGGAAGCCGACGCCGGTCGCGACGCCCTGGATGGTACGGCTGATGGCTTCCCCCGATGCACCCACGCAGAGCGGCACGATCACGAAGAGCGCCGAGCCCATCGAGACGAGCATGTGCGTGCGCAGACCAGCGGGCTTTCCGCTGACTTGCCGGTTCCAGCCGATCACACCGCCGGCCATCAGTGCCAGCACCAGCCTGAACGCGAGGGTTCGCCAGTCATCGGCTTGGATGTGGGGCGTGTTCATCGAGCCAGCACCAGCGACTCATGTTACACGAACACGGGGGCCGCGCTCCAATACCACCCACGAACCTCGCCCAACACTCGCTCGAGCTCGCCACCGAGCGCGGCATTTTTCCGGTCGGCTATTACGACTGCAGTGGACACCAGCGCCGGCCAGCGCGGATGATCGCTTTGCGTCGCCCAAGCGCGCACCAGCGTCGATGACTGGCTCAACCCCCACGCGTAGCTCTCGCCGCGAGGACCTGCGGCTACTGCTGCTGTTCGGCGGGCTTTACTTCGTTCAAGGTGTCGTCGAGCCGACCGAGTGCCTGCCGTCGCAGCCGCTGCAGACTTCGCTGCGCACGCTGGGCCTCCGCACTGCCGACATCGGAACGTACCTCGGCGTCATCGGCTTGGCCTGGTCGCTCAAGCCTGCCTACGGTGCGCTCAGCGATTTCTTCCCGCTCTTTGGCAAGCACCGCTGGTGGTACTTGGTGGTGTCCACCGCGGCCTGTGGGCTCGGCTTCGCTGCGCTTGCGATGTCATGGGGGAATGCCAACGCGGTCTTGCCCGGCCGTTGGCTCTTGCTGAGCGTCGGCGTTGCGATCGCGTTTTCCGATGTCGTCATCGATGCCGTCGCCGTCGAGCAGGGCAATCCACGTGGACTCACCGGCCGCATCCAGGCCGTGCAGTGGGGCGCGAACTCGCTGGCCACCGTCTTGGCCGGTCTGCTCGGCGGATGGTTGGCCGAGCGCAAGGGCCTTTCGACCGCCTTTGGGCTGTGCGCGGTGTTCGGTTTCGCCTCGTTCGCGCTCGTGCTGGCCGTCTATCGCGAACCGCGCGGGCGCGATCGCCCTACGGACAACCTCCGGACGGCGCTGAGCGAGCTGCGAGTTGGCAACCGAGTGGCCATCCTCGCAGCGGTGGCCGCATTTCTGTTCTTGTGGAACTTCAACCCGTTCACGCGCAGCGTTCTGCAGACCTATTCGACGGAGGAGCTGGGATTCTCCCAGCAGTTCTACGGCGCGTTGGTCTCAGTCCAGGCGGTCGCCGAGGTTGGCGCATGCGTGCTCTACGGCTTCATCTGCCGGAGAATCGCCTTCGGGAAGCTCTTGCACATCTCGATCCTCACGGGCATCGCATCGACCCTCGCGTACCTCTTCATGATCGATCGCGTGTCCGCCGTCGCCGCCAACATCGTCTTCGGGTTTACGTACCAATTGGGCATGCTGGTGACGATGGACCTCGCAGCGCGCGCCTGCCCGATCGCATCGGCAGGCACGACGTTCGCCATCTTGATGGCCGTGTGCAACACGGCCTTGAGCGCCGCAATGTACTTGGGCGGTGGTTGGTACGAGTCGCTCGGCCTCACACTCGGCAGCGCCAGTGCCGGGTTCAACGCGCTCGTTCTGGTCGGGGCAGCCTGCACCGCGGCCTGCTGGCTGGTGGTGCCCGTGATGAAGCGTGCCGGCGTGCCGTGGGATTGACCAGGTTCGCAACGATCTTGACGTTGTCCCGCGGGTACTGCTGAGATCCCGGGATGCCGAAAGCGAAAAAGAAAACCGTGTCGAAGCCCACAGCACCCAAGACCAACAAAAGCGCGTGGATCCGCAGCCAGCCGGCGACGACGTCGGCCAAGGACTTGGTCAAGCAGGGGAAGGCCGCGGGCATCAAGCTGTCTGTTGCGCAGGTCTACACCGCGCGGGCGAACGCCAAGAAGAAGGGCGCGCCCGCGGGCAAGCCTGGACCGAAGCCGAAGGTCGTCACGGCGACGGCTTCAGGTCACGACCAACACTTCGTGAGCCTCGTGCTGGACCTGGGACTGTCTAAGGCTGAGGCGCTGCTGCAACGGATACGGGATCGCGTTCGCGAGCTCTGAGCGCACCCCGAGCTTGCCTACGAGCCGCCGACAGGCGTGCGCACTCCGATGTGGCGGCGAAACCGTACACGGCCGATGTTGCTATGGTTGCCACCGCAGCGATCCCTGCCATCCAGGCCAGGACGACCGTCTGCACTGAGCCCTCCTGGTTTCGGGCTGCAAACAGAGCTGCCTCGGGTCCCGCCACGGCAGCCACCGTATCGAGCGCGGGCGCCAACCTGCTCTCGGTACACTCGAAGCTGGCCATGCGCTCGTGCCCGGCCGGGACGGTGTTCACGAGCGCGAACGAACAGCCAGTGACCAGCCAGGCGACTGCCAGGGCCAAGGCTCGTGAGCGCCAGAGAATCATCGGCAAGGTCGTCTTCGTCCCAGCTCGTCCCGGGCACGGGGCGCACGATGTCGAGCGTGTCGACAGCTGCATGCACGGCATGGTCGCGCTCATAGATCCAAGATGAGGCCGAGTGTGAGCATCAACCCGGCCCGCTGATCGCCCGCCCGCGCCCGAGTCGACACCGGGTCCGCGCCAAAGAACACGCTGGGTGGGTCGTAGGTGTAACTGGTCGTGGCGGGTCAGACGCCACCGATTCGCATGAACAGCTCGCCGAGTTCGCGGCAGCTCTGCACCCGGGGCGGTAGTCCGCATTGTGCGACCAGGAAATGCTGGTCGAGGAGGATTGGAGGCTGCGATGAATCCATGAAACTTCGTCTGCTGTCCCGCGGGTGCGAAACCCGCCCGGCGAAGGGCGAGCCCGCCCACGCTGGAAGCCAGCCTTGCGACGGTGAAGGTAACGACACCGGCGATGCGTAGG
>DASVHQ010000147.1:0-102602 GCA_036382515.1 Polyangiales bacterium | reverse complement strand
CGACGATTTCGTGGGGTTCATAGGCTGCGGATGGTACCAGACTCAGCCGCCAAGCCGCGTGGCACAGCGGCTCGCAGCCCCAGCCGAAGTCGGTCCGGATCGCGCCCCCAAACACACCTCGACCCAAGCCGTCGCGGCGGGGGTTGCGATCTGGGCCCGACGTGGTGGGTCCCTGCTTGGCGCGCCGGCTGCAACCGCTTCGCAGCTGATCATTGGCATACGCGGTGTGCAGCCGCCGCGAGGCCGGCCGCGCGCCCTGGCGGTACCGCGTCGGGCCCAAATCGCAACCCCCCGCCGCGACGGCGTTGCGCCAGCCACGCGTGCAACACACCACGCTCACAACTGCGCCGCCATCAGCTGCACACGCCACTTAAAGCAAAACAGGGGACCCCGCTAAGGGCCCCCTGCTTCAGAGGTCAGCTTCCACGAGCAGCGCGTGCCGCTCGCTCAGCCGTTCACTTCGCTTCCGCCAGCGCCTTGTCGATCGCGGCCTTGAAGGCCTCGAACGGCTGGGCGCCCTGCAAGAGCTTGCCGTTGATGAAGAACGACGGCGTACCGATGCGCGCGCCCGACTTCTCGACCGCGTCGATGTCGGCCTGCACAGTGGCCTTGTTCTTGTCGCTGTCGAGCGAGGCCTTGAACTTGGCCATGTTGATGCCGCCGACCTGCTCGGCGAACTTCTCGAGGTCCGGACGACCGAGCGTCTGCTGGTTGCTGAAGAGCAGCTCGTGGAACTTCCAGAACTTGTCGTTGCCGCCCTGCTGGAACACTTCTTCCGCAGCTTCCGCGGCGGGCATCGCGTTCTGGTGGAACGGCAGCGGGTAGTTTCGCCACACGACCTTGACCTTCGAGCCGTAGGTCTCCATGACCTGCTTTACGGTCGGCTCGACGCGGCTGCAGAACGGGCACTGGAAGTCGCTGAACTGCACGATCGTCACCTTGGCGTTGGCAGCGCCCTTCACCGGCGACTTCGCGGCGGCCGCGATCTGGTAGACCTTGTCGGCATCCGGCTCGGGCTGCGCAGCCGGCGACGGAGCGTTCGGGGCATCGATGAACTTCGGCTCGCTCGCGCCGTTCTCGATGATCTTGGCGTACACCTGATTCTTCGGCGTGCCCGCCGCCACCAGCTGCTTGGCCTTCGCCATCTCTTCGTCGATCACGGCCTTGAAGGCCTCGAACGGCTGCGCGCCACGCAGGCTGCGACCGTTGATGAAGAACGAAGGCGTACCGGCGGCACCGAGCGTGCGTGCCAGCTGCTGATCGGCGTCGATCACGGCCTTGTGCTTGTTGGTGTCGAGCGCCGTCTTCAGCTTGGCGACGTTCAAGCCGAGGTCCTTGGCGTAGCCTTCGAGCGCCGGGCGCTCGAGCGCTTGCTGGCTCGCGAAGAGCTTGTCATGCGCCTGCCAGAACTTGCCTTCGTCCTGGGCTTCGAGCGCGAACTCGGCCGCGGGGCCGGCGTTCTGGTGGAAGGGCAGCGGGTTCTGCTTGAACACGATGCGCACGTCCTTGCCGTAGGTGTCCTCGATCTGCTTGAGCGTGGGGACGACGCGACTGCAGAACGGACACTGGAAATCGCTGAACGCGACGATCGTCACGAGCGCGTCCGCGGCACCCTTGGCAGGCGAGCTGCCCACGGGGACCTTGTACACGGCCTTCGGATCGGGCTGACGACGCGGTGCCTCGGGCTTGGCCGCCTCGGGCGCCTTCGCAGCAGTGAGCGCGTTCTTGGTGAGCGCACCGTAGATCTGGTTCTTCGCGATGCCGCTCTTGATGAGCTTGTCGGCGCGCTTGAGCTCGTCGTCGATCACGGTCTTGAACGCGTCGATCGGCTGTGCACCCGACAGGAAGCGACCGTTGATGAAGAACGCCGGTGTGCCACGCGCGCCGAGCTTGGCGGCGATCGCTTGATCGCCCTCGATCTGGGCCTTGTGCGTGTGGTTGTCGAGCGCGCCCTTCACCTTGTTGATGTCGAGGCCGAGCTCCGTGGCGTAGCTCTCGAGGTTGGTGCGCTCGAGCGCTTGCTGGTTGCTGAAGAGCTTGTCGTGCATGGCCCAGAACTTGTCGCTGCCGCCCTGCGCCATGGCTTCCATGGCGAGCTGGGCAGCCGGCTCCGCATTCTGGTGGAACGGCAACGGATTGTTACGCCACACCACGCGCAACTTGCCCTTGTAGTCCTGCAGGAGCTGCGTGATCGTGGGTTCGACGCGGCTGCAGAATGGGCACTGGAAGTCGCTGACCGCGACGATGGTCACGAGCGCGTCCGCGGGGCCCTTCACCGGCTGGGCAGCCGTGACGGGCACCTGGTAGCGCTCGATGCCGTCGTCGGGAGCAGCCGGTGCTGCGCCTGGCTTGCCTTCGGCCGCGCCCGCTTCGTTGGCGGCCGTCGCTTCGTCACTACCACCGGACTTGTTCGAGGTGATGTTGCCGATGACGATGCCGCAGACGAACGCGAATATGATGGATACGAGTGCAGATCCCTTACTCATGACAGTGTCTCCTGGCGGTCCCGGACGCTCACGCGCGGGCCACTTACTAGCCGAGAGCCGCAGGCTGCTCGGCGGGTATCTAGCCGAGAGCCGCAGGCTGCTCGGCGGGTATGTAACTGGGTGCGAAACGAAAAACGAAACGTGGTGGAGGTCGCAAGGCGAGACGCGTGCGCGCGCGATCACCAGGTCACTGGCTCACCGGTTCACCGGTGATCGAGCACGCAAACACCTCACCGGCCCGAGCGCGGCGGGCGTTCGAGGCGAGAGTGCTCACCGGCACGAGCTTGCCCGGGTTGCGACGGCAGTGGCTCCGCGAGCAGCTCCCGCGCGCGAGGCAGCGGGACGACCAGCGGAGCGACGGAAGAGAGCTTGGCCTGAACGCTGACCTGCGAGGGCAGCGAGCCCTGGTGGATCGGCGAGCAGCGCGGGTCGTTCTGGGTGACGCACCAGGGCACGTCGTCGTCGACGGGTGCGGCGGGCACGGGCGCGCTGACGGTGCGCGTGACGACCTGCGTGGACAAGAGCGCGGAAGATTGCGAGCACATCTGAGGGCGCTGGCCATGCGTGCCGGAGCGCGTGCCGGAGCGCGCCGCCGTCAGCGGCGACGCTGTGCCGCCTTGCGGCGCGTGCGCGTGCGCCGCCGCAGGCCAGAAGCTGGCTGCGGACAGGAGCGCGACGGCAAGTGCGATACGGCTCATGAGCTGCGGGAGTCTACTAGCGGAGCCCGGCAGGGCAAGTACTCCGGAAACCACCGAACCGTGTGATTATTCCGCGAGCCAGTCGTGTGGGGTCGTGTAGCAAGCCATCCCA
Organism: Polyangiales bacterium; assembly: GCA_036382515.1. GTDB lineage: Bacteria > Myxococcota_A > Polyangia > Polyangiales > JAFGIB01 > JADGRF01. The sequence goes on along the minus strand of DASVHQ010000147.1, from coordinate 99,306 downwards.
CGAGCGCGTTTCACGGCTTTCTTCACGGTCACGCGAAGAAAGCGGTGTGGCAGCTCACGAGATGGCTGCCGGGACCTGCGCTGCGTCGGGGAAGCCGGGCAGCGTGCGAGCCAGTAGCTTGGACAGCTCTTGGAGCTCGGGCAGCGCGGCCAAGGCCCGGCCCACGTAGCGCAGACTCTGCGGGTAATGCTGCAGAAAGCTCGGGTTCTTGCGCACGCGATCGATGAAGACGAAGCGCCCGGCGTCCTTGAGCTTGCGCTGCACGGCCACGAGGTGAAAGCCGCGCTGCAGCTCGGCGCTGTCGGCGCGCGACAAGCCACGGCGCTGGGCGTAGCGCTCCAGCATGGCGAGCTGCAGCTGCGCATCGAGGTCGACGTAGGAATCGCAGAGCAGCGCCACCAGATCGTAGGGCCGCGGCCCGAGCAGCGCATCCTGGAAATCGATCACGACCAGGCGCTCGCCCGGTGCCCACATCAGATTGCGCGACTGGTAGTCGCGGTGAACGAAGCCGACCGGCAACGCGAGCAGGGTCTGCGTGAGCGCGTCGAACTGCGCATCGAGCTGCGCGCGCGCTGTCGCTGCGAGCTCGCCATGCGGCGCTTCGAGGCCCCACTGCCGGAAGTGATCGAGCTCCCAGCGCAGGAGCTTTTCGTCGAAGCGCCGGCCGTAAGCGATGCACTCGCTCGACTCGCGCGGCGGCTCGCAAGCGGCGTGCATGTCCGCGAGCAGATCGATCGCCAGCTCGTAGCAACCGCGCCACCGCGCTCGCGGCAAGCTGCGCAGCCGTGCTTCGAAGGTCTGTTCGCCGAGGTCTTCGAGCAAGAGCAGTCCCAGCTCGAGGTCCGCCAGATGGATCGTCGGGACAGGCACGCCGCGGCCGCGCAGCAAGCGCTGCACATCGATGAACGCCCGCGCCTGATCGCGCGACGCGGACGCGTTGTCGGCGTCATTCGGCAACTGCATCACGATGAGCGAGCGGGGTAAGTCGGTCGCCAGGCTCGCGGGCTCGGTCACACTGAAGCGGTGGTAGCGGCGCGTGGACGCCTCGCCACGCAGCGCGTGGGTCGTGCCGGAGACCTGCCGGCCGTAGAGGCTGCGCAACACATCGCTCAAGCCGGGGACGGGCTCGCTCATGCCTGCAGCGTGCCGTGCGAGCGAAAAGCTGGCAACCAAGTGGCGAGCGGGGCCGGCCTGCTCGACAGTCCGCGCAAGGCTGGCTAAAAGCACGGCGTGGCGGCGGACTTCTCGTTCGACAAAGACTTGATGCGCATCGACGCGCTCGCCGCAGCGCTGCAGCGCGAGCTGCCGGCGCACGCCCGCGAGCCGCTCGGGCGCTACGTCGCGCTGGTGGCCACCTGGAACCGTAAGCTCGACCTCACGGCGGCACGCGATGCCGCGGCGCAGGTCGAGGTGTTGCTCGCGGATGCGCTCGTGCTCGCGGAGCTCGAGCTCGTGGGTCGTGACAGCCGCGTGGTCGACGTGGGCTCCGGCGCGGGCTCGCCGTGTCTGCCGCTCTTGCTCTTGCGACCCGATCTGCGTGCGGTGCTGGTCGAGCCGCTGCGCAAGCGTGTGGCGTTCCTGCGCACGGCGATCGGGTCCCTCGACCTGGTCGGTCGCGCGCAGGTGCTCGAGGCCAAGCTGAACGTCGAGGCGCCGCAGGTCTCTTTCGGGCCGTTCGACGTCGCGATGTCCCGGGCGACCTTCGCACCCGAGGTGTGGGTGCGGGCAGGCAGCCAGCTCGCCCCGCGCGTGCTCTTGCTGCTGGCCGCCGCACAGGCTCCCGCCGCACCGGCGGGCAGCGCTCGAGGCCAGGCCACGCACTACCGCCTGCCGAGCCACGGGGCCGAGCGCAGCGTGGTGGTCTATGCGCGCGAACCGGCAAACGCCCTCTAACCTCCCGCCATGACTTTTCGCGCAGGCCCCGGCACACTCGAGCAGTCACTGGCTGGAAGGAAGCTCCCGATGAACCTGGCGTCGCGTGGCCTGTGGGTGTGCTGGTTTGCGTGTGTGGTTGGCGGCGGACTCGCTGGCTGCACGAGCGCCAGCACCTGCGCACCTGGAACGCTGAGCGTCAACGGTAACTGCGTCGTCGCCGGTGACGCCGGCGTACAGGCGGATGGCTCGGCGCGCGACGGCGGCAACCCGTGCGGACCCAGCGCGAAGCTCGTAGGCGGCGCGTGCGTGCTCGACCCGGGCGCCTTGCCGGGCGCGGTCGGCGCGGCATGCAATTCGAACACGGACTGCGTCGGCAGCACGACGTGCGCACAGTCGAGCATGCTGCCCAGCGGCTACTGCACGGTGGTCGACTGCGATGCGCAGCATCCCTGCCCGGTCGGCTCGCTGTGCTACGCGGTGAGCTCGACGCTCTCGATGTGCCTGGCCACGTGCGACCGACACGCCGCCTGTCGCGCCGGCAACGACTACCACTGCCAGCCCGTCTACTCTGGCGACGTGGGCGTGTGCATGCCCTCGTGCACGCTGAGCAATGCCTGCACCGCCGGCAGCAAGTGCGACGCGGCGAGCGGCGCCTGCGTGGTCGACGCCTGCGATCCGAAGGCCAAGGACGCCTGCAACGCCAGTCAGACGCACGATATCTGCTACCCCGATCCCTCGGGCACGGTCGCGGCGGGCGGGTACTGCGTGCACAGCTGCGACCCCCAAACCCCCGTCAGCTGCAACGTGCAGCATGGCGACGTCTGCCAGCCGCTGGCGGCCGACCCGGTGCACACCGGTTTCTGCTCGACCCCGATCTGCAACAACAGCGAGCAGTGCCCGGCAGGCTCGTTGTGCAAGAGCCACGTGTGCGAGCCGCCTCCCACCTGTGACAGCAAGGGCCAGTGCGCGGACGGCTCGCTCGGCTGCGTGGGTGGCGCGGGCGGACAGTGCATGCCGAAGTGCCCCGTGACCAAGGGCCAGAGCTGCTCGGACATCAACTCGCAGCTGCAGTGCTACGCCAAGGGGCCGACGCCCGTCTGCCTGCCGACGGGCTCGTATCCAGGCAGCAGCTGTCGCACCACGACGCCCAGTCCTTGCGACTCGGTCTCGCTGGGCAAAGGGCAGAGCGTGCCGATGGTCTGCGACAAGAACGTTTGCGTCCCAGAATGCAGCGTCGGCGGCAACACGGCGTGCGCCGCGATCGACGCGCAAACAGCTTGCGCGACGCGAGGCGGCGGCGTGAGCGAGTGCCAACCGAAGGGTACGTTCGTCGGCGGCCCATGCGCCACCGGCCAGTCCTGCAAGCCAGTCGACGTCGGCGGCGGCCGCAAGCTGCCCGTGTCATGCGAGGCCACGCTGGACCTGTGCTTGCTCGACTGCAGCGACAACGTGCCGGGTGTGACGCCGGGCAAGAACGACGCGTATTGCTCGGGTCTCGACAGCAACATGGCGTGCGCCCGGCGTACGACCAGCGCGGCGTTCCCGAGCGACGACGTGTGCTTGCCGGTCGGCTCGTTCGCGGGCGGCCCCTGCGGACCCGCCAGCAACTGCGGCTCCGAGAATGGTCTGCCGATGGCCTGCGAGAACGGAACCTGCCTCTTGACCTGCAGCTCGCGCAGCGACTGCTCGGCTCTCGGCCTGGCCTGCGCCTTCGGCGTGTACAAGGACCACAACGTGTGCCTGCCTGCCGGCAGCTTCCCGGGCGGGCCTTGCGATGCGAGCAACAGCTGCGCGCAGGTGCTCGGCGGTGATCCGGCTCTCAACCTGACCTGCCGTCGCAACGTGTGCTTCCTGCAGTGCGACGAGACGGGCAAGTGGCCCGGCTACGGTCAGGCGTTGTGCCAAACCCAGGACCCCGCCCTGACCTGCTCGCTCGAGGCTGGCAAGCTCTGCGTTCCCTCATGCAGCGGAAGCAGCCCGTGCAGCGGCGCCAGTGCGTGCTTCGACCCGGGTATCTGGCCAGCACACGAGAACGCCTGCTTGCCCACGGGCTCGTTCCCGGGCGCGCCCTGCAGCGTCGGGCTGTGCGAGAAGTCGGCGATCGGCATGATGAGCTGCCTGACCAACCCCGTGAGCTTCGCAAGCAGCTGCTACGCCCAGTGCACGCCCGACGATCCGACCACGGCAGCCAACGAGGACCGCTGCGCGAGCCTCGATCCGAGCTACGTCTGCGCCCACGGCTACTACACGCAGGACGTCTGCCTCGTGAAGGGCAGCTTCGCAGGCGGACCATGCGTGAACAGCGCCTGCGGCAACGACGACGACACCAAGCAGCCGCTGACCTGCGAGCAAGGAAAGTGCTACATCAAGTGCACGCCAGACCTGGGCGCGGGTCAACCTGACAGCTGCATCAGCTTCGACGCCACGCAGGTGTGTCGCACCGGTGTGTACGCCGACGGCATCTGCCGGCCACGCGGCTCGTACGAGAATGGGCCGTGTGCGGTCGACCCGGGCGGTGGCGAGAGCTGCAGCGCGGTCGATCTCGGCGGCGCGCTGGGCGTGGTTCCGATGGCCTGCTCGTCGCACGTCTGTCGCTACGACTGCACGAGCAACAGCGGCCTGTGCGCGCAGGCCAGCGGCACGAGCTGCCAAGCCGATTCGCCGACGCTCTCGGTCTGCCGCTGAAGAGCTGTCCAGAAACGGCTCATAGCGGCTTACGTCCTCGAAAGAATCCTCGAAACACACGAGTATTCCTGCGGTTCTTTCTGCGGGCGCGCTCGCTCTGCGCCGATTTCTGGACAGCTCTCGAGCACGCACGCGCCTGCGGCGCCGTGCGCTGCAAACATGGGTGGTGCCGCGTCGCGTGGCAACGCCACGGCGGCGGGCCGTGCGTTGCAGTTCAGCGGGCGGTGTGGGCGGAGCGAACGCGGCGCACGACTCTCACTGCGGCGGGCGCTCGCGACGCGGCTGACGTTCCCCGCGCTGCTGACGCGCGGGAATGATGCGCACGCGACGCTCGGTGCCCTGACCGTCGGAGCGCGTGCTCACGCCAGGGAACTTGGCGAGCGAGAGGTGGATGACGCGACGATCGCGCGGCGACATGGGCTCGAGCGTGATGATGCGGCTCTGCTGCACGGCGCGCTTGGCTTCGCGCCGCGCCATGGACACCAGGCCGTTCTCGCGACGCAAGCGGTAGTCGCCCGAGTCGAGCACGATGTGCCGGCGACTCTCGGGGAAGCGGTTGACGATCTTGTTGATCAGGAACTGCAGCGCGTCGAGGGTCTGGCCCTTCTTGCCGATCACCCGGCCTGCGTCTTCGCCGGTGAGGTCGAGCACGACCTCGTCGCCATCCTCGCGGATCTGGACGTCGACGTTGAGCGACATGCGCTTCAAGATCTCGACCAGCATCTCCATGGAGAGCTCGGCCTTGCCGTCTTCGTGCAGGTCCTCGGGATTGAGCGGCGGGGCGTCACGGCGGGGGGCGACCGGTGCGGCGTCGAAGTCGTCGTCGGCCTTGTAATCGGAGTAATCGGACGAGTCGTGATCGAGCCCGGGAGCGTCGTTACGCTCCTGGGTGTCCTGCGTGTCGAGGATCAGGGCACCATCCAGCTCGGGTGGTTTTCTATTTTCGGCCACGGCGCAACCTCTGTGGGGCGGGATTGGATTTCGAAGCGTGTGTGTCTTTGTCGGCGTCCTGGGCGACCGCGGCTAATGAAGTTGCAGGAGATTGTGGCGATCCAGGGGGACGCTTCTTCAGACGGGCTTCGATGACACGCTGTTGCAAGATGCTCAGCGCAGAGTTGGTGAACATGTATAAACACAAACCGGCTGGCAAGAAAAGCATGAAGCTCGTGATCATGGTGGGCATCATGTAGAGCATCATCTTGGCCTGCATCGGATCGGTGCCCGCGGGGGGCGCCAGCTTCTGCTGCACGAACATCAGCACGCCCAGGCACAGTGGCAGCACGAAATACGGGTCGGGCGACGACAGGTCGTGCCACCACAGCGCGAACGGCGCATGGAAGAGCTGGATGTTCGACGACAGCGAGGCGTAGAGCGAGAACCAGATCGGCAGCTGCAACACGACCGGGAAGCAGCCCGCCATCGGGTTCACGCCCCGCTTGCGGTACAGCTCCATGACGGCCGCACCCTTCTTCTCGCGGTCGTCGGCGTAGAGCTCGTTGATCCGGTCCATCTCCGGCTTGAGCTCCTTCATCTTCGCCATCGACTCCATCTGCTTGTGGGTCAGCGGATAGAGCACGAGCTTCACGAGGAAGGTCAAAAGGATGATGGCGACGCCCCAGTTGCCGACGCCGCTGTGGATCTTCTGCAAGAGCCACGTGAGCACGTCGGCGACCGAGGTGAAGAAGCCGCTGTTGATGGCCTTGCGCAGCGAGTGACCGACGCGCGCCAGCTCCTCCGGCGTCTTGGGGCCGAGGTACGCGAGCACGCGCACGGTGCGCGACTGGCCGGGCTGCACCACGAGCTCGTCGTGCGTGAGGCGCGCGGCGATCAGGGTGCCGATCGGCTTTCCGTCGGAATCGAGCCCGCGATCGTTGCCCTCGAGCGCGCAGCCGCGTGCGCTGTCGTCGGCCGAGACGATGGCGTTGAGGAAGTAGACATTGTCGATGCCTGCGAAGCGCACCGGGCCGGGCCAGTGCTTGGGCTCTTCGAGCTTCTTGCGGTCGATGCGCTCGAACTCATCACCGTGGTCGCACAGCCCGCTGCTCATGGCGCTCGAACGCGCGGGCAGAAGTGGGATGCCGCCGCTTTCATCGGCGCGTGCAACGTAGTGGAACGTGAGCTCGGAAAGCTTGAGCTTGCGCGGCGCGCTGCCACGGTTGGCGAGCGTGGTGGTGACCCAGATCTGATAAGGGCCCTTGCCTGCTTCGAGCTTGCGTTCGACGGCCACGCCATCGGCCTGCGTGTGCAGACGCACCAGCGTGTCCGACAGCTGTTCCAGCTGCCAGCCCGCGCCGGTGTCGATGGCCGCGCCCTCGATGCGCGAGGTGAGCGGGTAGTACTCGGGCCGCGAGGTGGTGACGATGTTGAGCGGCTTGCCGTGCGTCTGGAAGCTCGCATCGCGCAGCTCGAAGCTCTGCAAGCCACCGGTCAGACTCGAGACACGCGCGCGGAAGCGATCGGTGCTGAGCGTGCCGAAACTCTCGGGCAGCTCGGCGAGGGGTTTGGCGAGCGCCGAACCCGCCGCGGCACCCGGCGCAGCGACGCCGATCGTGGCCGGCTCGGGCGCAGCGATGCGATCGCCGTCCTTCGCACGTGCGGCCTTGGAAGCCGCCTGCTTCTTGTCCGAGAGGTTGAGGATGCGCGGCACCGCGAGCGCGAGGCCGATCACGACTGCGTAAAACCAGAGCGAATTTCTCTTCATGGACGTGACTGCGGGCTCCGGACGCGGAGCGAAGACGGGGCCGCACAGGCGCTAGCCGCGTGGGCGTGCGAGCACGCCGTGGATCGCGAGAGCCGACCCGGCGCGCCGTGCGACTCGCCTAGGGAGGTCGGTGGGAGGTCGAGGCCGCCAGGATGCAGCGGGTTGCAGCGCAGCACGCGCAAGAGGCCGAGCCAGCTGCCGCGCAGCGCGCCGAAGCGCTCGATGCAGCTGGCCGCGTAGCGCGAGCAGCTCGGGTCGAAGCGACACACCGGCCCGACCAGCGGCGACAGCACGCGCTGGTAGAGGCGGATCAGCAAGAGCAAGAGGTGCGCCATCATGGGTTCATCGTGGGTCGGTGCGCTTGCCATCACGGAGGCCATCACGGAGGCCATGATCGCGGCCGTCGCCGCGCGCTGGCCGGGGCCCACCGGCGAGCAGCCGAGCCAGCGACGCCTGCGCGCGCTCGAGCTCGGCCTTGACGGCCCCGTAATCTAGTCGCTCCGCCCCGGTTCGGGCCACGAGAACGACCTCACAATCGGCCGGGAAGAGCGCTTTTTCGCGCCGGAACAGCTCGCGCGCCACGCGTTTGATGCGATTGCGCTTCACGGCGCAGCCAATTCGCTTCCCGACCGTCACACCAAAGCGCTGCGGACGGCCCGGCATGAGCAGCACGACGAAGTGTGGCGTGTGCAGACGCCGGCCTTCGCCCTGCACACGCAGGAACTCGCTGCGACGCCGTAGCCGCGCTTGCTTGGGGAAGCGCTGGTCGGGCTGCGAGCTACTCGCCAACGCTGCGGACGGAGCGGTCATCACGCACCTCGCTCTGCCCTACCCTGCGTCGGGACCACGTGCGGTCAGTACGACCCACGCGACCAACGCAACGGACCGGGGCAGGTCGCTGCGCTGGGCTGCTACTTCTTGTAAACCGAGACCGCCAGACGTTGGCGTCCCTTGCGGCGACGGTTGCTCAAGACCTTACGGCCGTTGGCCGACTTCATCCGAGCACGGAAGCCATGGGTACGGAGCCGACGCGTGCGATGGGGCTGATAAGTGCGTTTCACGGAGACACTCCTGCGAGGTCGGAAATTCCGGGAGGCGGACCAAAGCATGCAGGGGCGGACGTGTCAAGCCTGTGTGTGAGCCAGACGGTCTATGGCCCTCAGGCTGGTGCCTTGGGACGGGCCGGCAAGAGGCCTGCGTCCAGGAAGCTGAAGTAGCCGCTCGCGCCCAAAACCAGGTGATCGAGCACCCGAATCCCCAGCAGATCGCCCGCCTGGGTGAGCCGCTCGGTGATGGCGAGATCCTGGTCACTGGGGGTCGGGTCCCCGCTGGGGTGATTGTGGGCGAAGATCGTGCTGGCAGCGGCCTCGCGCAGCAGCGGCCGAAAGACGTCGGCCGGGGAGATGCAACAGGCGAGCAGCCCGCCCACGCCGATTTCGAGCTGCGCCAACGGGTGGTTCTTGGCATCAAGGGCGACGGCGATGAAGTGCTCACGCTCGGCGCCGCTGAGGCGCGGCCGCAGCGCGGCGTCGATGTCGCGGCTGCAGGTGATCGGGCGCTCGCGGGTGAGTGGACGGGCGCAGAGCCGTGCGCCGAGCTCGGCCGCAGCCCGCAGCCGGCAGGCCTTGGTGACCCCAATGCCGACCTGCGCTTCCAGCTCGGCACCGCTCAGCCGCGAGAGGCCATGCAACCCGCCGGCGCGCTCGAGCAGCCGTGCGGCGACCACGCCCACCGGCTCGGCACTGGAACCGGTCCCGAGCACGATCGCGATCAGGTCGACGTCGCTGAGCGAGGCGCTGCCGTGCATGACTAGGCGCTCGCGCGGGCCAAGCCTGGGATCATCGGTCGTCGTGAGTGCATGCATGCACCCGGGCGTTGCAGGCCGCGTGCCGGCGATGGGGCTCGTGTTGTCGCGCGCTTGGCCGCCGTGAACCGACGAAGCTGGCGCCCGGCAGCGGCGCCCGCCAGACCTACCGACTCACTTCTTCTTCTTCTTCGACTTGTCGTCTTTGTCGCCGCCCAGCAGCTTGCCGAACAGACCCGCGGCAGCGCTCTTGGCGCTGCTCGGTGCCTGCTTGTCGTCGCGCATCTGCGCCACGCGCACCTCGCGCGCTGCGTCGAGATTGCCCGGGTTGATCGACACGACCTTCCTGTAGTGACGCATGGCCTCGGTGTGACGTCCCATGCGCTTGAGCAGCTGCGCCTTGTAGAGCTGCGCCTTCTCGTGGTCCTCGTACAGCTCGATGGCACGATCGAACGCTTCGAACATCTTGGCTGTGGGCGCATCGGCCCCGGTGTGCTTCATCATCAGCAGCCAGCCGAGCATGGCGTGGTAGTCCGGCTCGTCCTTGGTCACCGCCAAGATCTTGTTCAGCAGCTCCAGCGCTTCGTCGTACTGATGCTTGCGTGCGAACACCAGCACGCGCTCGTACGACAGCGCGCTGTCGAGGATCGCCTGCATGAGCTTCTCGGCTGCGGGCGTGCCGCCGCCCTCGCGCACCGTGCGCAAGTACGAAAGGCGCTGCTCCTCGTCGCTCAGGATCTTCTGCGCCTCGTTCATGTACGCGAAGATGATCTCGACGAACGGCCGCAGCGGCGAAAGCTCGGCCGGTAAGCGATCGGGATGCCATTCCTTGGCGAGCTTGAAGAACTCGGTCTTGGCATCGGGAGATGTGGCCTTCTTGTCGACGCCGAGCATCTCGAAGTAGGTCTGGTTCTCCATCAGGCGCCCGCGCGTGACCACCTTCTGCCAGCGTTCGCGCAGCTCGGGGCTGAGGTCGTCGGGCGGCGGTGGGATCTCCGTGAGACGCTCCAGGCGACTGGCCGGAGGCTTCGAGTAGCCCACGATCGGCGGCAGGCTGCTGACGGGTCCGCCGGCGACGGGCACGGGCGTGGAGACCCCGAGCGCGGCAGACGCCGCGGGTGCAGCCGGTGCGGCAGGTGCGGGCGCGGGTGCAGCGGGTGCGCCTGCACGCGCCGCAGCGGGCTCCTCGTAGGGCGCAGCGCTCTTGCTGATGAGCAGCAGATACACCAGTCGTTCACCGCGCGCTTTCGGCAACCCTGAACCCTCGATGAGGGCGCGGGTACTCGCTGGCTCGGCCATCATCAGCTCGACCAGCGCGCGCTCCTCTGGGATCAGCTCGAAGCGGTTGAGATCGACCTTGGGCGCAATGCGCAGGCGCGTCTCGCCCACGCGCCGCAACACGTCGGCCACCACTTCGTCGCGCGCGGTGGAGCGCAGTGACTCGGTGATCAGCGAGAGCGGATCCACGCGACCGTTGAGCCGCTCCTCGGCACCGCCGAGCAAGTTCGCCTCGTAGAACGCGTACGGAGCTTCGCTGCGGTAGAAGAGCTTGAGCAGACCTTCGCGCAACGTCTTGGCAGGCTCGATCAGGCGACCGGCGACCGGCCGACCCTTGAGCAGCAAGATGCGATCCTGACGGTTCTCGCCTGCGGCGAGCACATCGGGCCAGATCGCGAGCGTGCCCGACAGCTGCTTCTGATCGAGATAGACCAGCAAGTGCGGCAGCGGCGTTTTCGCCAACGTTCCTGTCGCAATTGGTTCGTCAGCCATGGAACTGCGTCGTCTCCAAGATCGTTACGATATCCGTGCGGCGAGCGTGACGCCAAGGACAATAAAGGCGGGTAGTAGCTTGCAGGACATCCGCAGCTGTTCGCACACCCCCCCCCCGACGCAGGTAGCTGATGGGCAAGTCAGGGCAAGCGCCAGGTCGTGCCTTCTGGGCTGTCCATCAGCTCGACGCCCAGCGCCGAGAGCTCCGCGCGCAGCTCGTCGGCGCGCGCGAACTCGCGATTCTTGCGCGCTTCGATGCGCTGCACGATCTTCGCCTCGACGTCGCTCTCCTGCATGCCGCGTGCGCGTGCGCGACGGCTGCGTACACGGCGCAAGAACGCAGGCCCGTCGTCGAGACCCAGGCCGAGCTGCGCGGACAGCGCCCGCAAACCGACCTCGATGGCGCGCAGCGTCGGCACGTTCAGCTTGCCCGGTTTGCGCGCGGCGAGATCCGCGAAGTCGTTGGCGCGCTTGAGGAGCTCGGACACCACCGCTAGCGCGGCGGGCATGTTCAAGTCTTCGTCGAGCGCGGCCGAGAGCTTGCCGGGGATGTCGCGCAGCTCGGCTTCGACCGTGCCGTCTTGCGCGAGCTTGTCGGCGGCGAGCGCGGTGATGCGCGCAGCCGTCGTGTACAGGTACTCCACGCGCCGCTCGCACTCCTCGATCTGCGGAAAGCCCGTGACCTCGCCCTGCGCGCCCACGCTCCAGTCGAGACTGAGCGGCGCTCGGTAGTGTGTGGTGAGCACGAAGTAACGCAGTGCTTCAGGCTCCACGAGGCGAAAGCATTCGCGCGCGGTGAAGAAGTTGCCCAGGCTCTTGCTCATCTTCTCCTTGTTCACTTCGATGAAGCCGTTGTGAACCCAGAGCTTGGCGAGCGGCTTGCCCGTGACCGCTTCCGACTGCGCGATCTCGTTTTCGTGGTGCGGGAAGACCAGATCGAGGCCGCCGCCATGCAAGTCGAACGCGTCGCCGAGGTGGCGCATGCACATCGCGGAGCACTCGATGTGCCAGCCGGGACGGCCCGCTCCCCACGGGCTCTGCCAGCTGGGCTCGCCCGGCTTGGCCGCCTTCCAGAGCGCGAAGTCGGCCGGGTGGCGCTTCTTCTGCTCCTCGCCGTCGCCGAGCCGTCCGCTCGCGCCGAACTCCATGTCGGCGAGCTTGCGGTGCGAGAGCTTGCCGTATTCGGGGAAGGTCGCGACGCTGAAGTACACGTCGCCTTCCGACGCGTAAGCCGAGCCCTGATCGATCAGGCGCTGGATCAGCGCGAGGATGTCGGGCACATGCTCACTGACCTTCGGCTCGACGTCGGGCGGCAGGCAGAACACCCGCTGCAGGTCCTCGCGGTAGCTCTCGGTGAAGCGCGCTGCGAGCGCGAGCGGAGATTCGCCCAGCTCGGCCGCACGCTTGATGATCTTGTCGTCGACGTCGGTGACGTTGCGGACGTACTTCACTTCCATGCCGCTGGCGCGTAGATGGCGCACCAGCACGTCGTAGACGACGTAGCAGCGGACGTGCCCCAGGTGCGCGTAGTCGTAGACGGTCGGCCCACACACGTAGATGCGCGCCTTCCCCGGCTCGGCCGGTTCGAAAGGAAGCAGGCGGTCGCGGAGGGTGTCGTGGAACGTCTGGGCCATGGCTGGGGGCTGTGTACCTGGGCAGGCCCACGCTTTCAACCTCGCGACCCTCGGCTGCGTACCCGGGCACGGCCGAGCGGCGCGTGGAACGGCGCGGCGGATGGCGCGGACGGGCGCGTTTTGCTAAGTCTCCTCACCCACTTGGTGGGTTCCGCCATGCTGACCATCTACGAACAAGGCAAGCCCGAGTACGAAAAGGCGCTGCAGACGCTGGCGCGGCGCGGCGACGCCGACTTGGAGCGCGTCGAGCCGCAGGTGCGCGAGATCATCCGCAAGGTGCGCGACGAAGGCGACAGCGCGCTCAAGGAGCTGACGCTGCGCTTCGACAAGCGCCAGCAACACAGCGTGGTCATGCACGACTGGCGAGAGCGCGCCAAGGGCGTGTCCGAGGCCTCGCGACAGGCGCTGGCCAAGGCGGCCGAGCGCGTGCGGCGTTACCACGAGCACCAGAAGGACACGGGCTTCCGCTACACCGAGGATGGGATCGAGCTGGGCCAGCGCGTGCGACCGATGAAGTCGGTGGCCGTGTACGCACCGGGCGGCAAGGCGCGGTATCCGTCGACCGTGCTGATGACGGCGATCCCCGCGCAGGTCGCGGGCGTGCCGCGCATCGTGCTGATCACGCCCAACCCCGAGGGCGAAGTGCTGGCCGCCGCTGAGCTGGCGGGCGTGACCGAGGTGGTGGATGCGGGCGGCGCGCAAGCGGTCGCCGCGCTGGCGTACGGCACCGAGAGTATCGCGCGCGTCGACAAGATCGTCGGGCCCGGCAACCTGTACGTCACCTGCGCCAAGCGCCTGGTGTACGGCATCGTCGACATCGATGGCATCGCGGGACCGAGCGAGATCTTGGTGGTCGCCGACGACGTGGCGGATCCGCGCGTGATCGCGGCCGACCTGCTCTCGCAGGCCGAGCACGACGAAGCGGCGTATCCGTTGCTCGTCACGCTCAGCCGCCAACAGGCCGACGCCGTGTGTCGCGAAGTTGCAACCCAGCTCGAAGCGCTGCCGCGCCGCGCCATCGCCACGCCCTCGGTGAAAGACCACGGCTTCTGCTTCGTGGCCAAGGACCTCGCCGAGGCCGCGCGCGTGGCCGACCTGCTCGCGCCCGAGCATCTGTCGCTGCAGGTACGCGATCCGGATGCGCTGCTCGAGCAGATCGGTGCGGCGGGCGCAGCGTTCATGGGCGACCACACGCCCGAAGCCGCGGGTGACTACGCTGCGGGGCCCAGCCACGTGCTGCCCACCGGCGGCGCGGCGCGCTTCGGCTCGCCACTGGGCGTCTACGACTTCGTCGTGCGCACCTCGTTGATTCGCTACAGCCGCGAGGCGATCCGCGGTCAGCGTGACCTGCTCGCACAGCTGGCACGCATGGAAGGGCTCGAAGCCCACGCGCGCGCTTCGCTGATCCGCGACTGACCCGCGATGGGTCCGCAAGTAAGCCCGATGCACGACGAGCTACAACGCCTGGAGCGCGAGCTGGGACGCGACCTCGGACGCTGCGTGGGCGAGTTCTCGCTGCTCGCCGATGGCGACCGCGTGATGGTGTGCCTGAGCGGTGGCAAGGACAGCTACAGCATGCTCACGCTCTTGCAGCGCCTGCGCGAGCGTGCGCCGGTGAGCTTCTCGCTTTTGGCCGTGCACCTGGATCAGGGTCACCCGGGCTACGACGGCACGCCGCTCACGAGCTGGCTGCGCGCGCACAACGTGGAGCACCACATTGTGCACGAGGACACCTACTCGGTGGTCAAGCAGAACATCCCCGAGGGCAAGACCTACTGCTCGCTGTGCTCGCGCTTGCGCCGCGGCGTGCTCTACAACGTGGCCGAGCAGCTGGGCTGCACCAAGATCGCGCTGGGCCACCATCGCGATGACGCGATCGAAACGCTGATGTTGAACCTGCTCTTCACCGGCTCGCTGCGCTCGATGCCGCCCAAGCTGATCTCGGACGATGGCCGCAACGTGGTGATCCGCCCGCTCTTGTACGCGAGCGAGGACAAGATCGCCCGCTACGCGCAGCTGATGGAGTTTCCGATCTTGCCGTGCGACCTGTGCGGCTCGCAGGAGCAGCTCAAGCGCAAGCAGGTCAAGCGCTGGCTCGGCGAGCTGCAGACGCTGGCTCCGCACGCCAAGGAGAGCATGCTGGCCGCGCTCACGAACGTGCGGCCCTCGCAGCTGCTCGACAAGCAGCTGTGGCAGGCGCTGGGGCTCGCGGTGGCCACGCAGGGTGGCCACGACGCGCCGGGCGCCGTGCAACCGAGCGCTGCGCAACCGAGCGCCAACACGGGCCGGCGACTGCACGTGCTCGGCGATTCTTGAGCGCGGGCCGCGCGTGTTCTGGCGCGCCGGGCGGGAAACTCGACGACGCACACGACGGGGCCGCTGGAACTTGAGCCCGGCACAAAGTTGCGCGACAACCAGCCCCAGGGAAACGCCGCATGCTTACGACCCAAAGCCGCTCTCGTCCTCGGCTGCGGTCGCTGCACCTGCCGCTGCTGCATGCGCTCGCCCGGAGCGTGTGCTGCGCCGCGGCGTGGCTCGCGCTCCACACGCCGGTGCAGGCGCAGGCGCAACTGGCGCAGACCGACATCGACCTCGACGTCGAGCGCTTCGCGCCCGCGACGAGCAGCGACGGCTTCCTCGGCGTGCAGGCCACGCGCACGCCGGGACCCGGGCGCTTCGCTCTCGGGCTGCACGCCGGGCTCGAGCTGCACCCGATCCGACTGCCGGCCGGAAGCGTGGCACCGCTGCGCGGCGTGGACACGCGTACGAGCACTTGGCTCACCGGCGAGGTGGGTATCGGCGGGCGCGCGGCGCTGTCCGCCGTCTTGCTTGCTTTCCCGTACCAGCAACTCGCGCAGGCGCCGATCAGCGGCTTGAACAACACAGTGCTCTCGCCTGACGTGGGCCTCAATGTGAGCGACAGCCGACTGGCTGCACGCTACCGCCTGATCGGCGAGAGCTCGACGAAACCGGATGCTCCAAGAGACGGCCCCGGGCTGGCGTTCGAGGCCGTGGGAGTCGTGCCCACCAGCGGCGGCAGCTGGTTTGCCGGCGAGCGAGCCCTGCGCAGCGAGCTCAACGCGCTCGCGGATTTCCAGCTGCTCGGTGCGGGGGTGGGCGCGAGCGTCGGCTTTCGGCATCGCTTCGGCTCGCCTGCGCTCGATCGCTACCGCACGAACCAGGCGGGCAGCGTGCTCATCCCCGATCCGCTGGTGTTCGGCGACGAGCTCACCTTCGGCGCGGCGATCAAGGCACCGCTGCCACCGGCGCCCGACGTGCTGCTGCTGCTCGAGACCCGCGGCGCCACTGACTTCAAGTCCGCGCTGAAGACGAGCCTCGAGTTGGATCTCGGCGCGCGTGTCCACGTGGGCGAGCTGGCGATCACGCTCGGCGGCGGCTTCGGCCTGACCCGCGGCCTGGGCACTCCCGACGGCCGCGTACTGCTCGGCGTGCTGTGGGCGCCCGCCGACAAGGATGCCGACGCCGACGGCATCCCCGACGACCGCGATCAGTGCCCACTGCTGGCAGAAGACCACGACGGCTTTCAGGACAGCGACGGCTGCCCCGATCCCGACAACGACAACGATCTCGTGCCCGACGTCGACGACCTGTGCCCGAACGACCCAGCGCTCGAGGGCAAGGACGACAACGAGGACGGCTGCACCGACGGCATGAAACCTACCAAGCGAGGCAAGTGATGCGTGCGATGATCGCGAGCGGGTGGCTGTGGACGTGCGTGTTCTGGACCTCTGCCTGTATGCCGCAAGGTGATCCGGGCCTGGGCCCGAGCGGCTTCAGCGACAACTTCAACCGCCCGGAGCTCGGCGAGGCGTGGAACAACACGGGCGGCCCGTACGCGATCCGCGACGGGCAGCTGACGGTGGCTGGCGCGCGCAACAAACCGCTGTGGCTGCGGCGCACGCTGCCGCGCGACGTGCTCATCGAATTCGACGTCAAGAGTGACAGCCCGGATGGCGACATCAAGGTCGAGGTGTTCGGGGACGGCGTGTCCAAAGCGGAGAGCGTGAGCTACACAGCCACGAGCTACGTCGTGGTCTTTGGCGGCTGGCGCAACAGCCTCAACGTGCTGGCCCGCATGAACGAGCACGGCGCCGATCGCGTGGTCGGGCCCACCTACAAAGTCGTACCTGGCCGAAGCTACCATATGAAGATCCTGCGGCGCGGCGCTACCATTACGGCTTGGGTCGATGGACAGGTGCTGGCCTCCATGACTGACCCGGACCCGCTGGCCGGGCCCGGCCACGACCACTTCGCGATCAACGACTGGGACGCCGCTCTGACCTTCGACAACTTCCGCGTGAGACCCCTGTAGGCATCGATAGCTGCGCCACGGCGCGGACGGTTTGACCGGCTCATACGACGATGGATCAGAAGCAGTTCGAGGCCCTGCTGAGCGATGCCGAGACCCGGCTTCGTCGCCTCAAGCTGCTCTATGAGCAGTGGTTCGCGGGCTTCGAGCGCATGGAGCCGACCGTGGCACGCAAGGAGGTCGACGATCTCCTGCAGCGGCTGCGACGCGAGCAGATCCGCAACACGGGGCTGCGTTTTCGGCTGCAGCAGCTGGTGCAGCGCCACACAACCTTCACCACGTACTGGCGCCGCATCGCCCGACAGATCGAGGAGGGCACGTACCAGCGCGACGTGCTGAAGGCGAAGAAGCTGCGCGATCAGATGGCGCGCGAGGGCAACGATCCGGAGATCTCGTATGGCAGCGACGTGGACGTCGCCATCGACGCGGACATGGACGCCGCGCTCGAGGACGTGCTGCGCGACGCTGAAGCCGCTGTGGAACGCAGCACGAGCACGGAGCAGGCGGCGAAGGCTGGCGCCGCACCGACGGCCACGCCGGCTCTGAACCCGGCGCCAGCACCGCTTCCGGTGGCGCCAAGCGCGGCGGCCAAGAGCGCGCCGGAGACGAAGTCCGGCCCGGCCATGCCTCCGGTGCCCGCCGCCGTCAGCGGCGCGAAGAAACCGCCGTCGCCTCCGCCACGACCGCCCGTCGGACCACGCAGCATCTCGCCGTTCGCGCACCCGCTGCCGCCCGTGCCCGCGGCCAGCGCACAGGGCAGACCCGCCGGTGCCACGATGAGCCTCGCGCCTGGCAAGCCCAAGGCTCCGCCTCCGCCGCCAACGGCGCCGGTTGCGCAGGCCGGCGCAAGCAAGCCGGCGACAGCGAACCCGGGCAGCGCTGCTCAACCTGCAGCCCCGGCGGGCGGCAGTCTCTCGTCCTCGGACCTGCAGCGCATCTACGACAGCTACGTCGCGGCGCGCAAACAAAACTCGGAGCGTGTCGACAACGTGAAGATCGAGAGCATCGAGAAGAGCCTGCGCGGCATGCTCCCCACCTTCGAGAAGAAGCACGCGGGCAAGAAGATCGACTTCGAGGTCGTCGTGAAAGACGGCAAAGTCGCGCTCAAGCCGGTGGCGAAGTAGGTAGCTCGCTCGCCGGCCGCGGCGCGGGCGGTGGCTCGAACAGGAGCGCACGCAAGCGCGACAGCAAACCGGAAAGCGTCGGGGGCCGCGTGGCGCTGACGGCGACGCCCGCGTAGCGCGCCGCCAGATTCTCGGCCTGCTCGAGCGGCAGTCGATCGGCCTTGTTGAAGACCAGGATGCGCGGCAGCGCCAGAAGCTCGAGCTCGCGCAAGAGAGCATCGGTGGTCGCGATGTGTTCCTCGTGCGCGGGATCGGCGGCGTCGACCACGACCAGGAGCAGGTCGGCCTCGGCGGCTTCCTCGAACGTGGCCTTGAATGCGCTCCACAGCTCGCGCGGCAGGTCGCGGATGAAGCCCACGGTGTCGGTGAGCACCAGGTGCTGGCCCTCGCCCACGCGCAGCTTGCGCGAGCGCGTGTCGAGCGTGGCGAAGAGCTTGTTCTCCACCAGCACGTCGCTGCCGGTGAGCGCGTTGAGCAAGGTGCTCTTGCCGGCGTTGGTGTAGCCCACGATCGCGATCAGTGGCTCGCTGGACTCGGTGCGCCGCTGGCGCTGCTGCTTGCGGCGCTTTTCCAGCTCAGCGAGCCGGCCTTCGAGGTAGCTGATGCGCTCGCGCGCGCGGCGCTTGCCGATCTCGAGCTTGGTCTCGCCCGGGCCGCGACCGCCGATGCCGCCCGTGAGACGCGAGAGAGAATCGTCGCGCGTGCCCAGGCGCGGCAAGAGATAGCGCGTCTGCGCGAGCTCGACCTCCAGCTTGCCGGCCTGGCTCTGGGCGTGCTGCGCAAAGATGTCGAGGATGAGCTGCGTACGGTCGATCACCTTGAGGTCGGTGAGCGTGGCGATGGCAGCGGCCTGCGCCGCATTCAGGTTGCGATCGACGATCAGCAAGTCGGCGTCGAGCTGCATCGCGCGGATCACGATGTCCTCGAGCTTGCCGCGACCCACCACGGTCTTGGGATCGACCTGGTTGCGCACCTGCACCACGCTGTCGACGACCTCGACGCCCGCGGTGCGCGAGAGCTCGGAGAGCTCGTGCAGCGAGGTCGCGACGTTGTGTGCGTGCGCCTTGTCGCAGACATGCAGCAAGATGGCGCGTCCATCCTTGGCCTTGACGGTGCGCGTGCGGGCGACGCGCGCGAACTCTTCCTCGAGCGAGCCCACGATCTCCTCGGGATCGACCTCGAGCTGGGCGTAGGGGATCGGCCCGAAGCTGCGATACGGCAGCTCACCGCTCTGCAAGGTGGGGACGCAGTGCGCGTAGTGCACGCTGCGCGCATCGCCGTC
The DNA here is from genome assembly GCA_036382515.1 of Polyangiales bacterium. GTDB lineage: Bacteria > Myxococcota_A > Polyangia > Polyangiales > JAFGIB01 > JADGRF01. The sequence continues at coordinate 80,101 of DASVHQ010000147.1, read as the reverse complement.
CGGCGAGACGCAGATCGCGGCGATCAGATCGAGGCGCAGACGCGTGAGGTCGACCAGGTCGTCGCGGGTCAGCGGCTCACTGCGCAGATGCGTGTGCACGAGGCGTAGGCCGCGAAAACGCCCGCTGCCGGCGCGCGCACGACCGATGTCGGGCAACCACAGCTTGGCCGCGTCGCCGACCACGACGTATTCGATCTCGCCGCCGCGATTGATCAGCACGCCCACCTGACGGCGTGCCAGCTGCGAGGCCTCGCACAAGCCGCGCGTGAGCTCGGGCGTGGTGAGCTGCGAGAACGGCACGCGACGCCGGTACAGTCTTTCGAGCGCCTTGCGCTCCGAAGGGCCCAAGCCCGCGGTGTTGCCGTGAAGTTCCAAGCTTGGCTTCTGCTCGCGCCGCTGCCGGCGCGTGAACCAGCTTACCACGCGAGCAGCGACGCTCAAGTCAGCGCGCGGCGTGCGCCAGCACGGCGCGATCCAGAGTGACGCTCACTGGGCAGTGGTCGGAGCCCAGCACGTGCGCTTCGATCGCGGCGCCTTGCAGATAGCGGGCTGCACCGGGTGAGGCGAGCACGTAGTCGATCCTCCAACCGACGTTGCGCTGGCGCGCGCCGCCTCGCTGGCTCCACCAGCTGTAGTGCCCCGGGCTCGGCTCGAAGTGGCGAAAGCTGTCCACCCAGCCGGCATCGAGCCAGCGCGACAGCTCGGCGCGCTCCTCGGGTAGAAAGCCGCTGGTCTTCTCGTTTTGCTTGGGGCGCGCGAGATCGATCTCGCTGTGCGCGGTGTTGAAGTCGCCGAGCACCAGGATAGGCTCACCGCGCTCGAAGCCTTCGGCGAGCATGCGAAACAGGTGGTCGTAGAAGCCGAGCTTGAACGGTACGCGCGAGTTGTCGCGCTCTTTGCCGTTGCCGTTGGGGAAGTAGCCGTTGACCACGCGCAGCTTGCCGAAGCGCGCGCTGAGCACTCGCGCTTCGGCGTCGAAGGCAGCCTTGCCGAGCGTGCTCTGCACGTCGCTCGGGGGCAGGCGCGCGTACAGACCCACGCCGCTGTAGCCCTTGCGTTCGGCGGCCACGAAGTGCGTGTGCCAGCCCGACGGGGCACGCACCGGCTCCGGCAGCGCCTCGAGCGGCGCGCGCACCTCCTGCACGCCCACGATGTCGGCGGGCGTGGCCGCAAGCCAATCGAGAAAACCCTTGTTCGCCGCCGCACGCAGACCGTTGACGTTCCACGAGGCGACCGTGAGTGAGCCTGACTTGTGATTTTTCGGCATCGCGCGGGGGCAGCATAGCGCACAGGGCGCAGGCGCAACGGCTCGTCAGTGCCACATGCCCATGCCGACGCCAATGCTGTTGTAGCGCGCCGCGATGTCGGCGTACGCGCCGATTCGTAGGTCGAATTCGTCGACCAGGCCGAACAGGTTCCACGCGAACAGGCGCAGATCGGTCGCCACGGTCGCGTGCGGTCGGTAGCCCACGCCCGAAAAGCGGCTGGGTTCGAAGTACGAGCCCAGACGCAGCCGCACGCGGCGTGCGATCGGCTCGGCCTCGGCCCCGAAGCGCAGACCAAGCGAGAGCTCGCGCCCGGAGACCTGGCGCTGCTGGGTGAGAAGAGACTCGAGGCCAATGCCGTCGTGCGTGGTCCCGGTCACGATCGCTTCGCTCGACAAGAGCACGTAGTGATGCGACAGCGCCTTCACCTGGGCCTTGCGCTCGTCGGCGGCCGCCTGCATCGCCTGGGCGAGCTCGTGCTCCTCGAGCTTGCGCGTGCGGGATTCCTCGACCCACCACTCCGGATCACGCGGCGCCGCGGAAGCTTCGTCGGCCAGCTCGGCTGCGGGCTGGCGCGGGCTCTGCCCGAGGCGCGGTGGCGCCGTGACGAACGACTCGCGCATCCGTTCAGCCTCGGCCTCGCGTGCCAACTGCTCGTGCTGACGCTGGGCACGCCGCGCGAGCATCGCCTCGCGGAAGCGCTTGTCGAACTGTCGCGGGTCGACGAAGCGGCGATTGAGCGGCCGCTTGCCCAGCTGGTACGCGAGGCCGAACTGCACCTCGGCGGGCAACGCCAGCTGATGCGGCAAGATCAGGCCCGCCGCCACGAGCGAGCTACTGCCACGCTCGGCATGCACGGCCAGACGTGCTGACACGCCGATGCGGTAGGGACGCCCGGCCAGCCCCAGGGTTGCGCCGATCTCGGGGCCAGTGCCCGAGAAGTCGATCAACGCCGCGCCCCGCGTGAGGTCGCTGATCGTCATCGCAGGCCCGCCCCGCGTGAGATCGCTGATCGTCATCGCGGCCGTGCGCGCTCCCAGACCGATCACCAGCTGGCCGTCGAGCAGCGCGTAGCCAACCCCGTAGTTGGCCACGGCCAGCTGCAGCTGTGCCCCCTGGCCCAGGCTGTAGTATTGCATGCGCAGCAGCGCCCCGAGCCCGAAGGCGCCGAAGCCGACGCGACCGCCGAGCGTGACGAAGTCGTTGTTCGACGCCACGCGCGTCTGACCGTTGTTGTCGAAGTCGGTGTTGCGGAACGCGCCGGGGCTGTAGTCGAAGGCCACGTCCCACTCGAACCAGTTGAGGTCCCACAGATTGCGCGTGGCATACGAGGCCGGATTCCAGGCGGCGCCGTCGGAGCCCACCGCGAGCGCGGTGTAGGCGCCACCGAGGCCCACGACGCGGCCGGAGCCGATCACCGGGCCCGTGACGAAGTCGAGCCTCTCGGCGCCCGTCAGCGCCGCGGCTTTGCTTTGCGCCTCGGCCGAATGGCTGACGAGCCAGGACGCGGCCACGCACAGGGCCGCCACGCGCACGAGCGCACGACTAGGCCTGTGAAACGCTGCTGGCATGTTGCGCAAGGGCGAGGCGTTCTTCGAGCTCGGCGGGGCGTTCCAACGCAAGTAGCTGCTCGGCGCGCGCAGGCGCCGCGGGCTGCGCCCGGTGACGCAGCCGCACCGACAACGAGCGCTCGGCCGCCGCCCGCAGCCGGGCCGCGAAGTCCGGCTCGCGCTGCGCTCTGTGCAGCAGCGCTTCGTGAGCCCGTTGCAGCTGCTCGACGTTCGAGCAGACGAGCAAGCTGTCGCAGCCCGCAGCGATCGCCGCGCAGGCCGCCTCGCCGAGCTCGTGGTGATCGCTGATGGCTTTCATCTCGAGGTCGTCGCTGATCACCACCCCACGGTATTGCAGCTCGCTACGCAGCACGTCGATGACGGCAGGCGAGAGGGTGGCGGGGACCTCGGGGTCGATAGCCTCGAAGATCACGTGCGCCGTCATGATGCACGGCAAGCTCGCGGCCAGCGCAGCAAACGGCGCGAGCTCTACCTGGTCGAGGCGGCTGCGTGGGTGCGGCAGGCGGGGCAAGTCCAGGTGGCTGTCCTGCGCGGTGTCACCGTGGCCGGGGAAGTGCTTGCCGCACGCCGCGATGCCCGCCTCGGCGAGGCCGCCCGCGAACGCACGGCCGTGGCGGATGACCCGCTCGGCAGTGCGGCCGAAGCTACGATCGCCGATCACGGGGTTTGCGGGGTTGGTGTCCACGTCGAGCACCGGCGCGAAATTCAGATTGAAGCCGAGCACGCGCAGCTGCCGGCCGAGGCGCGCCGCACACTCGAAGGTGAGGGCCGCATCATCGATGTCCCCCAGGGCACGCATGGGAGGCAGGCGCAACACCGGCGCACCGAGCCGGGCCACGCGCCCGCCCTCCTGATCGACCCCGAGCCAGGCTGGCAGCTCGGAAGGCACCGAATCGTGCAGGCGCCACGCCAGCTCGGCCACCTCGGCCGGGGCGCCCAGATTGCGCCGGAAGAGAATGAACCCGCCCAGCGATCCCGCCGCCGCCATGCGCAGCAGGGCGTTTGGGGGCTCGCCCGCACCAAAGCCGGCCACCAGCACCTGCCCAGCGCACATATTCATGGTTAGATTAGGCATCCTGGTGAGCCTTCCGATTGCAGTTGCGGCCCCATCTTGGTAATGAGTCGCACGCGCCTGTCCAGTATCGCGGGCGGGTTCTGGGCGGGTTCTGGCATAGCGGCCGCGCAAGCTCCAAAGATAGGGCATTGTGGCCCGAGACCCAGCTCCTTGAACCGGTACACCTCGCGCGCTCCACCTCGAGCGCGCCCTGATTGCATGCAATCTCCTTCACGAGAACTCGACTCAGACCCGGAATCCACCGCGCAGGACGCGCCTTCGTCCGTGCCGCAGCCGGAGGTCTATCCTGAGCTGATCGAGCCCAGCCGGGTCGATCAAGACGCCGTGAAGGTGCTCAAGCGCCTCTCCGGCGCCGGCCACGAGGCCTACTTGGTCGGCGGCGGCGTGCGCGATCTGCTCCTGGGGCGCGCACCCAAGGACTTCGACATCGCCACCAGCGCTCGCCCGGGCGAGGTGCGGCGGCTGTTCCGCAACTGCCGCGTAATCGGACGGCGCTTCCGCCTGGCGCACATCCTGTTCGCGGGCGGCAAGATCATTGAGGTCGCCACCTTCCGGCGCGACCCGCGCGACAACCGCGAGGAGCCCGAAGAGGCGGAGACCGGCGCCGAGGGTGACGTGCGCGAGTCGCTGCTGCCCGACCGCAGCGACGACGCCGACCTCCTGATCCGCCACGACAACACCTTCGGCGTCCCGCACGAGGACGCCATCCGCCGCGACTTCACCATCAACGGCCTCTTCTACGACCTCGAGCGCGAAGAGGTCATCGACTACATCGGCGGCGTGCGCGACCTGCGCGCGGGTGTGGTGCGCACCATCGGTGAGCCCGACGTGCGCTTCCGCGAAGACCCGATTCGTATCCTGCGCGCCATCAAGTTCAGCGCGCGGCTGGATCTAGGCATCGCGCCCGAGGTCTACGACGCCATGGTCGACCTGCGCGACGAGCTGGCGCGCTCGGCGCCGCCGCGCGTGCTGGAAGAGATCCTGCGCCTTTTGCGCGGCGGCGCGGCGCAACGCTCGATCTACCTGAGCTGGGACGTGGGTGTGCTGGCCGTGGTGCTACCCGAGCTGTGCGCGCACCTCGAAGATCAGGTCGCGGGCGTCGACCTGCTGTGGCAGCGGCTGCGCGCCATCGACGAGCTCAAGGCCGCGGGCCGCTTGCCCAGCGACACGGTGCTGGTGGCGGCACTCTTGTACGGCCCGCTCGAAGAAGCCGTGCACGACGTGCCCGATCCACACGCAGCGTTCGAAGAGTTCTTCGTGGACATCACCACGCGCCTGTCGCTGCCGCGTCGCATGCGCGACCGCTTGCGCTTGATCTTCGCCGCACAGCGCAGGCTGGCGCGCGGCCACAACACCGGCCTGCACACGCGCGACTTCTACGATGACGCCTGCGATCTCTTCGAGGTTCGTATGCGTGCGGCCGGCCGCGAGCTGCCGGCCGGCTACCGTCACGGCCACGGCTCCGAGCACGCTCCAGCGGCGGCGCGCCCAAGCCGCGCGCAGCAGGCACCCGACCGACCCGACCGACCGGATCAGCCCAACCGACCCGAGGATGCGGATCGAGCCGACCGACCTGCCGGTCCACGGCGTCGGCGTCGCGGCGGCCGCTAGCGCTCTGCTTCGAGGGAGCCGAGCAACGCGCGCAGCCGCTCCTGAAGGTCGCCCACGTTGAACGGCTTCTGGATGAAGCCCGCGAGCCCCTTGCCCACGAAGCGCGCGATCGCGTCCTGCTCGTTGTAGCCGCTCATCAAGAGCACGCGCACGTTCGCGTTGTGACGCCGCAGCTCGCGGAACGCTTCTTCGCCGTCGAGATGCGGCATGGTGAGATCCATGAGCACGCCGACGATCTCCGGCGCGTGCTCGCGATACACGCCGAGCGCCTCGCGACCGTCGCTGGCCTGCAGCACCTTGAAACCCATCGACTCGAGCATGTGACTGGCGACCGCGCGCGCGATCCTCGGCGTGGACGGCGGCGATGCCGTCGCGATCGTGCAGTTGCCCGGCCGCCGCTCCGAAGAAGTCGGTGAAGTCGCTGGGGTAGTTCAAGAGGCCCGACGCGCCATCCCAGTCCCAACAGATCGCGCGTGCAACCGCGAGCGCCATGTGCAGCTGCTGGCTGCTGTGGCGCAGCTCGTTCTCCAGCGCGACGCGCGCCGTGACGTCCCGAAAGGTGGCGACGATGGCACCGAGATCGGGGTCTTGCAGGTGGTTAACGGCTGCGACCTCGACGCTCTGCCACTGGCCATCGCGTTGCTCGAGCCGAGTCTGAGTGAGCAACACGCCACCTGGCTTCCCTAGCAGACGTTGCAGCTCAGCCGCGACGCGCGGCGCGTCGTCGGGGTGCACGAGCGTCATCGGCGTGAGCTGCGTGAACTCTTGCTCCGTGTAACCCGTCACGCGTTTGATGGAGGGACTCACGTACAGAACGCGAGCATACGCATCGAGCGCGACGATGGCGTCGTAGCCGTGCTCGATGAGCTGCCGCATGCTGCGCGCGTTCTGCGCCGGGGCGGGGCGGGCGCCGGCCCCGGTCGCGAGCTTGTGCATCACGTACCTGACCGCCCCAGCCTCGTCCGCCACGGCGTCGCTCGTCGCATGCGACCAGGCCGCGCCGGGAAGGCCCGCAAGCCCGTGTAGATCGTGCGCCACGGCCAAGCCGGTGCGCCGCAGCACGTTGATCTCGTCGCGCACCCGCTCGGCCGCGGCCGCATTCCCAGCGTAGGGTGGCAGCTGGAACAGCGAACGCCCCTGCAGCGCGTGCCGGCCCTGTCCGATCGCATGCAGATAGCCCTCGCTCACGGCAGCCACTTCGTCGCCCGCGCCAACCAACAGCTGGGCCTCGTTGCTGGCCTCGAACACGCGCCGAAAGTCGATCGCAGTGGACATGCCGGCGCACCAAAGTGTCGTTGCCTGTGCAGCGCCAGCGGCCTCGGACCGAGATCGGCCGGCAGCGGTTGGCGGCCGCCGCCATCAGCGTGCGGCGCACGAGTGCTCAGGGTTCGCTCGAGCGATCCACGATCAGCTCGAAGCCGTGTGCAGGCAATTCCAATCTATCCGCATCCGGCGTCTTTTCTGAGAGGTAGGTCACCACAAAGACTAGCTGGGCCGTGTCTTGCGTGAGCGCAACCGGGACGTAGCTCTGCGGAAGCCGTCGCTCCGCGGCCATCACGCGTCCGAGCTCGTGGCCTTGCGCATCCAGCCGCATCGCGACCACCGACCAGCGCGGGCCGAGCTCACCGCGCAACCACACGCGCACGCCAATGGCGGCGGCCTCGGTCGGGATGTGCAAGCGAACATACGCGCTGCCCAGCTCGTGCAACTCCGTGGTGTCCGAATGCACGTGCGCTGGCAGCTGGGTCCACTCGAGGTCGGCCAGCAGCGGCACCTGCGCGTCGGGCGGCAAGGCCGACAGCGTGCGGTATGCCGCAACATGGCGTCGACTCGACGTGCCGGAGAAGAAGCGCGCAACAGCGAGTTCCTCGATGGCGTCCTGCCACGCCTCGTGCCCTGTGGCCTTGAGCACCTGCGCCAGCACCTCCCACAGGTCCGGTGAGCTGCGCAGCAAACCCGGATCGACCAGTCCGCGACTGCGCTGGCGTGTCAGCTCCCACAGCGCCTGCACGAAGCGGCCATTGCCTCCGTCGTGACGCTCCGACAGGAGCGTCAGCGCGAGCGCGCCGGAGCCGGCCGAGCGTGGGTCGTGACCGAGCAGCCCAAGCTCGGGCGAGCGTTGCGCCTGCACCATGCTCTGCTGGCAGCCCGGCTCGCCGTCCCACAGCCAGGCGGTGAAGTCACCGGTCGCGCGCAGCCAGCTACCGGCCTCGGCCGGGTCTTGCCCACGCAAGGCGGCCTGCGTCAGCGCGCTCTGCACGCAGGCTTCGAGATCGGCGACAGCCACGGACGCATCGACCACGGCGTAGCTCTGCGCGGCGTCGAAGTCGGAGATGGGCCGCGGCGCATCGATTTCGGCGAGCGCAGCGTCACGGGCGTCGCGCTGCAGGTAGAGGTCGAAGCCCGTCGTGCCGCCGTAACCGCCATCGGCATGCGGCAGCGGCCAGCCGTGCTCGGCCAGCGCTTCGTAGGCGTCCTCGAGCGCCGCGAGTGCCGCGACCACGTTGGCTTGCGGCAGATCCGCGGGCGCGTGCACGTGCAGCGGCAAGCGCCACGAGTCCAGGCGCCATTCGGGGCCGGCCGGCCGCGGGGTCGGGTCGGGCTCGGGCACGACTTGGCCCTTCCAGACCTTGGGGGCAAGCGCCCAGCTGGCCCACGCGTCCATCAGGCCGTCGGCGCGAGCCGGCGCAGCACGCACGCACAGCACGCACAGCGCCAAACAGACCGACATGTGTGCTCGAACGACCCGCCTCATCACCGACCGACCTGGCTTGGGACCGCAACCTTTCGAAGAATCTGGAGGATTTGCCACGAACAGCGTTATCCTGCTCAACGTCTCATGGAGCGTTCATGACCGATACCCACTTCGACCCGGGTGGATTCTTTCAATTCGATCTAGCGCATGGCCGGGTCAGGACGCGCGGCGGAGCCCGCGTGATCGTCCTGGCCGAGAACGTGCTCGCGCCGCTGATCATGACCGCGGTGCAGAACGGTGACCTCACCGCGATCCGCACGCTGGGCAGTCAGCTGGGGCAGATCGTCGGGCAGTCACTGCCCGGAACAGCCAACACCCTGAGCCCGCAGATCGTGCTCACGCATGCCGGCGCCGTGATGTCGCTATATGGCTGGGGTCGCTTGAAGCTCGAGCAATGGGGCGGCGCCTTGGTGCTGGTCGTGGAAGGCCTGCCACCACTGGACGAGGACAACCTCGCCGTGGCCGCGTTGCTCGGCGGCATGTTCTCGACGCTGTGCGCCGCGGAAGTGGCGTGCGTGCCGATCGCGCGCACGACCAAGTACATCATGGTCGACCCGCGCATCGCCGAGCAGGTCTGGGCGTGGTCCAAGAGCGGCGACAGCCTCGCCACGATCGCCTCCAAGCTCAGCTCGCCGGAGGCCGCATGAGCGGGCCCCAAGTCGAGCGCCTGCAGGCGCTGCTGACGCGCGTGCAGACCAACCGCAGCCGGCCGCGCGCACCGCAGGCAGGCACTGCCGAGCCGATGGCCGTGATCGCAGCCTCACCCGTTGCAGCTGCGCGACCCGCTGCCGCCGCTGTGCAGCCAGCAGCTGCAGCACCCGTGGCTGCTGCAGCCGCTCGCGAGCCGTCGCGAGGCCCCGTGCCACGCGAGCGCGCCAGCATCGTGGAAGAGCGCGTGAACATCCCCGATCGCGTGAGCGTGGCGCAGAAGCCCGCCGCGCGCGCGCCGTCGCAGGCCGTGCAGCCGCCTGCGCGCGAGTCGATCGCCCAGGAACCTGCCGCGGGCGCCCGCAAGCCGATGCGTGATCGCACTGCGACGCCTCTCGAGATGGCGCTCGAAGGCGAGCTGTCACGCCCGCTCGCGGCCGCGCCTGCGCCCGCACCGGTACCGAGACCGGCAGCTGCGCCGGCGCCGCGCTCGCCCACCGCCTCGACCGAGCGCTTGATGCCAGCGGTTACGCCGCAACAAGCTTCGGAAGCCGACCTCGAAAGGCCGCTGACGCTCGAAGCCGAGCCGATTGCCGAAGCCACGCGGCCGATCGCTCAGGTGGTCAGCAAGCACGCTCCGCAGCTCGATGCCACCTTCGGCGCCATGCTCAAGCGTTCGCTCTCACTGCGACCACACTGACCTACGGACCTCACCCATGCTGCTTGTCGTCGACGTCGGAAACACCCACACCGTCCTTGGTCTGTACGAGGGCAAGAAGCTCATCCATCACTTCCGCATCCAGTCGGAGCGCGGTCGCACCGAGGACGAGTACCACGTCATCTTCGCCACGCTCGTGAACTTGGCCGGCGTGCAGATCGAGATGATCAACTCGAGCATCCTGGCGTCGGTCGTACCGCCGCTCACGGAATCGATCGTGCGCGCGGTGCGCCGCGCGTTCGGCCATGACATCGTGGTGGTCGGGCCGGGCATCAAGACCGGCATGCCGATCCTCTATGAAAACCCGCGCGAGGTCGGCGCCGACCGCATCGTGAACGCCATCGCCGCGTACGAGCGCGTGCATGGCGGCGTGATCGTGGTCGACTTCGGCACCGCGACCACGTTCGACTGCGTGTCCAACCGCGGCGAATACCTCGGCGGCGCCATCGCACCGGGCATCTCGCTCAGCGCCGAGGCCTTGTTCGCGCGGGCGGCACGTCTTCCCAAGACCGAGATCGTGCGGCCACCACACGCGCTCGGCCGCAACACGGTGCACTCCATGCAGTCGGGCCTGGTGTTCGGCTATGCGGGTCTGGTCGACGGCATGGTCGAGCGCCTGCGCGCCGAAATTGGTTATCCGTGCGCGGTGCTGGCCACCGGCGGCGAGGCGCAGCTCATCCGCTCCGAGTCCAAGACGATCGACGAGATCGACCCGCACCTCACGCTCGAGGGCCTGCGCATCCTGTTCGAACGGCAGAAGTAGCTACCGGCGCTGCGGCTGCGGCCGCGACTCACTGGCAGAGCGGGCACAGGCAGTCGATGCTGTTTTCGCCGACGTCGCTGCACGTGTTGAAGCCACCGGTGCACAGGCTGCTGCGCAGGCACGCACAGCCACGCGTCCACATGCACGGGGCCGGGACGGGCTTGCACTCGTAGACGATGGCCGGGCCCACGGGCTGGCGGCTCACGCACACCTCGGTCCGCGCGTCGCAGCCCAGCCCGTTGGGCCCACAGCTGGTCTTCGCCGCGGCTACGAAGCTCCCGGAGCAGACTTGCGCCGTGCACTTGCTGACGGCGTACGGATGCGCGTCGTCGAAGCGCGTGCCGTCGTCGGCAGTCGGCGCGGCGGCGGCGCACCCGCAAGCCGGGAACTGCGCGTCGCAGCTGGCGGCGGCGGCCTCGAACGCCCTCACGGACGCCTGGTTGACCGCCGTCGCGAGCTCGCTGCCGCAGCAGTTGATCGTGCGCCGCACGGTCACGCACTCCGAATCCGCTTGGCAGCTGCGATCGAAGCTCGGGAACGTAGTGGGCTGCTTCGTGCAGTCGACCCCCGCCGTGCCGGGCTGGGTTCCGGCGTCGTCTGCAACTTGGCCAGCATCGTGGTCGGCGCTGCGGCCGCCGTCAGCGGCTGCATCCCCGTGACCAGGATGCACAGCGCCGTCTTGGGCGATGGAGGCGTCCCGACCTGCCGCGGTCGCTACGCAGGCATCGCTCGCGCAGGCGTCCGTTTGGGCACAATCGGCCTTGCACTGCGAGCGCCCGGCATCGCTGCCGGCTGAATTGGCGCGCGTGCATGCAGCCAACAGCAGCACGAGAAACCCGAGCGAAAGACGCAAGCTCTGCATCGCAGCACCCCCGGCCGAACTCGCAACGTAGCACGAATCGCCGGCTACCGGGTGCGGCGCGGCTAGCGGTAGTGCGTCAGGTCGAGAAGCTCTCTGTGTCGAGAGAGAGCATGTGGTGGCAAACGGCGTGCTGGGGACGGTGGTCTGGACGGCGGAGGATCAGCCTGCAAGCGCGGCGGGCTCGAAGGTTGGATGGCGTTTGCACGCGCCGCGCACACACCCAGCCGACACCCAAGCGCCGTCGGCCACTAGGAGCCTGTCGGAGAAAGCGCTCCCGTCGGTCTTCGGCCGCTTCTCGGACATCTTCTTGTGCGAAATCCTCAAAATACCACGCAGTATTCCTGCGGTTCCGCCCAAGAACCTGTCTCGAGAATCGACTCGAAGCCCTCGGTCCGACTTTCTCCGACAGGCTCCTAGCGCTCGCTCTCGTTTTGTCGATCAATACGCGCGCAGCAGCACCACGAATGCCACCACGCTCGCGAGCAGCACCGTGGCCGCCAGCGCGTAGATCATCAGGTCGGCATCCACGCGGCCGGGCTTGTCCTGCACAAGCGCCGTGCGGAGGCTTGCCGCCGACGGCGGTGGGTCGAGGGTTTCGGTCTTCTCCGGCAGCGCCGACGCCAGCGGTGGTGCATACGGAAGATCGGGCTCGGCCTTGAGCAAGTCGAGCGGAGCCTGCGCGGGATCCTCGAACAAGAGACGCGTGCCGCCGAGGGTGAGCTCGTCGCCATCACGCAGGCGTCGTGACTGAACGGCCTGGTCGGCAAACACAATCGCGGGCTTACCACCCAGGCTCTTGATCAGAATACCGTCGAGGTCATGCACGACCTCAGCGTGCTCGGGGGCGAGTGCGTCGTCCGCGAGCAGCAGCTGACAGCCGTCGGCACGCCCGACCAGCGAACGCGACGGCGCCGCCGGGATCCCGAAGCTCGTGCCGGTGGCAGGCCCACTGAGCACGCACAGCCGCGGAGCCGGCAGCGCGTGCCCGTGCGCGGAGTGCGCCTGCCGGAGCAAGCGACGCGCGAGCTCGGCGGTGCGCTCGGCGCTCATCGGTTCGATCGCCAGCGGCTGCACGTGGAACGACAGCACGTAGGCGCCGAGCTCGATCGAGTCCGCGTCACGCAGCTTGCGCGGTCGATCACCCGTCAGACGCTGACCGTTGAGCTTGGTGCCGTTGGTGGAGCCCGCATCGACGAGCAGCCAGTCGTCGCCGCGCAGCTGCACGGTGGCATGCAGCTCGGACACGGTGCGGTCGGGGATGCACACGTCCGCAGCCGCACCCCGACCCACGTTGATGCGGCCCTGATCGAACACGAACTCGGGCTCGCCGGGGACTTTCTCTCCCTTGTGCGAGCGCACTACGAAACGAGCACCCATGGCTGGCGCAAAGCTGGGCCGCAGAAGCCGCCGGGTCAAGGTTTTGGGTAGCCCACGGCCAGGACACGGTGGCGCGTCGAAAACTGGACGTTTGCCGCCGCTTCTGCGACCTGTCGAAGCAGCAGTTTCAGCGGCGAGGACAGGACCATGATCAGCACCGTCGAACGACGCCAACCCGAAAGCAACCGCATCCCCTTCGGCATCCCCGTGGCGCTCTCGCACGAAGACTTCGAAGACGCGTTCGAAGCCGACGCGGTGGACCTGAGCCCAGGCGGCTTGGCGCTGCGCTCCGCCTGCTTGCCCGACATCGGGGCACAGCTCTTCTGCACCTTCGAGACCGTGCCGGGCGGCACGCGCGTGTCCAGTCGCGGCGAGGTGGTGTGGACACATCTGACCGGCGAGCGCAGCGGCGAGTTCGGCCTGCGCTTCCTCGACATCGACGCCGACGCGCGCGCGTTGATCGACGAGATGGTCGCCGAGCGCAACGCGGGCGTGCTGCCCCACGGCAACGCGCAGCGGCAGGCGCCGTCGGCCACGCTCGACGTGGACGGCGTGGGTGCGCCGCTCGATGCGCAGCTCACACACGCGGGCGGCGGTGCGGCGGTGTTCGAACAACGCCTCGATTTGCTCGAGCTCGGCCGTGGTGTGGTGGCGCACGCGGGCGCCGCGCTCGGCCGCGGCAACATCGCGGAGGTCACGCTGCACATGCAGGGCGACGTGCCCGTGCTCTCGGTCACGGTGCGCTTCGACGGCGGACAGTCGCTGTTCGGTGAGTTCGACTGGGATCCCAGCGTCGCAGAGCAGAACGCGAGCGACACCGCGCGCGACCTGCCAGCACCGCAGCTGGCGGCCGCCGAGAGCCGCGCGCCCGAGGCAGACCAGCAGCATGCAGCCGCCATCGGCGCGCAGCGCACATCGGCGATCACGATGACCGAGTTCCACGCCAGCACCGAAAACGAGGTGGCGTTCGCAGACGAGGCGCACACGCACGAGCTGCTGAGGACCGTGGCGGATGGCGAGGCCGAAGCCCTGCCCCCCGCGCTCACGCTGGACGAGCAGACCGCGCAGGACGACGAGACCGATGCCGAGACGGCCGCTGAAGAGGATCAGGACGACGACGTGCTTCGCGCTTCGAGCGCCGAGCAAGACGCCGAGCAAGTGTCGCGCGCCGCAGACGGCCGCCTCGCTCACCACGAGCGTGCAGCCGCCAGCGATCGCGAAGCACCGCGCATCATCATCACGCAGGCTCGGCCGCGCGTGGCAGAGACCGACGAAGCCGACGCCTGGGCCCACCCCGTGCCCGACTTCGCACGCAGCTCGGTGCTCGTGCGTTTCCTGCGAATCTTCGCCGCGATCGTGGCTACCGCACAGCGCTGGCTTGCGGTCGGCAAGCGTCTGATCGGCCCCGCCGCGAAGAAGTCTCTCGAGATCTCGCGCGGCGCGGCGGAGCAATCGCTGCACAGCGCCTGGCTCGCGACGGCCCGCAGCTTCGGCCGCGGCCAGTGGGAGAAGCTGCGTGCAAGGCCGCGTCGCGTCACTGCCGCGCCTGCCGCGCTGCGCAAGACCCAGCGCGAAGACCGCGGCGTGCTGCGCATGGCGGCGATGGCTGCACTCGGCCTGTGCGCGCTCGGCTTGGGCGTCTACGCGCTCGCGCCCACGTCCGAGGACACGATGATCCCGGTGCACCGCGCCGTGGAGGCGCAGCCGGCGCCGACAGCGCCCGCGCTGATGCCCGCGCCCACGGCACCCGCTACACCAACCGACGCGACCGCGGCGACCACCCCGGGCGCGCCCGGGGCCAACGTCGCGACGACCGCACCGGCGAGCGCAGCGCAGAACGCCGCGGCGCAAGCGTTGCCCTCCACGCCCCAGCCCAACGTCGCAGTGCCGGCAGCAACCACGGCGCTCAACCCGGCGTACGCACAAACCATGCTCGGCAATCCGCCGCCAACGGCGGCAGCTGCGTCGCCAGACACCCCGCCAGCTGCAACGGCCCGCCCTTCAGCCGCCGTGCCTGCCGTACGTACCGTGCCCGCGGGCTCACCCTACGCCGTCGACGTGCATGACAGCGCACGCGTCGCGCCTGCGGCCCCCAAGCCCGCAACGCCAAGCACGGGCGCCTGGTTCGGCGCCAAGAGCGTGCCCAACGCGCAGCGCTTCGTGCTGCGCATGAACGCACCCATCAAGAGCCTCGAAGGCAAGGCCGAGCGCGACGGCTTCACGCTGATCGTGCGCGGCAGCTTGGCCGTGGATCGCGCCGGCCCGATCAAGGCGAGCCACAAGTCGATCGCGCACGCAGCGGTGCTCAACAAGGGCGACCACTCCGAGCTGACCATCCGCTTCGTCGACGGCAAGCATCCCGCCTACCGCATCACCGCACGCGGCTCCGAGCTCGAGCTGCTGCTGGCCCCGTGACACGCGCCTGCGCACGCGCCGCGGCGCGCTGCGCCAACCCCGAAAACACCAGAACCCGCAGGCGATGACCTGCGGGTTCTGTGTTTGTGGGAGCTCAGTGCACGTTCAGTCCTTGCTGAGCACCGTGAAGAACGAGCCGTCCCTTCGTTCGACGCGGAGCAGCACTTTGCCGTCGGCCAGCGCATGGCTCACGTCATCGGTGGTTTGCACGCCATGGTGGTCGGCCTCGGCCACCACGTCACCAGCGCGCAGCCCGGCCAGCTCGGCCGGCGAGCCCGGTTGCACCGCGCTGATCACGACCTTGCCACTGCCTGCGTAACCCAGCTCGCGTGCGATGTCGGGCGTGAGCGACTGCAGACGCAGACCGTAGTGTTCCTCGGAGGCGCCGTCGTCGCTCGCCGCACCGTGTGCAGCGTGCGTGTCGCCGGGCCGCTGCTCGGTCTTCACCGTCAGCGTCTGGAGCTTGCCGTCGCGACGCACGACCAGGCCGACCTCACTGCCCACCGGCTTCTTCAGCACATCGCGCAGCAGATCCTTGCCTTGCACCACGTCGTCTTGATCGACACGCTCGATGATGTCGCCCGCGTGGATGCCGGCACGCTCGGCCGGCCCCTTGGGCACGACGGAGCTCACGAGCGCGCCGTGGGTGTCGTGTTTGCCGAGCGACTCGGCCAGTTCCGGCGACAGCTCCTGAAAGCTCACACCCAGCCACGCGCGCTGCACGGCGCCGCTCTTGAGCAGCTGCTCGCCGACCTGCCGCGCCAGGTTGCCCGGGATCGCGAAGCCGATGCCCGAGCCACCGATGATCATCGTGTTGATGCCGAGCACGCGACCGTCGAGATTCACCAGCGGCCCGCCCGAGTTACCGGGGTTGATGCTGGCATCGGTCTGCAGGTAGTCCTCGATCTCGTTTGCACCGATGCCGCGGCCCTTGGCGCTGAGCACGCCCGCGGTGAGCGTGTAGTCGAGGCCGAAGGGCGCACCGATCGCCAGCACCCATTCACCCACGCGCGCCTTGGCCGAGTCGGCGAAGCTGGCTGCTGGCAAGCCCGTTGCGTCGATCTTCAGCACCGCGAGGTCCACCGCGGGATCGCTGCCCGCGACCTTCGCGCGGAAGCTGCGCCCGTCCTTGAGCACCACGTCGATGCGGCTCGCATGCTCGACCACGTGGTTGTTGGTGAGCACGGCGCCGTCTGCGCGAAAGATCACACCCGAGCCCGAGCCCCTGACCAGCGGTTGCTGGCCTTGCTGACCTGCCTCGCCCTGGCCATGAAAGAAGGGCATGCCGAACATACCCTGCGGCACCTGCTGCTCGTGCTTGGCCTCCACCTTGATGGTGACCACCGAAGGCGAGACGTGCTCGGCCACATCGGCGAAGGCGTCCGACAAATGTGACGCCTGGCTGCGACCCTCGGTCACAGCAGGGCTCGTGGGCTGGGCGGCAGCCGTGGCCGCAGTCACGGGTGCGGCCACGACAGGGGAGGCGCCAGCGTACGAATAGGTCATCAGCCCCGCAAGCGCTATCCAGCCAACGAGCGCTGCTCCAAAAAGCCAAGACCGTCGCGACAACGAGTATTTCTGCTGGGTCGGGTGCATGCAGAATTCCTTCTGAGCGCGAGTACGCCGGCGCCCACTGCATTGAACGCCCGACGCTCGGCGCTCATTCCGTGCTTTGTCGCAAAGTCGACCGCGTGCGGCCAGGCGCCGTCAGGCCACGCCGGCCGCCGGATCGCGTGGATCGGGCCGGCACGCGAGGACCAGCTCGAACGTGGTGCCGCGCCCCACCTCCGAGCTGACGCGGATCTCGCCGCGATGCTGCTCGATGATGTTGCGTACGATCGACAAGCCCAGGCCCGTACCCTGCCCTTCGCCCTTGGTGGAGAAGAACGGGTCGAAGACGCGCTTGAGGTTCTCTTCGGGGATCCCACGGCCGGTGTCGGAGATGCGCAGCGAGAGCCGGCCGTCACCGGCGGCGCGCACGTCGATGTGCAGCTTGCCCGCGCCGACGGGCCTCGCGTGACAGGCGTTGGTGATCAAATTGACCAGCACCTGGACCAGCTGACCCTTCACGCCGTACACCGCAGGCAGGTTGGCTTCGTACTCGCGCTCCACGGTCGCGCCCGTCTCGTCGATCAGGTGCGAGCAGAAGACGATGCCCTGGTCGATGACCTGGGTGATGTCGAGCGCCACGGGTTTTTCGGTCGAGGGCCGCGCGTAGCTCACCAGGTCGCGCGTGAACTTCAAGATGCGATCGGCGCTCGCAACGATGCGGCGCAACTTCTCCACGTCGGCTTCGTCGGTGACCGTGGAGGTGGCTTTCTTGAGCAGGTAGTCGCTGTAGACCGAGATGCTGGTGAGCGGGTTGTTCAGCTCGTGCACCACGCCCGCGGCCAGCTGGCCGAGCGTCGCGAGCTTCTCGGCGTGGATGATCTGCTCTTGCAGCTCGCGCAGCTCGGTGATGTCGCGATAGATGTAGATGACGCCTTCCACCTCGCCGTCCGGCCCGAGGATCGAGGCGGCGTTCACGGCCACCTGAGCGAAGCTGCCGTCACGCCGCGGCAAGCGCACCTCGACGTTGGTGGTCGGCTCTCCGCGCAGCGCATTGATGTAGATCGGCCACAGCCGGCGCTGCTCGCCGTCCGGCAAGAAACCCATCCACTCCTTGCCGAGCAGCTCGTCGCGCTGAAACGACGTGATCGCGAGAAACGCGCGGTTGGCCAGGCGCACCTCACCCAGCTTGCCCATGACCATGATGGGGGCGTTGGCGTGATCGAGCAGCTTGCCCAGATAGTCGCGCAGGTACACCGAGCGCCGGTGAGAGCGGGCGTTGCGCAGGGCCGCGCCGAAGAAGAGCGTCAGCTGCACCAGCAGGGTGCGATCTTCGGCCGGTATGCGCTGCCCGGCCGGGTACTCGACCGACAGGATGCCGGCGAGCTCGCTGCCGTCCATCATCGGGATGTCGAAGCCGGTGGCACCGCGCGCAAAGATGGGCGTGTACTCCGGCACCACGGTCACGCGCGTGCGCCGCGGCGCGTCCAGCTCCACGCCGTGGCGCAAGACTGCCTCGCGCGAGAGCTCGACACTGTCGCGCTTGTCGGCACGCAGCCGGCCCGTGGCGTACACCATGCTCAGCGCACCTTCGTCCGACGCGAACAGGCGCACGCACAAGAGGCGCCGCGGAAACAAGCGGTGAAACACCGCCACGTAGGCGTGCACGATCTCGTCCTCGTGCATGTCGACGGACACGCTGCGGCTCAGGTCGAGTACCGCGTCGAGCACCGCGTGCGAGCCAGGCATGGACGCGGCAGCCGCCTGGCGAGGATCCGGCTTGCGCGACGCACGCTTGCCTGGCGCACGGCTGATCGGCACGCGCCGCGCCGGCAGCGCCGAACGCTTCGGCGCTGCGCGCTTCGGCGCCGGGCGACTAGGCGCCGCGCGCTTCGACACCGCGCGACTCGGTGCAGGGCCCTTGCGCTTGCTCGCCTTGCGCCGTTCGCTCATGGCTTGGGCTCCGGATCTTCCTGTGAGCCGCGATCGAGATCGAGGATGCGCTGCTCGCCCACGTACGACTTGGTCTCGTAGCGCGTCAGCTTGCCGATCTTGCGCACGATCTCCGCCATGCGTTGCGCCTCGCTCAAGATCACTCCGGCCGCACGATGCGCCGGCGACTGCTCGCCGACCTGGCGCATCAACAGCTCAGCGTAGCCCATCACGCTCGTCAGCGGCTGGTTGAGCTCATGCGCCGTCGCGCCAGCGAGCTCCGCCACCAGCGACTGCTTCTCGCTCAGGGCCAGCTGCTCCTGCGCCTGTGCCAGTTGTTCTTCCACTCGCACGCGATCTCGCAGGTCGGTGAAGATGCCGAACGTGGCCACCGCCTTGCCCTTCTCGTAGATCGTAGCGGCTGTGAGCGAGATTGGGAAAATGTTGCCCTGTTTGTCGATGGCCTCGATGCGCACGGGCTCCAGGCGCCCCACGCCACCGTGGCCCCTGGAGCGCAGCATGCGACCGACCTCGCGCGCGCCGTCGCCAGGGTAGAGCTGCCGCGCGCTCATCTTGCCGATGGCGTCCGCGGCGAGGTGTCCGTAGAGGCGCTGCGCGACCTCGTTGTACAGGATGATCTTGCCGCGCATGTCCGCGGCCACGATCGCATCCACGCTGGCGTCGATCAGCGACTGCAGGAAGTTGCGCGTGTGCATCAACTCCTCCTGGGTCTTGCGCGCCTCGGTGACGTCACGAAACGACAACAGCACCGTGCCTTCGTCGCCGTGCAGTGGCGAGAACGAGCAGGAAATGATGATCATCCGGCCGTCCTTGCGCTTGATGTGCAGGTCGACGCCGCGCGGATACTCGCCTTCCGCGAAGCGCTGCCGCAGCGACAGGAGCTTTCTGCGGTCGTCCGTGCCGATCAAGGCGTAGACGGGAAAGCCCAGCGGCAAGTCCGCGGGCTCATAGCCCAGGTGCGTGTAGGCCGCGGGGTTCGCGTAGAGCAAGCGCGCGTCGTCATCGAGCGCAGCGATGCCATCGGCCGCGGACTCGAACACATCCGCGTAGCGTTTGAGGGCGGCCAGGCGGCTCTCGGCTTCCTGGCGCGCGTGGCTGTCGCGCTGGGTCTCGGCCCGCAACGTGTGCAGGATGCGCGCGTTGCGCAGCGCAATCGCGGTGGCGTTCGCCAGCACCTGGCAGAAGCCCACCTGCTGCTCGTCGAGCGCGCCCTTGCGCGTCTGGGCGCGGATGAAGAGCACGCCCAGCACCTCACCCTCGAACACGATCGGGATCAGCGTCAGCGAGGAGAGCCCGCCGGCCGGCAAGGTGCCGCGCACGCCGTCGAGCACCGGGTGGGTTCCAACGTCGCCGACCGTCAGTGGCTGCTTGGACGCCAGCACGTGGCGGATCTCCGGGTACTTCTGCAGGTCGAGCCGCAAGTTCGACACGCCCGCGTCGTCGCTCGCTGCGACCACGTAGCCCGCGTTGCTGCCGTCGTCGGGCACGAGCACGATCGACACGCGATCGACGCGCACGATGTCGGCAATGCGACGCACGACCGTGTACAAGATCTCCTGGATGTCGAGCGACGACACCAGGGCCCGGGTGATGTCCATCATCGCGGAGAGCGCCCGCTGCCGGCGCGCCGTGCGTGCCGCCGAGTGCCGCGAGTGCATGTGCATCACGATGCGACCGCGCACGTCCGACGCCGTCAGCGGCGCGAGCATGAAGTCGTCGACACCCGCATCGAGCGCCCGGGCGAGCTCGTCGGTGCGCGAGGCGTCGGCGATCACCAGGAACGGCGTGAGCCCCGTGCCTGAGTCGCCACGCACCGCGCGCAACACCTCGGGGATGCGCCCCCAGTTGGTGCCCAACTCGAGCAGCGCGACGTCGAACTGCTCGCGTATGCCGAGCAGGCCCGCGCCCTCACCCTCGCTGTGGACGATTTGGCAGCCGAGGGGGCCCAGCAGCTCGTCGAGCAGTCGGCGCGTCTCGGGCGTGGCGTCGACGACCAGAATCCGCTGGGCCGCAGTACTCATGCCCTGGCCTTGGCAACGGCTTGCACTGCCCGCGATCCTACGCCACAACCGCGGTCCCGACCAAGTGTCCCTGTCCGGGCAAAAAGCCCCCGAAAAGCCCGCCTGAATCCCGAAGACGCCGTGCCCCAGCCCAGCCACACTGCCCCCATCGGCGTTTTCGACTCGGGTCTGGGCGGGCTCACGGTGGTGCGCGCCATCCAGAGCCGGTTGCCGCACGAAGACATCGTGTACCTGGGCGACACCGCGCGCGTCCCCTACGGCACCCGCAGCCCCCAGACCGTGCTCAACTACGCGCGCGCCTGCGCCAAGAAGCTGTGCGAGCACGACATCAAGCTCTTGTGCGTCGCCTGCAACACCGTCAGCGCCGTGGCGATCGAGATGCTCAGCGTCGAGCTCGATCTGCCGGTGCTGGGTGTGATCGGCCCGGGTGCTCGCGCCGGCGTCGCCGCCAGCTCGCGTGGCCGCGTGGGCGTGATCGCCACGGCCGGCACGGTGCTCTCCGGCGCCTACCCGCGCGAGATGGCCGCCGTCAGCACGCGCACCGAGACCTTCATGAACGCGGCCCCCTTGCTCGTGCCGCTGGTCGAAGAAGGCTGGGTCGAGGGCGAAGTGCCGCGCCTGGCCGTGCGCAGGTACCTGAGCCCGCTGGTGGCGCAAAACATCGACACGCTGGTGCTCGGCTGCACGCACTACCCACTGCTGCGCGAGGTGATCGAAAGCGAGCTGCAAGCCTTGACCGGCCACAGCGTGCCGGTGGTCGACAGCGCGCAGGCCACGGCCAGTGAGCTACACAGCGTGCTGGCCGATCGTCGCCTCGCCACGCAGCGCCCGAGCACGGGCCAGCTACGCATCCTGGTCACCGACATGCCGGGCCGCTTCTCGGAAGTGGCTGCGCGCTTCCTCGGCCGCAGCGTCGAAGGCCTGGACGTCACCGCGATCGACCTGTGACGCGCCCGATCAACCCCGGAAGCGCTGCGCGATCGGGTAACGACGGCCGGGCCCGAAGGCCTTGCTCGTGACGATGATGCCAGGCGGCATCTGCCTACGCTTGTATTCGTTGGTGCGTACGAGCGTAGCCACTTGCATGACCACCTCCGCGGGGAAGCCCTGCGCGATGATGGCTTGCACGCCGTCGCCCGCCTCGACCAGGCGCTCGATGATGGGATCGAGCACCTCGTACGGCGGCAGCGTGTCTTGGTCCGTCTGGTTCGGCCGCAACTCGGCGCTCGGTGCCTTGGTGAACGTGCTCTCGGGAATCAGCGCACGCCCGGCCTGGCGGTTGGCCTCGCGCGCGACCTGGTAGACGAAGGTCTTGGGCAGGTCGCTTATCACCGCGAGGCCGCCGGCCATGTCGCCGTAGAGCGTGCAGTAGCCCACGGCGATCTCGCTCTTGTTGCCGGTGGTGAGCAAGAGGTGCCCCAGCCGGTTGGAGATCGCCATCAAGGTGTTACCGCGAATGCGCGCCTGGATGTTCTCGAAGGTGGTGTCGCGCTCGGGCGCCGGACCGAGCGCCAGAAGCGGCGCGTTCAAGGCCTCGAGATAGGCCTGAAACACGGGATCGATGTCGATCGTGCGGTACGCGATGCCGAGCGCCTGCGCGAGCACGCGTGCGTCGTCTCTGCTGCCGGCCGACGAGTAGCGGGTAGGCATGGACACGCCCAGCACGTTGTCGGCGCCGAGCGCGCTCACCGCCACGCAGGCCACGAGCGCGCTGTCGATCCCACCCGACAGCCCGATCACGGCGCTACGAAAACCACACTTCTGCGCATAGTCGCGCGTGCCGAGGACCAGCGCGGCCAGCGCGGCCTGCGCGTCGTCGTCAGGCAGCGCGCGGTGCAGGCCACCCGGTTCCAAGTCCGCGACCACGAGATCGGCCGCAAAGCTCGAAGCCTGTGCCCAGACCGTGCCGTCGTGACCGAAGAGCGCCGAGCTGCCGTCGAATACGAGATCGTCGTTGCCGCCGACCGAGTTGACGAAGACCAGCGGCTTACGATGCCGCAGCGCGATGTCGGCCAGCATCTGGGCGCGCCCCAGGCGCTTGGCGAGCGTGAACGGCGACGCCGAGAGATTCACCAGCAGGTCCGCGCCAGCGGCGATGCAGTCGGCCACCGGGTTGTCCTCGTAGATCTGGCGCAGCGGCACGTCCGCGTCGTTCCACACGTCCTCGCAGATCGTCACGCCGATGCGCAAGCCAGAGAGCTCGAAGCACGGCTCGAACTCGCCCGGCTCGAAGTAGCGCGCCTCGTCGAACACGTCGTACGTGGGCAAAAGGCGCTTGTGGAAGATCTGCTCGATGCGCCCACCACGCACCAGCGCGGCCGAGTTGTAGAGGGAGGTCTTGTGGCCCCGCACGCGCCGGTCGACGAAGCCAACCAGCACCGAAAGCGCCGGAGGTAGCTCGCGCGCGAGTGCGTCGAGCGCGTGCAGGTTGGCGTCGACGAAGGCGGGGCGATCGAGCAAGTCGCGCGGCGGATAGCCGGGGATCGACAGCTCGCAGAACACGGCGAGCTCGGCGCCCTGCGCGGCGGCGCTGCGTGCGGCCTGCAGGATGAGGGTGCGATTGCCGTCGAGGTCGCCGACAGTGGTGTTGATCTGACAGAGCGCGATGCGCATGGCGCGCGGGAGCTTACACGAACCGGCTCGGGACCTCACCCGGGTTGCACGCGCCACCACGGGCCACCGGCCTTCGCCCCCAAGGCCTGCTGCAACCGCGGCGCTGCGTGCGCGCTGCGGCAGCGGCGCAGGGGTGAGCACCGCGGCCTGAGCACAAAGGCAGCGAAATCCGCGGTCGAAGCGCGCCGTGGGCTGGCACGCGACTTGTAATGGCAGCGGGTCATAGACGCCGAGGCAAAGCTCGCCGCAAGGCGCCCGGGCCTCGACCCACAACAACGTGGAGGCTCGTCCGTCACTGCGCGACCACGGGCAGGAAGCGCTCGTTGCCGGGCGAGAGCACGACGAGTCGGTAGTCGCCCACGGAGAGATCGGGCGGGATGCCCAGACTCGCGCGGAAGTAGCCTGCTTCGTCGGTGACGGTGACACCGAGCAGCATGCGGTCCTTGCGCGTCTTGGCCGCGAGCGAGATCTCCACGCGCAGCTCGGGCACGCCCTGCCCTGCGCTATCAGTGAGCCGGCCGGTGAGCGAGAGCTTGCCGCCGCGCAGCACGGCCGTGGTGCGATCCTTGAGTAGGATCACGAGCGGCTTGCGTGCCGAGTGGTCGCGCGCCCCGCTGGCGTTCGGGCCGGACATGAACACGGCGGGGGCAGCGGCGTGCCCATCACTGCTCTCGCTCGGGCTGACCCAGCGACCCATCACATCAGCCTCCTTCGGACGCAGGCCCGTGACGCCGTGATCGAGCGTCGAGTAGCTCTCGCGATAGGCGTCGGGTCTGGGCAAGCTGTCGGGCTCCGCCGGTGTGTACACCGGCCGATCGGAGGCGCCGTGCGCCTGCAGGCCGTGCGCAGCCCCGCCGAGATCGATGCGCATGAAGCCCAGCTGCGGCAGCTTCACTTCCACCCACGAGTGCGCCTCGTTCTGTACGAAGCGTGCAGGCAAGCCGAGGGCCTGCGCCGTGACCACGAACGCATAAGCGCGATGCCGGCACACACCCTTCTGACCGCGCGCGAGGTCCAGGTAGATGTCGCCCGTGTCGGCCGGCGGCGTGGCCGATTCGTGCCACTGCCGGAAGTAACGAGTAAGCGTGTGTAGCGCGAAGTGCAGATCGCTCTTGGGCGTGATGCCGAGCTCAGCAGCGAACCCGCGCCCGCGCCGAGCGATGCTCGGCTCGAGCGGCGGCAGCTCACTGGCGAGCGAACCCAGCGGTAGGTGCGGGACCGTGGCGCCGAAATAGGCGCGCGGTGCGTCGGTCAAGAAGACCATGCGCACGGGACCTGCCGGTGCGGGTGAGACGAGCTGCACGAAGTAGTTGTCAGCTGCATCGCGCTGAATGCGCACCTCTGCCTCGGGCGTGGTCTGCACGCCGAGGATGCGCGAGTGCGGCGAGACCGAAGGCAGCGGCACCGTGCGGCCCGCGCTGAAGTCGAGCAGCACGTCCCCCCAGAAGCGATCACGCGGGCGCGCGTCGGGCGCATGCGTATCGGGGTTCTCGACTCTGAGCTCGCGCCGACGCGAGTCGCTCACCACCAGCACGGGCGTCACGCCATCGGCGTCGAGCTTGATGGCGTCGAGCGTGGTCACGCGCTTGAACGGGGCGATCGCGGGATTGAAAGCTTCGTAGTAATCGAGCGTGCCCTCCAGCTCGGTCAGCCGATCGGGGCGGAAACTCGGTGAGCGCTGGCCGGGCAGCTCACCCGCCCGTCCATCGCCCGGCGTCGCGGAGAACGCAGGCGAAGCCTGTACGGCCGCCTCGTCCGGCGAGCTCAAGACCTGCCCGTCGTAGACCACCGACGCACCGGTACGGTCGCTGCGGCCCAGGGCCTCGGTGGCTTCCGTCGACTGCAACTCGGGCACGTATTCGTGCAGCAACTCGGCGTCGTCGGCGCGCGCACGGCCGTGCCAGAGCAGGAGCAAGAGCGCGCAGCCAGCGCAGCGCAAGGCGCGCGTCATGCAAGCCAGCATAGCCGTTTTTCCTGCGGATTCCGCAAGGCTGGCACCGCCCGCCGCACGCCGTGGTGGCCGAGCGCAGGCCGCCGCGTTATGCTTCCTCCTTCACACCCAACGCGGGCCGAACCCTCCGATGCTCCAGATCCTCGTCGCCATTCTCGGCATCTCGCTTCTGGTGATCGTCCACGAAGCGGGCCACTACCTGATGGCGCGCGCCTTCGGCATCCGCGTCACGCGCTTCAGCATCGGCTTCGGGCCGGTGCTCGCGAAGTACCAACCCAAGGACAGCCCCACGGTCTTCCAGGTCTGTGCCATCCCGTTCCTCGCGTACGTGATGATCGCCGGCATGAACCCGGCCGACGAGTTCGACCCGAAGGACCCGAGCCTCTACCCCAACAAGAGCATCCTCGCGCGCACACTGACCATCTTCGGCGGCCCGTTCGCCAACTACCTCGCGGCGTCGCTGATGGTGTTCGGTCTGGCCGTGAGCGGCTGGCGCGAAGACCTGCCCACGCGCCCCATGGTGGTCGCGAAGTTCGACACCGACTCCGTGGCGGCCAAGGCCGGGCTACAGGTCGGCGACGTCGTGATCGAGGCCGACGGACGCAAAGTCGCCGACGTGAGCGAGCTCATCAAGGTCACGGCGCCGCGCGCCGGTAAGGCCACGCAATACGTGGTGAAGCGCGACGGCCAGCTTTTGCCGCCCATCACGATCGTCCCCAAGGCCAAGGGGGAGCGCGGCGTGATCGGCGTGTGGCCCAAGCTCGAAGCCCACTATCAGCCGCTGTCGGTGGGCGATGCCGCGATGCTCGCGGTCACGCTGCCCTACAAGCTCACCCTGGCGAACCTCGGCAACATGGCCGACCTGGCGCGCCGACGTAGCACCGAAGGCATCACGGGCCCGGTCGGCATGGGCAAGCTGGTGGCCGAACAAGCCGAGCAAGGCGTGTACGCGCTGGTCTGGGTGCTGATGCTGATCTCGGTCGCGCTAGGCCTCTTCAATCTCTTGCCGGTGCCGGCGCTCGACGGCGGGCGGCTGATGTTCCTGGGCTACGAGGTGGTCACGCGCCGCCGACCCAACGAGCGCATCGAGGCCGCGGTGCACGCCGTGGGGCTGATCTTCCTCTTGGGCGTGATCGCGCTGGTCACCCTGCGCGACGTGGTCGGCTGAGCCGCGCTGCTGCCGTCGCCAGCTGCGTCCCGCGGTGGCGCCGGCAGCTGCAGGCCTGCGCTTTGAGCCGACTGCCGCGCGCAGCGCCACATAGGCCACGCGGCCACCGTGCGCAGCTTTCGCACGGCGCGCTTTACAGCGCTCGCGAACCCGTCTAACGATGGGCGCGGGCGCGGTGTAGGGGCTCGGGCACCCGCGCTGGAGGAAGATCGATGCGGCCATCGGCGATCACGGTTTGTGTGGCAGTCTTGCTCGCGGCGACCCCGGCTCTGGCGCGGGACCGCAGCAAACATCACAAAGAAGCGCCGAAGCAGGTCGAGGAACAGAAGCCCGCCGAGCCCGCGGCCGACGCCGACAGCGGCTGGGACCAGTCCGCGGAGAGCATCGCCAAGAAGAAGCCGGCGCAGGACACCGCGAGCGACACGGACCAACCGACAGCAGCCGACGACAACGTCGCGGCGATCGATGCCGCATCCGAGAGCACCTCCAAAGACGAAGAGGTCGCGACCAAAGAGCCACCGACCTGGTGGTTCGGGGCATACCTGCACGGGGTCTGGGTGCCGTCGTTCATGCTCGGCTTGTTCCTCGAGGGTCCGCCGACCATCGGCAACCCCGCGTTCGGCGTGACGGCCACGCATCGCAGCAAGGAAGGCTTCAGCCTGGTGCTGGGGCTGGGGTACGCGGGCTATGGCTTCGAAGGACCCATGCACGAGAAGGGCAAGCCCGATGTGGACACCGAGTGGGTCAAGAGCACGCTCGGCCTGGTGCACGTCACCGGTGCGCTGCTCTGGTCGAGCGAAATCGTGGCGGACAAGCTGAGCTTCGAGTACGGGATCGGCCTCGACTTCGGGATCATCACCGGGTCGATGACGCGCACGGAGGCGTATCCCAACGGCCGCGGCGGCTACGCTCCCTGCGTGGGCCCCCTGAACCCGAATGCCCAGTACTGCGAGCTTCCGCAGAACGTGGCGGCAGGCACGGACGCGTATGACCAGCAGGGCGCGCAGTACCACGTCCTCGAGAAGCGCATCCCGCCGGTCATCGTGCTACCGATGCTGCCGCTGCTCACGCTGCGCTACACGCCGGTCCGCAACTTGGCGGTGAAGCTCGAAGGGGCCTACGGCATCTTCCAGTTCATGTTCGGTCTATCGGCCGCGTATGGCGTCGATATCTGAGCTGAGCGCAAACAGACGCCGCGTTCGCGTGCGCGCGACTGTCATTCGCAGCCGGCCGCGCAGGCGGCGCTCGCGCAGGCACAGCTGCCGCTCTTGACCAGGTCTGCGCGACGTGAAAGGGATCGCGGCCATGCGGATTGCGCCCATCACCCTGTTCCTTCTGCCCGCACTGGCGGGGCTGCTCTGGCTGTCGGCGACCACGACGCAGGCCGAGCCCAAGGGCAAGCCGGCGCTGGCGGCCGCTGACCAAAGCTCGGCGGCCAAGGCCACGCCGCCCGCGAGCACCACATCCCTAAGCGCGGGCAGTCCGAGCACGCCGCCCGCGGCCGACCCGGCGCAGGCCGCGCGGCGCGCCGAAGTGCTCGCAAGCTTCGGTGGCGGACAGGTCACCGTGGGCGATCTCGAAGACGCCGTGAACGCGCAGAGCGTGTTCATGCGCAAGCGCTACGCCGAGCCCGATGCGCTCAAGGCCTTGCTCGACAAGACCGTACGCTTCGAGCTGCTCGCACTGGAAGCGGCGCGCCGCGGCTACGACAAGAACGATTCGGTGCTCTTCGCCGTCAAGCAGAACGCCGTGCAGGTGATGGTCAAGCAGGAGTTCGACGACAAGATCACGCCCGAGTCGATCCCGGCCGAAGACGTGAAGAAGTACTACGCCGAGCACATCGACGAGTTCGTGCGCCCCGAGCTGCGGCGCGCCAGTCAGCTGCGTCTGCCGAACGAGCCGGCCGCCAAGGCGCTGCTAGCTGAAGCCAAGGCGGCCGACATGCGCGCGTTCCGCGAGCTCTCACGCAACCGCAGTGTCGACGAGGCGACCAAGCTGCGCGGCGGGGACCTCGGTTACTTCGATCTCAAGGGCCACGTGGCCGACGAGAACCAGGTGATCGACCCGGCGCTCGCGAAGGCCGCGTTCGCGCTCAAGACCGTGGGCGATACGAGCGAGGCGATCAAGATCGGCGACGGCTACAGCATCCTGAAGCTCACGGGCCAGCGCGCCGCTCACGAGGAGACGCCGAAGGCCGCGGACCAGACCATCCGCATGCGGCTGTGGCGCGAGCGCCGCCAGGCCGGCATCGATGGCATGGTGGCCAACCTCAAGGCCCAGCTGAAGCCCGAGGTGCACCCCGAGCTGCTCGACGCGATCAAGTTCGACGCGGTCGCGCCGCTGCCACCGGCTGAAAGTTTGCCCGCAGGCTTCCCGCAAGGTCAGCCTGTGCCGGCCCCCAAGACGCCCGCGCCGTGAGCGCCAGGCCGTCAGCGCAACACGAAGCCGACCAGCGCCGCTGCGACGATCAGCAGCGGCTCCTGCACCTTCTTGAATCGCACCAGCACGCCCAGCGTGCTGAGCGCGATGAGCAGCGTGGGCAGGTCGATCAGCGCGCGCCGACCGAGCACGAAGCCCGCGCCCGCGATGGCGCCGGTCGCCGCAGCGGTCACTCCATCCACGAAGGCCTTGAGACTGCGGTTTTGTGAGAAGCGCCGGAAGTACGGAGCAAGCAAGATCGTGAAGAGGTAGCACGGCACGAAGGTGCCGAGCGCCGCGACGATCGAGCCCAGCGGGCCAGCCACCAGATAACCGATGAACGCCACGGTGATCACGACCGGACCCGGTGTGATCATCGCGACGGCGACCGCGTCGAGAAACTGTTGATCGCTCAGCCAGTGGAAGCGAGTCACCACCCCACCGTGTAGAAACGGCACGATGGCGAGGCCACTGCCGAAGACGAAGGCGCCGGCCTCCGCGAAGTACCAGATAATCTTCCAGATCGTTGCAGCTGACGACGGACCACTGAGCCCCGTGATCGACCACAGGGGTAGAGGAAGCATGGCCAGCGTGGCGCCGGGCACGGCGCCACGTGGCGGTGCCTTGATCAGCATCGCGAGCACGCCGCTCAGCAAGAACAGCCACGCGACCTCAGATTCGGTCCAGGCCGTGACGGTCGCGCTCACGGCGAAGAGCGCCCAGAGCAGAGCATCGCGGCCCAGCGTGAGCTTCGCGAGCTTGTGTGCGCTGCGGCCGATGATGGCGATGACCGCGGCACCGACGCCGTAGAACGCGCCGCGCATCCACGGCAGCCCACCAAACCGCAAGTAGAGCACCGACAGCCCGACCACCATCAGAAACGACGGCAGCACGAACGCAACGCCGACCAACGTTGCGCCCAGCACTCCGCCGCGCGCCCAGCCGAGGTAGATGGCGAGCTGCGCCGCCAGGGGCCCAGGCGCCAGTTGCGCGAGCGCCAAGCCCTCCACGTAGTCCTGCCGCGAGACCCAGCGCTTGTCCTCGACCAGGTCACGCTGCATGTAGCCCGCAAGCGCGATCGGACCGCCGAAGCCCACGCTGCCCAAGCGTAGGAAGTAGCCGACGAGCTGGCGCAGCGTGCATGGCTCGAGCGGCGACGACGCGGCCGCCATCGAAGCTGTGGAGACGGAAGGTTTGGTCATGGATCAGTGCGTGACACCCAGAAGGATCAGCTTGTGCGCAACGCGGCAGCCGCGCGCTGCGCGCGCTCGAAACGACGATTGACCTCGTCCCACTTCACGTTCGCGAAGAAGGCGTCGATGTAGCGCGCCGCTGCGGCACCGAAGTCCATCTGGTAGCTGTGCTCGTACATGTCCATCACCAGCAGCGGCAGGCTGGTCGCCAGCACCTGCGTGTGGTTGCCCGAAGCGCAGGTGCGCAGCGCGCCGGTGTCGAGCTCGTAGCAGAGCGTGACCCAGCCGCTGCCGCCACCGAGACCGAGGCCCGTGAGTCGGAAGTGTTCTTCCCAGTGCGAGCTGCTCCCGTACGCCTGACCGAGCGCCGTCTCGATCGCGCCCGCGCGGCGCCCGTCGCCACCGAGGTTCGCGAAGTAGTGCTCGTGCAGCGCCTTGGAGTTGCGAAAGGTCAGCTCGCGATCGCGCAGCGCGGCGACCACGAAGGGCGGAGTGTCCTTGGTGATGCGCGCGAGCTCTTTCTCCACGCCGTTGAGATTGCGCACGGCGCCGGTGTAGTTGTTCTCGTGGTGCGAGGTCATCATGCGCTCGGAGAGCCCATTGAGTGAGCCGGCAGCAAACGGCAATGCCACGGGCGTGTGATCGGCGACCAGTGCGGTGGGAACGGTCATGCGTGAGTCTCCTGTGGGCGATGCAAGTGTTGGCATTGGTGCGAGCTTGGGCTCGGGCGTGGGACTCGGCTCGGTGCGAGGGCCTGCCGCCGGGGCGACGCGCGCCGAGCCACCGGCGTGCGCGCAACCGACAGCCAGCGCTGCACCTCCGAGCGCGAACGCGGTGAGCACTTCGCGTCGACTGTGTTTGGTCATTTCTCCTCCTGCCGAGCGCGCGGCGCGCGCCCACGAGCCGTTGTGAACGTGCACGTCATCCCCGCTTGCTTCCGAAATGCGCGAGCAGCTCGTCGAACAGCTCGCTGCCACGGGCAAGCCGTGCGTCGTCGACTGGGTGTGCGAGCACGAGGCCATGCAGCAGAGCCGCGACCCCCGCCGTCTCGGGCCGAGCAAACTTGCCATCCTTGAGATCGATGTCGTGCACGATCTCGGCCAGCGCGCGCAAACCCGGAGCGACCAGCTGCAGGCGCGCGCACAGCACCTCGAAGGTGCAGAGATCTCCCTCGTGCGAGAACTCAGCTTCGAACATGTCGAAGCGCAGCTCACCCGCCTCGGGGACGTAGCCCTTCGCCGGCACGAGCTTGAAGCGCGCCTTGTCGTCGACGAAGCGCCGAATCAACCATGCACTGGCGATGCGGTCGACGTGGATGTCCACGCGCGTGACCCAGGTGCGCCCGCGGTAGGCATTGCGTTCGTCACCACGCCCCCGCTTGGGCGGCGGCGTGACTGGCTCACTGACGCGCGCGCGCAAGTCGACCACCAGACCGAGCACGGCCTCTCGACCGGCAGCGGCAAAGAAGTCGACCCGAGCCACCTCGTCCAGACGGCGCTCCAGCCGCTGCACTTCGGGCTCGAGCTCACGACGACGCAGCTCGGTCGGCTTGCCACGTGCCAGCCGCTTGCCGAGCGCCCGCGCCTCTTGCGCGAGCTCGGCGTAGTCGGCATCGCGCGCCGCGCGAAACAGCCGTTCGACCTCCAGATCGGACAGCCCATCGACCAGCTGCGCCGTGAGCAGCGTGGCTTCACCGCCCGCGGCCAGGATCTCGCGCAACACCCACTGGAAGTCTTCCTGCGCGTCGTCGCTGCGCGGCAGCACGTAGACGGTGTTCTTGAGCGCCACCGCGCCCAGCCGCGCCAGATGGCGGCCGATCTTCACGCGCAGGTAGTTGGGCCTGGGCGGGAGCTGGTGGATCAGCAAGAGCCAGCGGCCGGTGACCTCCTGGGAAGCAGCGCTCACGCAGCGGAACATACGGTTGAATCATCTATCTGTCCATGGATGATTCAACTGTGACATCGCTGACAAACTCACGGTGCAAGACGCCGCAAGCACGCCGCCTGCAGCGGCGAAGTGCGCTCCCATCCTCGACCAGATGCACGCGTTGCCCGTCAGCGGCCAGCCTGCCGGTCCTCGAGCGCGGTGAGCGTCTTGGGCCAGTCGTCCTTGAGCAGCCGCGAGAGCGAGCGATCTTCCAGCAGCTTGCCCTCGGTCTGGCAGCGCGGGCAGTAGTTGGTCTCGTTCTTGGCGTACACGATGCGTTGCACCGCGGCACCACATCTGGGCCACGGCTGGCCGTAGCGCCCGTGCACCGCCATGCCTTGCCGAAACGCCGTAACGTGCTCGGGAAAGGCCTCCGCTGCGAGCTCCGCGCGCAGTCGTTCGATCCAGGTTTGCAACACCACGTTGCACGATACGTGCAACCGCTCAGCGGTAGCCAGCCACCAGCGCCTCGATCAACGCCCGAAAGCCGTCGATGCTCACGAACAAGAGCAGCTTGAACGGCAATGCCACCGCAGCCGGCGCCAGCGCCTGCATGCCCAGCGCAGCCAGAATGCTCGCCACCACCAGATCGATCACGAGGAACGGCACAAGCAGCAGGAACGCGATCTCGAAGGCTTCCTTGAGCTCGGTGATGAAGAACGCCGGCAACACGATGTGCAGGTCTTTGTCGGTGAGGTCCTGCGTCTTCGCTTCGGGCTGCGCGCGCTTGGCGAGATCGAAGAACAGCGCCACCTCGCCGCGGCCAGCGTTGTGCTCGAGGAAACGCCGTAGCGGCTCCTTGCCGTGGTCGAAGACCTCGGCCAGCGCCTTGCCGCTGTCACCTGCAAACGGCGTTCGAAGATCGATGCGTGGCGCGTACGGAGCGCTCGCAGTGGCCATTTCACGTGCGACGGGCGCCATCACGTAGGCCGTCAGGATCGCCGACAGCACGGTCACCACCATGCCCGAAGGCACCTGCCCGGTGCCCAGCGCGTTGCGCAGCACCGAGAACACGATCGACAGCTTCGCGAAGCTGGTGGTCGCCAGCAGCACGAACGGCAAGAGCCCCAAAAGCACGAGGGGCACGACGCTGCCGGAAAGCTGCTCCACTCACGGCTCCGAGGGCGCGTCGATCGGCGCCGCGGCTTGCGTGGCTTGCGTGGCTTGCGCGTGGGGCGAGCTTGCACGAGCGGCCGCCGAGAACGCCGGGCTGCGATCCAGCTCGGCGATCAACGACAGCGCGCCGGCCTCGGCCGCACCCAGCAGAAACACGCGTTCGTCCGCGCGCACCAGATACAGGTGCCTGCGCGGCGACAGCGCCAGCCGCTCGATCACCTGCAGGCGAGCGCCGCCCGGCGCGCGCCCGATGCCGATGCCGCGCCTGGCCAGGGCGGCGAGCACCACCCAGGCGAGCGCGCACACTCCCAGCAGCGCCAGCAGCGTGCGCGTCACCGACAGCAACATGCGCTACTCCGCGGCGTTGGCTGCGACCGACGTGTCGATGCCGACCGACGCCGCCAAGATCTCGGCGATGTCGAGCTGGCGGATACTCTCTTCTTTTTCCTGCGCCTTGAGCCCGTCCGTGAGCATGGTCATGCAGAACGGACAGCTGCTGGCGATGGTCTTGGCGCCCGTGTCGACCAGCTGCAGCGTGCGCTTCACGTTCACGCGCTTGTCGTTCTGCTCCTCCATGAACATCTGCGCGCCACCGGCGCCGCAGCACAGGCCCTTGTTCTTGTTCCAGTAGCTCACTTCCTGGAGCTTCACGCCGGGCACGCTCTGCAAGAGCTCGCGGGGCGCGTCGTACACGCCGTTGTAGCGACCGAGGTAGCAGCTGTCGTGGAACACTACGCCGCCCTCGTGCGCGTTCTTCGGCACGAGCTTGCCCGCGGCGACCAGGTCGTTGAGGTACGTGCTGTGGTGCACCACCTCGTACGAGCCGCCGAAGTCTTTGTACTCGTTCAGCAGCGTGTTCAGGCAGTGCGGGCAGGTCGTGAGGATCTTCTTCTTCTCGACCTCGTAGCCCTTCAGGGTCTCCACGTTCTGCTGCGCGATCATCTGGAACAGGAACTCGTTACCCGCGCGGCGCGCGGGATCGCCCGTGCAGCACTCCTCGGTGCCGAGGATCGCGAACTTGATGCCGGCGTGGCGCAAGAGGCCCACCGTGGCGCGCGCGATCTTCTTGGCGCGGTCGTCGTAGCTCGCCGCGCAGCCGACCCAGTACAGCACATCGACGTCTTTGTTGTCGGCCATCATCGGCACGTCCAGGCCCTCGGCCCAGTTGGCGCGGTCCATCGCCGACATGTTCCAGGGGTTGCCGTTGGTCTCGATGCCGTTGAAGGGCTTTTGCAGCTCGCTCGGGAACTCGTTCTTCATCATCACGAGGTTGCGGCGCATCTGGATGAACTTGTCGACGTACGAGATCATCACCGGGCACTGCTCTTCGCAGGCGCGGCAGGTCGTGCAGGCCCAGATCACCTCGGGGTCGAGCACGTTGGGGATCAGGTCCACCACCTGATTCGGCACGAAGTACGCGTCCTTCGGGGGATCGCCGTGATGCATCTCGTGGCGCTGCATCTCACCCAGCTCGGCCGCCGACGGTTGCGAGGAGGTGCCCTTGTAGATCAACGACGGCTCGCAGGCGTAGAGATGGTCGCGCAGCGCGAGCGTCACGTGCTTGGGCGAGAGCTTCTTGTCGGTGGTGTAGGCCGGACAGTTGTCGCTGCAACGACCGCACTCGGTGCAGGTGTAGAGGTCGAGCACGTCTTTCCAGGACAGGTCGGTGATCTTCGCGAAACCGATGGGCTCCTCGCGCTCGACCTTACCTTCGAGATCGAGCGTGGTCGGCAGCTTGTTCGGCTCGCGATTGCGCGTGAAGACGTTGGGGATCGCCGTGATGATGTGGAAGTGCTTCGAGTACGGCAGGATGTTCATGAAGATGAGCGGCAGACTGGCGTGCAGCCAGAAGCCGACGCTCTGCAGCACCGTGAGCGCGCCCAACCCGAGGCCCATCGAACCGAACACGCCAGCGAGCGCCGAGCCCGCAGGCTCGTACGCAGCGAAGTGGACCGGCTCGCCGTCGCGCTGCGCTTCGAGCGTCAGGCGCGCGCCGTTGTAGAGGATGTCGGCGGCCATCATCGTGATGATGATGCCGAGAATCACCAGACCCTCGCCGCTGAGCGTCATGCGCTTCTGCACGTTGACGACGCGGTAGTAGACGAAGGCGCAAGCGCCCAGGATGACCGCCACGCTGAACACGTCCTTCACGAACGCGTAGAGCTGCCCGAACGGGTTGTCGGTCGAGAGCAGGCCGAAAAAGTCGAAGC
Source organism: Polyangiales bacterium (assembly GCA_036382515.1). Taxonomy (GTDB): domain Bacteria; phylum Myxococcota_A; class Polyangia; order Polyangiales; family JAFGIB01; genus JADGRF01. Next base: position 44,924 of record DASVHQ010000147.1, on the reverse strand, counting down.
TCGCGTCGTAACCGCGGCCCCACAAGAGCAGCGTGTTGAGCTGCACCACGATGAAGCCGCTGAAGATCATGATGTGGGCGATGCCAGGCCCGCGGTAGTACGGCATCTTGCGCTGGCCAAACGCGTAGATGAGCGTGTCCTGCACGCGCTTCCACAGCTCTTCGCCTTCCACGCTGAAGCGCGGCTCGCTGGTGCCGCCCGCGAGCAGCGCGTAACGACGCAGCGCGGTCCAAGCGAAGATGCCAGGCAGCACGAGCAGAAGCAGGGTCATCAAGATCGGATTCATCGGTGGTTTGGCCTCGTTAGCGCACGAAAACAGGCGTGCGGGCAGCAGCGGTTATAGGTGGACCGTCCGCGTTGTCAACAACGCGCGCGAGCCGCATTCCGGGGACAAGCAACGCCGGTGCGAGCGCGCAAACCGAGGCCCGAGCGCGTCTGCCGCCGATGGCTTGCGACGCAGCAAACCAGATCTTCGCCGAAACCCGGTGTCGTCCCAGCCCAGTACTTTGACGCCAACGGACACTGCCGAGGAACGCGCTGTCCCGCATCTTCATACCTGCAGGCACCCAACCGCAATGTGGAAAAGTGAAGTAACTCTGTAATCCTCTTTGGGCGTGCGGGTGGTGTTTGGCGGCTGGCGTCGGCTGGCTTCGGCTCCGCGCTGAATTTCAGCATGCTGCAAGACGCGTTCGGTGACGTGCCCGTGGACGTGATCGACGACCCGGGCCGCCGTTCAACGACAAGTTCATGCTCGTTACCACGAGCACGTGTTCCGCCCGCGCTTCTACGACTCGGGCGCCGGGACCGAAACCATCGCGAAATTCGTCGGCAACTTCCTGAGCGGTCAGCTGGAACAGATCGGTCTCTGACCGCCCCGCGCCCGGCCTCAGGCCCCGCTGCCACCACGCCCGCACGGGCGTGCGCAGCTGCCCTGAGACCCAAGCGCGCCCGCCGCTCAGGCCGGAGCGCGGGAACCGTACTCACGTACGGTGACCAAGCGAGCGAGGACGTGTTTGGTGGTGGAATCGTGCGTAGCGAGGTGGACGAAGTCCGCCGAGTAGCGCGATTACACCACCAAGTGCGGGTCCGAAGGACCCTAGCTAAGCCGCGCCTGAGGGCGCCTGCGCGGCGCCACCTAGCGGGGGAGCTTGGCGTCGAAGAAGGCGCGCATCTTCACCAGGTTCTTCTCTTCGCGCGAGAAACCCGGCGGCTGGTAGCTCTTGCTGAAGCCCCGCACGTCGCTCAAGAACGCCGTTTGCGTGGCCGAGTCGCCGACGATGTCAGCGACCGAGCGGCCGCGAGCAGCACCCTTGCGCAGACCCTTCACGTAGTCCGAGAAGCGCGAGAAGTCCTTGTCGAGGAACTCGCGCACCAGGTCAGCGTCGGTCGCCAGGCGGTTGAGCGTGCGCAGCTGGTCAGCACCGAGATCGCCCACGTCATCTTGCACGGCCAGCTCCGCCGCCACGCGCAGCACGAACGCGTCGTCGAGATAGCCGATGTCGTCGATGCCGTCGGGGATCAGATCGAGGGACTTGAAGAGGTAGTTGAGCCCGCCTGCCACCATCTGCCGCGCGGCTTCCGGTACCGAACGCTCCGACACGATGGCACCCAACTGCTCGGCGTCGTCGCCGAGCGAGCGCAGCCATGCAGGGAAGATGTCGAGGTATTTCGTGTCCGACTGGCTCATCGTGCCTCCAACGCAGACCCGTCCGGGTCGCGAGCTTCGGCATCATAGGCAGCCCACCCCCCAGATTTCAATACGCAGCCGCGCTGCGGCAGCACTGGGCCTGCCGGCCGCAGCGCAACGAAAACGACCCGCAGCCCGGGCCGGCAGGCGCGCTAGTATGTGCGGCCATGCATCTGGAACGGCTCCACGGCAGTGTGCGTCCCACAGCGCTGTTGCTGGGCTTGTGGCTTTGCGGCTGCGCGCATCAGCCTGCGCCAGCAAGCGAGCAGGTGCGCGCGGCGACCCGAGACGACCACCACTTCGTCTCGCCCTTCGCGTACGAGTGGTTCGTGCGCGCCGAGCTGCAGCGCGCGCGTGGCAACCTGGACGCTGCGATCGCAGGCTACCGGGCCGTGCTCGCCGACGCCGACGACGACCCGTACGTGCTGTCGCGCCTCGCAAGCGCGCTCGACGAGCATGGGCAACACGCGCAGGCGCAGGCCGCGCTCGACCAGGCGCTGCAAACGGATGCGTGCAGCGAAGCTGGGTGGCTGACCCGCGCGCAGCTTGCCGAGCGCGCCCATCAGCTCGATGCCGCGTTTGCCGCCTACGAGCGCGCCGAGAGCTGCGCGCCCTGGTCGCCGCGCGCGCCGCTTGCCCTCGCACAGCTGCTGCAGGCGCACGGCCAGCTGGAGCGCGCCAGCGCCGTGCTCGCACGTGTGCAGACACGCGCGTTACCCGGCAGTGCTGCGGCCTGCCGTGCGCGCCTTGCGCTGGCGCTCGCCCAGAACGATGCGACGGCGGCGGTCAGCGCGGCGCAGGTGTGGCTGCGCGTAGAGCAAGCCGCCGAAGAACCGCTGCGCAGCACGATCGAGCGCTTGCTGGCCTCGGAGCAGCCGCAGCTCGCGCTGCGGCTCTTGCAGGCTCTGCCAGACCGGCCGCAGTGGAGCGCGCTGCGGCTGCGCGCGCTGGTCGCCTGCGGCCACTTCGCGGCGGCCGAAGCGCTGCTGACGATCAGCGATCCCGAGACGCTCGGAGGCCTGGTCGAAACAGCCCGGAGCGCGCTCGCGATCGGCCGCGCACAGGCCGCGCTCGAGCTCACGCAGGATGCACTGGCAGCCAATCCGCAAGACTCTCGAGCGCAGCTGGTGCAAGCCCAGGCGCAGCTTTCGCTGGGGGACTACCTCGCAGCCGCAAGCGGCTTCAGCGCCCTCGCCACGAGCCCGCTGGGCGGTGCCGAAGCCCGCGCAGGCCTCGCGCTCGCGCTGCGCGCGCAGGGACTTTCCGCGCTGGCCGACGAGGTCGCGCGCCCGATCGCGCACTAACCGCTCAGTAACCGCTCAGTAACCGCTCAGTAGTCGCCGAACAGGTCCTGGATCTTCACGTCGAGCGCGACGGCGATCTTGTACAGCGACGAGATCGACGCGCTCGATTCGGCACGCTCGATCTGCGACAAGAGCGACACTGACAGACCCGTGCGACGCGCCATCTGCTTGAGCGTGAGATTGGCGTCTTTACGCAGGTTGCGCACGGTCTCGCCGATCACACGATGAAGATTCTCCTCCGGCGAGCGGAGCAAACCCTTCTTGCGCATCACGCGGTCGACGACTTCGCGGAACTCGTCCGGATCGAACGGCTTCCTCAGGTAGTCGACCGCGTCGAGCTTCATCGACTGCACTGCGGTGTCGAGCGACGGATAGCCGGTGAAGATCACCACGGCCACGTCGGAGTCGACCTTGCGGATGCGCGACAGCACTTCCACGCCGTCGAGCTTGGGCATCATGAGGTCGAGCACCACCAGGTGGTAGCCGCCGTTCTTGACCTCTTCTGCCACCGCCTCGGGATCGGAAACCGTCTTTACTTCGATGCCGTCCTTCGCGAGAAAGGTCTCCATGTAGTCGCAGATTTCGCGGTCGTCATCGACCACCAACACGCGTACGGGCGCTACTGCTTTGCTCATGGAAACCTCGTCAGCGGTATCGACCCTCGGACAAAGGGGTCGGGGCGAGAGGATTTGAACCTCCGACTTCACGGTCCCGAACCGTGCGCGCTACCAGACTGCGCTACGCCCCGAAAAGAAAATTCGCGCGGAATCTATGTGGCCCAGGAGGGTGTGTCAAGCTGAAGAATCCGCCTACCTACTCCTTTTTCCGACGAGAAACTCAGCGGCCGACCCGAAAGCGCACCACTTGATAGACGTCGGGGCGGCACAGCGAGCCCTGGCTCGCGAGCCAGGGACCGATGCGTAGCACACCGTCGGCATCCGTTGGTGGCAGACCGTCCGCGCCGGGCCCGTGCACGCGCTCGAGCTCCGGCAGCGCCGCCTGCAGAGCGTCGGCCACCTCGACCCCCTCGGCGCGCGTCGCGGAGCACACGGCGTACGCCAGGAGCCCGCCGGGACGCACGAGCTTCACGGCTTGAGAGAGAATGCGCAGCTGCAGCTGCGCCATGCGCGCGGGATCGCTCGGCTGCAAGCGCAAGAGCAGCTCAGGGCGGCGATCGACCGTGCCCGTGCCCGTGCAGGGCGCATCGACCAGCACGCGATCGTAGCTGCGCGACAACCCGCCGGTGCCCACGCTCACGTCGACGCTCTGTTGATCCACGAGCTCGGCCGCCAAGCCCAGGCGCCGCAGCTCCGCCGGGATGCGCTCGAGCTTGCGCTCGTCGACGTCGATCGCGGTGACGTGACCGGACGGTGCCACTTGCTGGGCGAGCAACGTGGTCTTGCCACCGTGCCCCGCGCACACATCCGCGATGCGCTCGCCCGGCTGCGCCCCCACGGCCAGCGCAACCAGCTGTGCGCCTTCCTCCTGCACGCTGAATTCTCCCTGTGCGTAGCCGGGCAGCTCGCGCGCGGAGCCGAGGCGCCGCGCATTGAGCGACCACGCAGACAGCGGCGACGGCTCGAGCTCCGCCTCCGCCGCCATCCGCTGCAACTGCTCACGCACGGACTCGCGCGTGGTGCGACCGAGCGTGATGCGCAGGCAGGTGGGCGGTGGCAACGGATGATCGGCCAGCATGCTTTGCATGCGCTCGGTGCCGAGCGAGGCCTCCAACATGCCCGCAAACCATTCGGGCACGACCAAACGCTCGGGTGGCTTCGCGTCCGCCGGACGAGCGCTCGCGAGCTTGCGCAATACGGCGTTCACGAACCCGCCCACGCGCGGGCCGCGCTTGGCGCGCACGAGCGTGACCGTCTCGTCGACGATCGCGTGCACTGGGCTGCGCCCCAGATGCGCGAGCTGATACGCCGCCGCGCGCAGCGCCGCACGCGTGAAGCCGTCCATGCGCGACAGCTCTTGCTTGAGATGCACGGAGATCGCGCGATCGAGCTCGGGCAGCACGCGCAGCGTCCCGTAGACGATCTCGGTGGCGAGCGCGGCATCGCGCCCCGGCAGCTTGGTGCGCGTGAGCTCGGCGTCGAGCGTGAGCGAGGCATACGCGCCGCGGTCGGCGACGCGCTCGAGCACGGTGACGGCTGTGGTGCGCGCAGAGGGCCGCGCGCGCTCTACTTCGGGACGAGTGCTCATTTACCCGCGATCTGGTGGACGAGCTCGGGCCACTGCCGTTCGATGTCGTTCTTGAAAGCGAGGATCATCATCCCGAGCAGAAAGACCAGGCCCGCCATGTGCGCGTACTCGCGAACACGCACGCTCACGGGCCGGCGTGCCACCGCTTCCACGAGGAAGAACATCAGGTGGCCGCCGTCGAGCAACGGCACCGGCAACAAGTTGATGAGCCCGAGGTTGATGCTGATGAACGCCATCAGCGTCAGGTAGTTGAGCGCGCCGGCCTGTGCCGCGGTGCCGGCGACCTGGAAGACCGTGAGCGGGCCGCCGATCGACTTCATCGTCAAGCGGCCCTGCACCAGGCGCACGACGGAGAAGAGCGTGAGCTGCACGACGTCGGCCGTGGCGCGCAGCGCCTCGCGAACCGCGTAGGTGATCGGTCTGGGGTTCGGCACGGGCGCATCGAGCCGCGTCGGCACCCAGTTGCGGATGCCCACCACATACCGATCATAGACCTGGCCCTGCTCGCTGACGCCACGCTGGTGCGTGAGCGTCAGCTGCCCGGACAGCTGACGCTCGCCGCGTCGCCAGGTGAGCCAGTGTTTCCTGCCGCGCTGCGCCTTGAGATCCTGCAGGAAGGTCGCCCACAGCCGCACCGGACGTCCGTCGAGCTCGATCAGACGATCACCGGGCAGTAGGCCCAGCGCATGCTCCGGCGAGCCCGCGGTCACGTCGCTCACGTACAGATCGGAGAGTTCGATGCCGGAGCGAGGCAGCGCCGAGCCCGTGCCGGGCTCAGGCGTGAGTGTCGTGACGCGCGGCTCGTACACGTCCAGATCAATCAAGCCGCCCATGGCATTGGGCACCGGCTCCGGGCGCAGGTAGGTGACCGGAACGAGCGAGCCCTGGTTGTTGCCCAGGACCTTGTCGAGATCGATGTAGCGATCCACCGGCCGCCCAGCGGCCGAGACGATCACGTCGAAGGTACGCAGGCGTGCAGCGGCCGCGGCCGTGTCGGGCCCCATCACGCCGATCACGGCGAGCGGATGATGCGGCATCACCCCGATGCGGCCGACCTGCTCGTTGAGCTCGAGAGGGCGCTCTTTCTCGGAGCTGACCGGCGTGACGGTCTGCTCCACTTCTTTGCCGCCGCGCAGCACCGACAGGCGCAGCGGCTTGCCGGGGTTGCTCTCGATGATCCGGCTCAGATCGTAGAAGGTCGAAACCTCGTCGCCGTCGATGCGCGTCACGACGTCGCCGGCCATCAGCTTGCCGTCCGCAGGGCGGTCGGGAAACACCATGCCGATCGAGGCCGGCGTGAGCTCGCGATCGCCGAGAAAGACGACGAAGTAGAGCAAGATGGGGAAGAGCAAGTTCATCGCCGGGCCGCCGACGACGATCACGAAGCGTCGCAGCACCGAGAGGTTCGCGAACGAGCGCTCGGCGTCCTTGGCGCGCACCTCGTCCCAGGGATTTTCGCCGAGCATCCGCACGTAGCCACCCAGCGGCAGCGCGGAGATCACGTACTCGGTCTCGCCACGACGAAAGCCGGCGATGCGCGGCCCAAAGCCCAGGCTCACCTTCAGCACCCGCACGCCGAAGTACTTGGCCCACACCAAATGCCCGAGCTCGTGCACAAAGACGAGCACGCCCACCAGGACGATGAAATAGACCAAAGGCATACGCGGCGCTGTCGCTTACCACGAATGCCGCAGGCCAACCACGCCCGCCACGGCCACTAGACCGACAGGGCCTTGCGCGCCACGCGCCACAGCGCGTCGCCGTCGGTCGTCTGCTCGTGCGGGTACGACGAACAGGCCACCGCGATCTCCGGCGGCTGCGCGCACGCAAACAGGCCTGGTTCCACGAGCACGCCGCGCAAACGCTCGACGACGATGCCGCAGCCCTCGAAGCTGGTCTCAGGCAACAGGATCGTGAACTCGTGCACATCGGAGCGAAAGAGATGATCGACCGTGCGGATCGCGCCTTTGAGCACACTCGATAGGGGCAAGAGCACCTGCTCCGGGGGACTTGCGCCGGCCGCGAGCAGAGCCGTGTAGTTCAGGCAGCGGGCCACGATGCAGCCGAGCGGGTGTCCGTAGCGAACGGCCCGCGTGAACTCGTAGTCGAGGCTGATGTAGAGCTGACTCGCCGTGCCGGCGTTGGTGAGCGGATCGGCGCTCTGCGCACGCTCGTGGGCTTCGCTGACGGCGTCGCGCGCGGCCTTGAGCTTGAGCACGTTGCGCAGCCGCTGTTGGATCTCGAAGGTACGGTAAGGCTTGGCGACGTAGTCCTCGGCACCGAGCGACAGCCCGCGCTCACGCGCCTCGGTGTCGTGCTCGCCCGTCACCAGCAGCACCGGGACGTGCCGGAAGCCGTCGTCCGCCTTCAGGATGCGCAACACCTGGAAGCCGTCCATGACAGGCAGGAAGGCGTCCATCAACACCAGCGCCGGACGCTGTCGCGCCATGGCGTCCAGCACGGCGCCGCCGTCAGCGGCGGTCATGACGTCGTAGCCGAGCGTCGCACACAGCTCAGAGAGCAGACGCAGGTCGAAGGGATCGGCGTCAGCAACGAGAACGAGCACGCGCATGCGATGGCGTTCCCGCGCGGCCCCCGCGCGCGGTCCTGGAGGGAAGAAGAAAGCAGGCTGCCGACGAAACCACGACGACAGCGCTCGTGAGGTTAGCAGGCGAGCCCTGGTTGCGTAACCGCGAAAGCGGCAAAAGCTCAGCCGACGAGGATCACGGCGAGCCGAGCTAGCCAATGGACGAAGCCGAGCGCGCAAAGACCGAGCAGCCCCCGATGCAGCCGCGCGCGAGCCACGAACGTGCTCGGTGGGAGCCCACGCACGACTCCCCACATCGAAACCGGCAGGGACGCGACTGTCAGCACGCACAGGAGCGCGCCGAACGCATTGGCCTGACCCGCCAGCGCAAGCTCGCCGCGCACGATGTGGGCAAACGCCGTGGTGAAGCCGCAGCTGGGGCACGGCAACGAAGTCAGCGCGCGAAATCCGCACGGTGGCAGCCCTAGCTGGGTGTGCGTACCGAAGCCGCGCGCATCCGGCACGAGCCAGCGCGCGAGCAGCACGAGCGCGGCGGCCGCGAGGAACAGACCGAGCCAGACCAGACGATCGGCGTGGCGCATCGCGACGGCCGCCAGCGGCAAGCGCGGTCGCTCCTCGATGCCCGCTGCTGACGCGTACGTGACCTCCCACGAGCTTTCTGCTAGTTTTGCCGCTTGGGGGTTCGGTCTTGACATGCGCCCTGGGCCTTCACCACTGGTTGGTTACAACACCAATGTCCGGCACAAGGGCAAGCTTTATCATATCCAGACGGAAGACTCGGGCATCAACCATCCCCACGTGATCACGCACCTGTTCGCGGATGGCGGACGCATCATCGCATCGCGCAAGACGGGCTACGCAGAGCACCTGGCCGCCAAGGACCTGCACGCCATCGTCAAGCACCTGATGCAGGAGCAGCACAAGGCTGTCTTTATCGAGCTGCGCGACTGCGTCTATGACGAGGACGGCGACGCAACGCCGCACGTGGTTGGAAGCCACACGCCCGAACCCGCCACGGCGGGGGCAGCTGCGGCCCACGCGAGGCCAGCGTCCATGCCGCCGTCAGCGGCGGCCCTGCAAGAGCTCGATATCGACGCGCTGGAGCGCGCGGCCGAGGCGCGCATGGCGGAGTCGGTCGCGAGCAAGGCGCGCCCGGAAGCACCGCGCCGTGGCGCAGGCCGCTATCAGCAAACGGTGGCCGCGCAGCCCGCGCGCGCGCATTCGGCACATCCGCCGGTCGGCGCATCGATCTTCGGCGGCGACGTGCAGCGCAGCAAGTCGCTCGACGAAGTGATCCTCTCGTACCTCTCGGACGACGTCGGCGAACGCGAGCGCTGAAGCTCGCGCGCGGCCTGCGTCCCGTTTGACACTGTCCCGGGCGTGGGGTTAGAAGATCCCCCCTCGCCTGCACACACTTCCGGAGCAACCACGTGGACTTGAAGCAACAGCTCATGAACAAGGCCTTTCAGATGATGCAGGACCCTCGGGTGGCCAAGGCGTTGCAGAACCCGAAAGTCATGGAAGGTCTGATGGGCGCGCTCAAGTTGCGCTCACAGGTGCAGAAGAACCTCGACGAAGGCGTCAAGCGCATCGCCAAGGGGCTCAACCTCGCGACCGAGTCCGAAGTCAAAGAGCTACGGCGCGCACTGCACCGCCTTGAGCGCGAGCTCGAGCACGAGCGCGGCGCGAAGAAGTCCGCCCGCAAAGAGCGCAGCACCGAATGAGAGCCAGAGCGCTGGCTGCTGCGCTGGCGCTCACTTCTTGCTCGCGCGTTCCTTGTCCGACTTGAGCTTCTGGCGCAGACGCGCCGCGAGCCCCGGCTTGTTCACCTGCCGTGCGCGCCCGATCGCGAGCGCGTCGTCGGGCACGTCCATGGTCACCGTGGTGCCCGTGCCCACGTAGGCGTTTCGGCCCACAGTGACGGGCGCAACCAGCTGCGAGTCGCTGCCGATGAACGCGCCGTCCTGCAGCACGGTGGTGTGCTTGTTGACCCCGTCGTAGTTGCAGAAGATCGTGCCGGCGCCCACGTTCACGCCTTGACCGATCACGCCATCGCCGAGGTACGCGAGGTGGTTGGCCTTGCTGCCCTGCCCGACGCGCGTCTGCTTGGTCTCGACGAAGTTGCCGATGTGCACGTCGGGTCCCAGCTCGGTGCCAGGGCGCAGATGGGCGAAAGGCCCGATGCGGTCGCCCGCCCCAATCCGACTGTCGGTCCCCACGCTGTACGGCAAGAGCACCGCTCCCTGCCCCACGACGCAGTCTTGCAGCACGCAACCCACGTCGATGCGCACGTCCGCAGCGATCTGCGTCTTGCCGCGCAGCTCCACGCCCGCCTCGATCACGACGTCCGGCTCGATCACCACGCTGGGCTCGATGCGCGTGCGCGCGGGGTCGCGGATCGTCACGCCCGCTTTCATGTGGGCGCTTGCAACACGAAGTTGTAGCTGGTGCTCACGCTGCGAAAGCTCGCTGCGATCGTTGACGCCGTGGAGCTCGGCCTCGTCCCAGGCGAGGCCAGCCGTGCCACCATCTGGAGCAGCGAGCGCCACGAGATCCGTGAGGTAGAGCTCGCCCTGCGCGTTGTTGGTGGTGAGCTTACCGATCGCCTCGCGGAAGAAGTCCGCGCGCACGGCGTAGACGCCGGGGTTCCACTCACGGATCGCCGCTTGTTCGGGGGTGCAGTCTTTCTGCTCCTGGATCTTCACGATCCGGCCCTGCGCGTCGCGCAGGATGCGCCCGTAGCCGGTCGCATCCGTCGACGTCGTGGTGAGCAAGCCGAGCGGCCCGGTGCTGGCCCAGGTGTGCTCGACTAGCTTGCGCAGCGCCGTGCTCGTCAACAGCGCGCTGTCGCCGTACACGATCACGAGCCAGCCGTTGAAATCGGCCACGGCTTCATACCCGCAGCGAGCCGCATCGCCGGTGCCGCGCTGCTCGGGCTGCAGCGCCGTGAGCACGCGCTCGCCGAAGCGCTCCAGCAAGGTCGCCGTCACCAGCTGCGCGCCGTGACCGACCACGCACACGACGCGCGACGCGCCGGCATGCAGCGCGGCTTGCACGGGATAGGTCACCATCGGCTGCCCGAGCAGAGGATGCATCACCTTGGGAAGGCTGCTCCGCATCCGCGTACCCTGCCCGGCGGCGAGCACGATCGCGACGAATTCCTGCTTGCTACCCATGGCTCTCCTTAGTGCGGCGCATCAGCCCACGGCAAAGTGCTCGGACAGCTGTGCCAGCGCGCCGAGGTCGTGCACGTCGCGCTCGAAAGCCGGCACCACGATGAACGGCAGCGCACCGCCAATGCTCTCGTGCAAGCGGCGCACGCCTTCCTGGTCGCGGTGGGAGAGCGCGCGGTCGTCCCGCAACGCCGCATCCATGCGCGTCCACAGCGCCCGAGCGTCCTCGTTGCTGCCCTGTGCGCGCAGCAGCTGCGTGAGCTCGGCGATCGCCGTGTCTTGCGCCGGACCAGGCGCAGGGGGCTCGTGCACGCGGTTGACCACCATCGCCTTGGGCTCGATGCCGTAGTCGCGGAGCTTACGCGTGAAATACACCGCCTCGGCCACGGTCAACGGCGCGGGGCTGGTGACGATCACGAACGCCACGTCCGCGCTCTTCAGATCGTCGTACACGGCCCGGGCGCGCTCGCGGAAGCCTCCGAACAGCACGTTGAGCTCACCGACGAACTGCCCCACCTGCTCCAGGAACTCGACGCCCGTGAAGCGCGAAAGGCCCTTGAGCACGAACGCCGTACCGCGCCCGACCAGACCCAGACTGCGGCTGCCCTCCAGCGTCTCGACGAACCAGCGCATCACTGGCGAGTCGATGGCGCCCACGAGCTTCTGCGGCGCGTCGAGGAAGTCGAGCGCGTTGGTGGTCGGCGGCGTGTCGAGCACGACCAGGTCGTAGCGTGCATCGCGGCGCACCGCGTGCAGCTTCTCCATCGCCATGTACTCCTGCGTACCGGCGAGCGAGGTCGAGACGTACTGGTAGATGCGATTGCCCAGGATGCGATCGCGCTGCTCCGGCGACGACGCGGTGCGCTCCACCAGCTCGTCGAAGGTGTGCTTCATGTCGAGCATCATCGCGGAGAGCGTGCCCTTGCAGAGCAGGCCGTGCTCGGCAAACAGGTCCTTCGGCACGATCTGCTCGCTGCCGCGTAGCTGCGACAAGCCGAGGCTCTGCGCCAAGCGCTTGGCCGGGTCGATGGTCAGGCACAGCACACGCCGGCCCTGCATGGCCGCCCGAACCGAGAGCGCGGCCGAGGTGGTGGTCTTGCCGACCCCGCCCGAGCCAACGCAGACCACCACGCGGTGGGAGTCGAGCACGCTGGCCAAATCCATCGCGGCGCAGTCTGGCTCGCACGGCCCCTGCAATCCAGCTCGATCTGCCGGGGCGTAGACCACTTCTTTGACCCCGCCGGGCCAGCCTACGTACGATTACTCCTACCTATGCATACATCAGTGAGGGACCCTATGCACCGCACCGCCACCGAACGCCGCGCCCGCCGCAGCAGCGAACACTGCACCGCGCTGCGCTACCAGCTCGAAAGCACGCTCAAGCGCGGCCGCATGGCAGCGCTCGCGCTCACCGACGGCAACGGCTTGCTCGTGGCCTGGGCCGGCGAGGACGGCCTGTGCGAAGAGCTCGGCGCGGTGGCGCCTCTGGTCGCGCGCGGCGCGCCCAAGCGCTTGCCCGGACCTGGCACGACGGGCGACGACGTCGCCGTGCGGGCGATCGACTGCTTCGGCGAGGCGCTGTACCTGGCCTCGCTCGGCGGCGGCGTCGCGCGCGAGGCCTTGCTCTCGCACTCTGCGCGCGGCATCCAGCGCATCCTCACGTCGAACTGAAGCGGGCCGCGGACTTCCTTGAAGCCACGCGGCGTGCGGGCTAGCCTGCCGCACATGTTGAGGCGACTGCTCCGGGCGTTCACGCGCAAGCTCGCGATGGACTACGGCAAGGGCTTTCGGTTGTACAAGGCCCTGGGTACGCCGTCTCCGGAGGAGTACGCCGAGTACCTTCGGCGCCACGGTGGCCTGCATTCCATGGGCCGCCACGTGAGCATCACGTACGGCGCGCTGATCGAGGACGCGGCGTACGTGCGCATCGGAAACAACGTTTTGTTGTCGGAGTGCAAGCTCTTCGGCCACGACGGCGCGATCGAGGTGCTCAACCGCGCCTACGACGTCAAGCTGGATCGGGTGGGCAAGATCGACATCCGCGACAACGTCTTCATCGGTCACAGCGCGATCATCTTGCCCGGTGTCACGATCGGCCCCAACGCCATCGTCGCCGCTGGTGCGGTCGTCTCTCGCGACGTCGCCGAGGGTGACGTGGTGGGCGGCGTGCCCGCACGACCGATCGGTCGCGTAGCCGACACCGTCAAGCGCATGGTCGAGCAGACGAAGAAGCTGCCGTGGGCCGAGCTGATCACGGCACGCGAAGGCTCGTACGATGCCGCGATCGAGCCCGAGCTGATCCGGCGCCGCGTGGCTCACTTCTTCCCGGAAGACAGCTGAGGGCGCGGGGCGCGGCCAGCTCGGCATGGACCGAGCCGCCGCGTTGCAGCCGTGCAGCGGTGAGCGCGCAGACTCGCCAAGAGTGCCGAGCGTCGATCCTGATCCACGCGCCCGCGATCACCGCAAATACCGCGAGCACCACGGTCACGCGCAGCAGCTGGCCGCCCTTGCCGCGGTTCATCAGCGCCACTTCCTCTGGCACCGTCAACCGGTCCAGCTGGATCGGCGCGAGCGAATCCCGTTCGTCGCGTACAGCGCGAGTGCTTTCTGGTTCCATGTTGTTCCCCTTGGCTCGATGATCGAGCTTCAATGCGCGCGTTTTCCTCCCCGCTCCAGGCGAGTTCAAGACGTACACGCGGACAAAGTTTCCGGGGAATCGAGTGTGCGAAGCTCGCACAACAAGACGTGGTAGTTCTGTCGGCAAACCGACAGAATTCTCGTGCAGCTCGCGAACAGTCGTGTGCGCACGAGTGCGAAGCGACGCACCAAAGGCGCGTTGCGGGAAGATCGCACACGCGCCGGCCCGAGCGCGAAGCTCGCCGCATGTGCGGAACCCGCCGCCAACAGCTGCGACCACAGTGCCACGAGCCATGCGGCGGTTGCGCTGGCGAAAGGACGCACCCGCAGGGCGCGTGTCAGTCGCGCCGACGCGGATCGTTCTTGGCAGACGCTTGCCGCGCCTGTTCGAGCAGCTGCTGTGCGCCTTGCGAAAGCAGCGTTTGCGCGACTTCGTTCGCGAGCTTGCGCATCGGCTCGCTGATCGGCTGACCGCCCGCCGCCAGCCAGGTGTCGGCGCTGGCGCGCACGTGCTCATGCCCGTCGACCGCTCCGACCCAGCCGTCGAAACGCAAGCGCTGCCCGTTGTCGAGCCAGCGGGCGTGGCCGGCCAGCGGCGTGTGGCAGTCGCCACCGAGCGCGGCCAGGAACGCGCGCTCGGCCTCGACGCAGGCGCGCGACGGCGCGTGATCGAGCTTGGCGAGCAGGCCGAGCGTACTGGCGTCGTCAGCACGCGCCTCGATCGCGAGCGCGCCCTGCCCCACGGCCGGCACGGAGATCTCCACCGGCACGGGCCACAGTGGCCGATCGAACAGCCCCAGCCGGCGCATGCCCGCGGCGGCCAAGACGATCGCGCGGTACTCGCCCGCAACCAGCTTCTTCAGACGCGTGTCCACGTTGCCGCGCAAGAGCGCGTACTCCACGTCGTTGCGCTGGCGTCGCAGCTGCAGCGAGCGGCGCAGCGAGCTGGTGCCGATGCGGCAGCCGGCTTCGAGGTCGTCGAGGCCGTCGCCTTCCGCCGTCACGAGCACGTCGCGCGCATCTTCGCGTTCCGGCACGGCCGCGAGCACGAGGCCCTGCGCCAGCTCGGCCGGCACGTCTTTGAGCGAGTGCACCGCGAGCTCTGCCTGACCATCGAGCAGCAGCTGCTCGACCTCGCTGACAAACAAGCCCTTGCCACCTATCTCCGAGAGCGCGACGTTCTGGATGCGGTCGCCGGTGGTGACCACCTCGACGAGCTCGACCTCCAGACCTGGCGAGAGCGCGCGCAGCTGCGCGGCAACCCAGCGACTTTGGACGAGCGCCAGGGCGCTCCGACGAGTGGCAATGCGCAGCTTCATGGGGGTCCGCCGTATAGCACAATCACGCCTTGGGCCCGGCGCCATCTGCGGGCGAGCTTGCGGCCGCAGCCAGGGTCGAATCGTGCACCGCGGACGGCTGGCCCGAGGGGCGCGCGCTGGGGTCGACCTGCAACAGGAACAGGCGCTGCACGGCCTCGACGAGCTCGACGCCGTCGTGCCCCGTCTGGTTTTGCTTCAGCGCCGTAAGTGGCTGGTGCAAGAGCTTGTTGGCCATCGCCTCGCACATGGCCTCGAGGGCCCGGCGCTCTTTGTCTGCGACGCCAAGTTTCGGCAAGGTCTTGTCGAGCTCCGCGCGCAAGACACTACGCACACGCTCACGCAGCGCGACGATGGTGGGCGTCAGCTCGACCGCGCGCAGCCAGCGATCGAGCTCGGTCAGCTCGGCCTCGATCATCTGTTCGGCGTCGACCACGGCGCGCTCGCGAGCGGCCATGTTCTCGCGCGAGACCTTCTGCAGGTCGTCCATGTCGTAGAGGAAGACGTTGCGCAGCGAGTCGACACGCGGGTCGATGTCGCGTGGCACGGCGATATCGATCAAGAAGATCGGTCGGTGACGCCGCATTTTGCAGACGCCCTGCATCAGCTCGTAGGTGATGATGTAGTCCTGCTTGGCGGTGGACGAGATCACCACGTCGGCTTCTGCGAGCTCGGTGGCCAGTGCCTCGAGCGGGCGGGCCTGCCCGCCGCACGCCTGGGCCAGCGCTTGCGCACGCTCCGGGCTGCGATTGACCACGAACAGGCGTGCGCCGCGCGCCGTGAGCGAGCGTGCCGCCACCTCGCTCATCTTGCCGGCGCCCACGATCAGCACGCGCCGATCGGTCAGCTCGCCGAAGATCTTCTCGGCCAGGTCGCAGGCGATCGAGCTGACGCTGACGTTGCCGGCGGCGACCGCGGTCTCGCTGCGCACGCGCTTGGCCACGCTGAAGCCCCGCTCGAATGAACGCCCGAGTAGCGTGCCCACCGTGCCCGTGCGTTGCGCCACGGCGAAGGCCTCTTTGACCTGGCCCAGGATCTGCGGCTCACCGAGCACCATCGAGTCGAGGCCGGAGGCCACGCGGAACAGATGGCGCGCCGCCTCCTGTCCAACGTAGCGATACACGCAGCCGTCGACCTGCTCCGGCGCCACGCGCGCGTTGAAGTAGGCCAGTGCCGCTTGGGTCGACTTGTCGGGATCGTCGGAAGTGGCAACCAACTCGACGCGATTGCACGTGGACAGCAGCACGCCCTCGTGGAGCCCGGCTTCTTGGACCAGCTCGAGCAAGTCGGAGGGCACTCGCTCTGCGCCCACGGCCAGACGCTCGCGCACCGGCAGAGGCGCCGTACGATACGACAGACCGAAGACCATCAGCTTGCCGGACACCCGTCAGCCTCCGACGCCGCGAAGCACGTAGCCGCCAATGGCGGCCATCGCGCAGAGAAAGCCGAGCATGGTGCCGATGGCCGCACGCCGACCGCTCCAACCGCCGGCCGCCCGCGAGAGCAGCACCGATGCAAAGAACAGCCACGCGAGCACGGCGAAACCTTGCCCAGTGCTGAAGCTCAGACCGTTGCCCAGACGCGCCGCCCAGATGCTGCCCGTGACCACGCCCAGCGTGAACAGCGGAAAGCCGATGGTGACCAGCCGGAAGCCGAGCGAGTCTAGAACATCGAGCGCCGGCAAACGCTGGAACACACCGCCGACCTGGCGCTTGCGCAGAAGTTGCTCTTGGATGACGTAGGCAACGGCCACGGCAAATGCCAATGCAAAGGCGGCCAGACCCAGCACGTTCACCACGATGTGAAACGGCAAGAGCAGTGACCTCACTCCTTCAGGTACACGCGCAACCGGCCCTCGCAACGCCGCAGCGAGGAACAGCAGCAGCGTGACCGGCGTGATGAAAGCACCCAGCACGGGCAGCCGATGGCGACGCATGGACGCGAGAAAACCCACGGCGATCAGCAGCGACAGGAAGTCCAGGGTCTGGTGAACCGTGGCGAGCGGTGCGCGCCCTGAGAGCGCATCAGCGACCAGGAACACCACATGCGACGCGATGGAGGCCGCCAGAGTACGCGCCGCCCAGCCCGAGAGCTTCGCCCCGCCGCTGCGCAGATGTGCGAAAAAGAGTGCGCCCGCCGCGACGTAGCCCAGCGCAGTGGTGACGAATAGCAGGTTGGCCAGGAGCGGCATCGCCTCACCCTTCCGTGCTGAGTCGGGCGAGCGCAGAAAGTGCGTCCACGCCACGCTCCGTATCCAACAATTCGGCCAGGAAACCGTCGATCACCTCGTAGGCATCGTCGCCGAGCACCACCGACCCGGGGGCGTGCTCACCGGCCAGCGCCGAGACAGTTTCCAGAGTTTTCGTTTTGCCCACCAGGCCCTTAACATCGCCACCACCTGCCACCTCCGCCAGGAAACGCACCGCGCTGGTGAGCCGAAAGGCGGGGCCGGCAGGGGCAAGCGTGAGCGTTTCGCCCTCGAGTTCGATGCGCTCTTCGGCGAGCCAGCGGTCCACGGCCTCTTGAGAAAAAAATACGCGGTTCGCGCCCATCTCGGGTCAGCCTCCGGCGCCAGGCTAGCACAAGCGCCAGCGTAGGGAGAACCGCAGCCCCATGCGTACATTGACACCTGGGAGGTCGCTCACTACGTTTGCTGAGCGCTTCGCGCGTACCTGCAGGAGAACTCCATGGCTGGCGACAAAGTAATCACCGTCAACGACCTGAACTTCGAGTCAGAGGTCATCAACTCGAGCATCCCGGTGCTGGTCGATTTCGGTGCGACGTGGTGCCAGCCTTGCCGCGCGATCGCGCCGCTCGTCGGCCAGCTCGCGGGCGAATACGAAGGCCGCGTGAAGGTGACCACGCTCGACATCGACGAGAGCCCGGTGACCGCGCAAAAGTTTCAGATCCGTGGCGTGCCCACGCTGCTCATGATCAAGGGCGGCAAGGTCGTGGCCCAGCAAGTCGGCGCGGTGCCCAAAGCCAAGATCGCGGCGATGATGAACGGCAGCCTCTAGTCGAGCTGCCGTCCATCGAACGGCTGCTGCTGAGCGACTTGCCAGCCGACGAGCGGCGGCCACGCCAGCTCCGAACGCCGAACTTGCGTCCGGGCGCTGGGTGAGCTTGACTTCATAGCGCTGCATCTTAAGTTGCGGCCGTCAGGAGTGTTCCATGCCGACCTACAGCTATGCCTGCGAAGCTTGCGGAAAGTCGTTCGAAATAGAGCAACGGATCAGTGAAGATCCGATCAAGAAGTGCGTGCTCTGCGGCAAGGCCAAGGCCCGCCGGCAGATCACGAGTGGCAATTTCATTCTGAAGGGCGGCGGCTGGTACTCGGACGGCTACGGAGCCTCGCGCAGCGCAAGCAGTAGCAGTAGCAGCGCACCGAAGGCCGAAAAGACCGAAAGTGTGAAGCCGCCCGCCAGCAAGCCCGCGAGCAGCTCGACAGCGGACTGAAGCCGGGCCGGCGCCCGTCGGACGCGCCAGACCCACCAGGCGCGCCGACGCTGAGCTGGACGGTCCGTGCTCGTCACGCCGGCGTGAGAAACGTGCTGACGATCTGGCGCGTTCCGTCGGGGAACGCCACGGTGACACGCGCCGGCATTCCGGCGGTCACGCCGGTCACCTGCCCGACGCCGAATTTGGTGTGACGCACGCGCATGCCGGCGTGGATCTCCGACCACATCGTATCGTTGGCTTCCGATCGATCGACATAGCGATCACTTGTGGCACGCGGCGCGGCGCGCGGCGTTGCGTGAGCGTCGTCGTAGCGATCCTCGTCCTGCCAGCCGCGACTGATAGGCGCGGCACTCGACCTGCGCACGCCGACCCAGTGCAGCTCGGCTTCTGGCATCTCGTCGATGAAACGCGAGCGCCGCCGATACTTCATCTCTCCGTACAACCGACGCATCTGCGCGTAGCTCAGGAACAGACGCTCGCGGGCACGCGTGAACGCCACGTAGGCCAGGCGGCGCTCCTCTTCCAGCTCTTCCGGATCGCTGTCCGACTCGAAGCCGCGATGCGGGAAGGTCTCTTCCTCGAGGCCCGCCACCATCACGATCGGGAACTCCAAACCCTTGGCGGCGTGCACGGTCATGAGTGTGATGGCTTCGCCCACTTGCACGCGATCGACATCGGTCTCGAGGGTGACGCGCTCGAGGAACGCTGCGAGTGTCGGATCCTCGATGTCCGCCTCGAACTCCTCCATGGAGCCCAGAACTTCACCGATGTTCTCCAGGCGCGAATCGGCCTCGGGCGTGTCCTCGGCACGCAGCGCGTCGGTGTAACCGGTCTCGTGCAGCGTCGTGCGAGCCAACTCGACGGGGGTCGCGCCCTGCTCGTTCGTGTGACGCAGACCGTCGATCAGCTGCACGAAGGCCGCGAGCTTCTTCTTGGTTCCGGCCGAAAGCCCAGCATCGTGAGCCGCCAGAGCGAGCGTTGCGAATACGCTACAGCCCTGCCGCGCCGCCAGCTCCAGCACGCGCTCGAGCGTGGTCTTGCCGATGCCGCGCGCCGGTGTGTTGATGATGCGCAGAAGGCTCACGTCATCGTCGGGGTTGTGCACGACGCGCATGTACGCCAGCAGGTCTTTGACCTCGGCGCGATCATAGAACCGCAGACCACCGACCACGCGGTACGGGAGATTCGCCTGCCGCAGTGCTTCCTCGAACACGCGTGATTGAGCGTGAATGCGGTAGAGCAGCGCAATGTCGGCTCGGCCGTAGCCGGCCTCCAGCAGCATGCGCATGGCGCTCACCGCGGTGCCCGCCTCGTCGCGGTCGTCGTCGCAGGCGATCACGGTGATGGCGGCGCCGTCGTCGTTCTCGGTCCACAGGCGCTTGGGCTCGCGCTCGATGTTGCGCGAGACCACTGCGTGCGCCACACGCAAAATACGCTGCGTGGAGCGGTAGTTCTGCTCGAGCTTGACGACCTGCGCATCCGGGAAATGAGAGCGAAAGTCCAGGATGTTGCGACGGTCGGCACCACGCCAGCGGTAGATGCTCTGATCGTCGTCACCGACCACGCACAGGTTGCGATGCACCTCACACAGCGACTCGACCAAGGCGAACTGCACGTGATTGACGTCTTGGAACTCATCCACCAACACGTGATCGTATCGGGCCTGCAGCTCGCGCTTGAGCGCCGGGTCCTTGCGCATCGAGTGCACGAGCCGGAAGATCAGATCACCGAAGTCGAGCGCCGACGACGACGTCATGCGCTCCTCGTAGGCCTTGTAGATCTGAGCCACGACGCGCTCGAACGGGTCGGCCGGCTCGAACGCCTCAGCCGAGATGCCTTCTTGCTTGGCCCAATTGATGCGCCAGGCGACCTGCTTGGGCGGGTAACGTTTCTCGTCGAGCTTCAAGTCGCGCACGATGCGGGTGAGCATCGCTTTCTGGTCTCCATCGTCGTAGATGACGAAGTCCTTGCGCACACCGCAGGCCGCCGCATGAGCGCGCAGCAGGCGCGCACAAACCGCATGGAAGGTGCCCACCCACAGCGACTGCGCCTGGCCTGGGACCAGCTTCTCCAGGCGCTCGCGGAGCTCGCGCGCGGCCTTGTTGGTGAAGGTGACGGCGAGGATGCGCCACGCCGGCACGCCCTCCTGCTCGATCAAGTGCGCCACGCGATGTGTGATGACCCGTGTCTTGCCACTGCCCGCGCCTGCGAACACCACCAGCGGCCCGTGCCCGTGGGTCACGGCGGCGAGCTGTTCCGTGTTGAGGCCGACTGCCAGCTGAGTCACGGGCGCAACCTAACGCGCGCACGGGCACAGAACCAATGGATTCTCGCAGGGCCTCGGCCGCGCGATTGAGGCACCGCGGCCCTATTTGGAAACATGCGGACCATGCTACATATCCGGCCATGAAACCCGCGCCCGGCACAGCCGCCGAGAACGCCAAGTCCTTGAATGAACAGGCGTCGCGGCCGTCCGATCAAGTGCGGGAGGTGCGTAAGGACCATGAAGATGATGCGCTCGTCGACCAAGCGCGCAAGGGCGACCGGGCAGCGTTCCAGGCGCTGTTCCAGAAGTACCATCGCCGCGCGTATGCCGTGGCGATCGGCGTCGTCAAGCGTCCGGCCGATGCCATGGACGTGGTGCAAGACGCCTTCATCAAGGTCCACAAGCACATCGCCAACTTCCAGGGCACCTCGAGCTTCTACACGTGGCTGTACCGAATCGTCATGAACCTCTCGATCGACCACCTGCGTAAGAAGCGCAAGATCATTGAGTTCGACGAGCACATCAAGCAGGACGATGCCGCTGGCGATGGCTCGCTCTTGCCGCACATGCCCGACCAGAACCCGAGCAAGACCGTGATACGGCACGAGCTCACGGAAAAGATCCGCGCCGCGCTCGACACGCTGCCCGAGTACCACCGCGCCGTGATCCTGCTGCGCGAAGTGGAAGGCATGAGCTACGAAGAAATGGCGCAGGCGCTGGAAGTGCCGAAGGGCACCATCATGAGCCGCCTGTTTCACGCGCGTCGCAAGATGCAGGAGCAGCTGAAACCCTACCTGGAGGGCGATCTCGAGATCGTTGAATGACCGTGACGACCGAGCACCTCAACGACGAGCTCTTGCAACGCCACTTCGATGGCGACCTCGACCGGGACGCGGCCGACGCAGCGCGCGCGCACCTCGCGGCCTGCGAGCCATGCGAGGCCCGCAGACGCGGCCTCGAACGCCTGCACATGCTGCTGGGCACAGCCAACGACGAAGCGCAGCAAGAGGCTGACTTCGCCGGGCTGTACGACCGCATCGAGCGCGGCATCACCACGACAAACGCCAGCGCAACCGACCCCGGCGCAGGCGAAGTCGTGGAGCTCGCGACTCGCAGGCGCCCCAGGCCCGTGGTGGCGTACGTGTTGACGGCCGCGGCGGCGGCGGCGGCCGTGGTCATCATGGTCTTTCGCCCGGGCAGCAACGACGGCGCTCGACGGCCGGAGTCGGTGACGGGTACCGACGCCCAACCGCAAGCCACAGCACCACAGGCGGCGCCCGGGCCGGGCCGTTCAGAGGTCGTGAACGTCGACTTCGGCACCAGCACGGGTACGGTCTTCGAAATCTCTCTGGCCGATGGCACGTCCACGCCGGTCGTGTGGATCAACGACGAATAGGTGACCTCATGACACGGCGCATACACAACTGGGCACTGCAGGCGGCATGCGTCGTCAGCTGCATCTTGACGACACTCGCCGCGCCAGCGCTCGGAAACGTGGTGTGCGCGCAGGGGCAGCCTGCTGACCGGGGCGTGGCAGCAGCCGTGCCGGGCGAGGTGCTCGTGATCCTCGCGAGCGAGACCGAGGGTCCCGTCGACCCGAGCCTGGGCAGCATCAAGGCGCTGAAGCAGCCGCCGTTCAATGGGTTCAAAACGATGAAGGTGCTGTCCCGCTCGGCGGTGGCTCTGTCGACCGGAAAGCCGGCCGAGGTCGAGCTACCGAACGGACGGCACTTGCAGCTGGAGTTCCTGGCACGCATGCCGGACGGTCGCTACAAGGTGCAGGTTTCCATCAACCGCCCCAACCAGAAAGACTACTTGCCGCTCTTGCAGGTGGTGGCCTCGTCAGGCGAGCCGTTCTTCGTGGCCGGCCAGAAGTTCCAGGGCGGCACGCTGGTGATCGGCGTGCAGGTGGGCGTGGCCAGCAAAAGCAAGTGAAGCGAGCGCGGCGCGGCCGCGCAAAGTGGTCGGGGGGGCGCTTGTGTGACAGGGTCGTGCGCCATGCGACGCGACGCAGCCGGAGTCTTTTCCCTGCCCCCCCTCGGCCCACTGCCTGTTGCGTCGGCGCTCGTGATCGAGGCACTCGATGCTCTGCTCACCGAGGAGCGACGTGCGCGCATCGAGCGAGTGATCGGTGCGCGCTCGCGTGCCGTGGTCCCCGTGCTCGATGGACTCATCGATCCGCACAACGTGGCTGCCGTGCTGCGCTCCGCTGACGCGTTCGGCGTCCAGGAAGTGCACTTGGTCGAAGGTGGCGAGCGTTTCGTGGCGTCCAATCGGGTGGCGCAGGGCACCGAGCGCTGGGTCGACGTGATCAGGCATGACTCAGCTCACGCGTGCGTCGCAGCGTTGCACGACTGCGGCTACGGGGTGTATGTGGCCGCGATGGACGGCAGCCTGCGCCCGGAAGACCTCGCTGCGCAGCCGCGCGTGGCCATCGTGTTCGGAAACGAGCACGCGGGCGTGAGCGACGAGTTGCGCGCGCTCGCCGATGGCACCTACACCATCCCGATGCGCGGCTTCGTGCAGAGCCTGAACGTCTCGGTCGCGGCCGCCATCACGCTCGCGGCCGCTACGCGGGACCGCCCGGGGGACCTCGATGCAGAGCAACGGCAGACGCTGCGCGCGCGCTACTTGCTGGCGAGCATTCCGCGCGCGCACGAGATCCTGAACGAGCATCTGCGGCGGCATGGCGCATGAGCAGCGGCGGCAAGAGACCGGCGCGCGTAGCACGTTCCGCATCGAGTGACCCCAGCAAACCGAAGGCGAAGAAGGCGACGCGCGGTCGCGGCTTCGTCTGGACGGTACGCCTTCTGGTGCTTGGCTGCTTCTTCGCGGCGTTGGGCGTTTTGGCCTGGGTATGCGTGTTCGCTTACTACGGGCGCGATCTGCCCACGGTGAGCACGCTCAAGCACTATGCCCCCCCGCAGATCTCGCGCGTGCTCGACCGCAAGGGGCACGTGATCGCCGAGTCGTTCACCGAACGCCGCACCGTCGTGCCGATGTCCCGCATCCCGCGGGTGCTCGTGCTCTCGGTGCTCGCCGCGGAAGATGCCGACTTCTACCGCCACACCGGCCTCGACTACGCCGGCATCGCACGCGCCCTCATCTACGACACCTTGCGCGGCCGACCGACTCAAGGCGCGAGCACGATCACGCAGCAGATCGTGAAGAACCTGTTGCTCACGCCCGAGCGAACCATCGCACGCAAGGTGCGCGAGCTGATCCTGGCTCGCCGTCTGGAGCAGGAGCTGGGCAAGGACCAGATCCTGTTTCTGTATCTGAACCACATCAACTTCGGCCACGGCCGTTATGGCGTGGAGGAAGCGAGCCGCTTCTATTTCGGCAAGCACGTGGACGAACTCACGCTGGCGGAGGCGAGCCTGATCGCCGGCATCCCGCAAGCGCCGAGCCGACTGTCGCCGATGCTGCATCCAGAGGCGGCGCGCAAGCGTCAGCTGTACGTGCTCGACCAGCTGGAGCACAAGCGCGCGCAATACTGGGACGATCTGCCCGAAGCGTCGATCGCCCAGGCGCGCCGCGAGCCGGTGCAGGTGCGCAGCCCGCAGGATGCCGCGGAGCCAGCGCCGGAAGCGGCGCAACAGGCGCGTGACATGTTGCGCGAGCTGGTGGGTGCGGAAGCGGCAGCGCACGGCGGCTACACGATTGAAACTACGCTCGACGCGACGCTCGAGATCGCAGCGCGTCAGGCGCTGCGCAACGGCCTGGTGCACGTGGACGAGCGCCAGAAGTTGCAGGCTCCACTGCGCGCAAAGAAGGGGGAAGCTCGTCCCGAGCGCGTGCCGGCGCTCTCGGCGGGCAAGAGCTACGAGGCCGTGGTGCAAGGCGGCGACGACGCGAACGGTCGCATCTTGCTCGACGTCGGTGGGCACAAGGCCATTGCGCAGCTGGCGGACGCGGCACGCTGGAATCCCAAGGGGCTGTCGGCACGCACGTTCGCCGAGCTGGGGGCGCGTGTGCACGTGACGGTCGAGAGCGTGGACGCCGATGGTGCACCAGCGCACGTTCGCATGCGCCTCGGGCCGCAGGGCGCCGTGGTCGTGATCGACCCGCGCACGCGGGACGTGCTCGTGCTGGTGGGCGCCGACGAAGCGTCGTACGGGTTCAATCGCGCGAGCTTTGCGGTGCGCCAGCCGGGCAGCACGTGGAAACCGGTCGAGTACGCGTTGGCGCTCGACACACGCACGTTCACGGCGGCGAGCGTGGTGCTCGACGCGCCGGAAGTCTACGATCAGTGGAAGCCGAACAACTTCGAGACCTGGGAGTACACAGGTGCCGTGCGACTGCGCGAGGCGCTCGCCCAGTCGATCAACCTGGTGGCCGTGCGCGTGACCTCGGAGCTCACGCCACCGAAGGTCGTGGAGTTTGCGCGCAAGCTCGGGATCTCGACCGAGCTCGATCCGTCGCTCGCGCTCGCGCTCGGGGCAAGCGGAGTGAAGCCGATCGAGCTCGTCAATGCTTACGCGACCTTCGCGGCGGGCGGGCGCTTCAGCGCGACCCGCCTGGTCAAGCGCGTGCTGGGGCCGGACGGCAAGGAGTTCGCCTTGCCTCGCCGTGCGCCGCCCGCCGAGGTCTTGAGTCCGGCGGCGGCCTACGTGCTCACGAGCATGCTCACGAGTGTCGTGAAGACAGGCACGGGCAAAGCTGCAGCCGTTGCGCTGCAGCGACCGGCCGCCGGCAAGACCGGCACCAGCAACCGGCTGCGCGACACCTGGTTCGTGGGTTACACGCCGGAGTTGGTCGCGGGCGTGTGGGTCGGCTACGACGATCTGCGCTCGCTCGGGAAGGGAGAGAGCGGCGCTAACACAGCGTTGCCGATCTGGATCGAGCTCATGAAGCTGGCCTTGAAGGACCGGCCCGCGGTGGACTTCCCGATACCCAAGGGTGTGGTCACGGCGAAGATCGATCCGAAGACGGGCAAGCTCGCCTACGAGGGGCAGCCTGACGCGCTCGACGAGGTGTTCGTGGAAGGCACTGTGCCCACGGAAGTTGCGACACCGGCCGATGTGATCGACACCGGAACGTTCTTGATGGAGCAGTCGGGTGGCGGTCCGGGTCCAGCCAAGGCGGCGCCGCGACCGTAGGACTGTGCCGGCCTGGTGGTCTGACCGCTAGAGCCGCGCGAACGCTTCGAAGTATTGCGGCCACGACTTGGAGACGCATGCGGGGTCGAGGATGACCACGCCCGGAACGCGCAACCCCGCGAGCGCGAACGCCATCGCCATGCGGTGGTCGTCGTAGGTTGCGATCTCCGCGCCGTGCAAGGGCCGCGGCTCGATGCGCAGCGAGTCGGCATCGGCGTGCGCGACCGCGCCTAGCTTGCGAAGCTCGGTCTGCAAAGCGAGGAGTCGATCGCTCTCCTTGATGCGCAGGTTTGCGACGTTGCGGATGTGCGTGGGGCTCTTGCCGAAGGCGGCTGTCACGGCCAGCGCGAGCACGGCGTCGGGCATGTCGTTCATGTCGACGTCCACGCCGCGCAGCCCGGCGCTCGGGCCCGTCACTTCCACCGCGTGTGCGTGCCGCACGACGGTCGCGCCCATGCGCTCGAGCACCGCGAGCATGCGCATATCGGCCTGCGCGGAGTCGCCCGGCAGGTCTTTTACCACCACCCGGCCGCCGGTGATCGCGGCAGCGGCGAAGAAGTACGCCGCTGTCGACGCATCGGGCTCGACGACGTAGCGCTGGCCCGCGTAATGCGCAGTGTTCGAGACGTGCAGCGTGCGTTCGTCGGCAAACTCGGCTTGGGCGCCGAAGGTCCGCATCACCGCGAGGGTCACGTCGACGTAGGGCCGCGACACGAGCACGCCGTCCTTGAGCCGCAGCACCACGTCTCTTTGCGCATACGGCGCGACCTGCAACAACGCGGAGACGTACTGACTCGAACGGCTTGCGTCGATTTCCACGGCACCACCGAACGCTTTGCCACCGTTGCAGACCACTGGAGGGCAGCCCTGCTTGCCCTCGACGGCGACGTCCACGCCGAGCCCGTGCAATGCGGACACCAAATCGATGATCGGACGCTGTCGCATGCGCTCGGTACCGTCGAGCGTGCTGCGACCCTCCACCAGACACAGCGCGGCCGTGAGAAAGCGCGCGGCGGTACCGGAAGCGCCCACGTCGATCACCGCGTCGGGCACGCTTGGGCGGCCGTCGACGCCGCGAACGTGCAGACGCGTGTGGTCTGGGCTCTCGTCGATCCGAGCGCCGAGCTGGCGCAGCGCGCGGATCATCACGCGCGTGTCGTCGCTGTCCAGCACCCCCGACAGCTCGCTGTCCCCGCGAGCGAGCGCCGAGAGCAAGAGCGCGCGGTTCGAGATGCTTTTGGAACCGGGCACGCGCACGTCGGGCGCGTCGATGGCCGAGGGCCGCGGAACGATGCTGAGCTTCTCCGACACTGACATGTGGACGCAGGTGTAGAGGGTTCGGCCGCTGCCGGCAAGTCAGCCGCCGTTGCCGGCTGGCGCGCTCGGGCCGGGCGTCATGATGGCGTCGCGCACCCAGCAGAGCGGCGCCTCTGGCAAGAGGTGCACCTGCTCGCCGTGGGCGACGAGCCCAAGCTGCGGGTACAGCGCATCGAGGTCGGGAAACTTGGGGGCGTCGAGGTAGCGCTTGGCGATTTCAGTGAACACGGGCTCGCCCGCGAGCGCATCCATGCGCGCCAGCAGATCCGTGCCGCGGTAGTAGCGCAACACCTCGCTCGGGTCCGCGCTCAGGCGTGCCAGCACGTCGGCGAGCGACGTCCGACCGTGCGTGCGCTTGCGTAGCTCGACATCGGCCATCAGCACCATGATCGCTCCGGCCCAGTACACGCGCTTGTAGTTGTGCAGCGCTGGCATGTCGCGCGTCTCGTTCGCCAGCGTGTCGGCCGCGGTGCGGCAGAAGAGCGAACCGTCGTAAATGCTCTGCCACGCTTGCTCGGCGGTGATGATGCCAGCTCGCGCGCGGACGACCTCTTGCAGGTAGGTGGCCATGCCTTCGGAGAGCCACGCGTCGCTGCGATCGACGTAGGGTATGAGCAGGTGACAGAATTCGTGCACCGCAACCCAATCGTCGCGCAAGGTTTGCTCGCTCGTGTCGACGGGCATGAAGAACGCGATCGAAACGCCACCGCTGCGACCGGTGTCGGCGAAGCCGAAGCTGAGCCCTGCGCGAAACACCGGTACGATGATGATCTGGGCGCGCGGCACGGGGAATCGCCCGATCTGCTGCGCCGCCGCGTTGCCTGCAGAGTGCAGCCATGCACTGATCCACGGACGCATACGTTGTGGCACTCCGTCGAGCAGGGCGACGTCGAGCGTACCCGCGGGAACCGCCACCTGCGCCTCGTTGAACCGCCCGAACACCACATGGCCGTCGAAGAGAAACATGCTGGGGTCGAGCTGGTAGTGGTCGCCTTGCTTCGGCCACGCCAGACTCAGCTGCATGCCGGGAGGGAGCACGAAGCGCGCGGTGCCTGCGAGCTCGGAGGCCGGCACGCGGGGGCGCCACAGAAAGAGCACGATGCTCGCGATCACGCTGGGTCCGGAGCGGTCGGCGAGCCACCAGCGTTCGCCGCTACCGGCGGCAGCAAGATCGATCTCGTACTCCAGGCACGCACCGTTTGGCGCGCCGGAGAGGTCGAGCACGCCGCGCAGCGCGGTCACGGCGCGTGACCCGCCTGACGTGACCAGGCGGGCGCCGGTCATGTAGCGCGCACTGTCGGCATCACCCGCCACGAACAGCGCGGGCGCGGCACCGCGCATGCAGGCGCGCGCTGCGAGCGTCTTGAGTTCCGCGTCCAGGGTGAAGGTGTAGTCGAGCCCGCCGAAACGCAACGGTGCGCCGCGCAGCGCGACGATGCCTGGCTGCGCGCGCATGGCAGGGCGCGCTGCTCGCGGCGCGCAACCGAAACAGGTCAGCGCCAACAAGCATACACCAGCCAACCTGCAACCGAGGCGCTGATGGAGCGAGCCTGGCACTGTCCGCATGAAAGTCAGCCTGCAGACCCCAGGATGATGCCCTTGTCGATGAAGTCAGCGAGCACCGTGCACAGTCCGTCGACGAACGTGGCGTCGACCGCACGGCCGTGAGCACGGGCCACCTGCTCGGTCGCTTGCGTGATCGTCACCCCACCCACTTGCCAGCGCGCGAGCAGATCGTAGGTCAGTTGGTTCAGCCGCCACGGTTGCACTCGCTGATCGTCGGCCGGGCGGTGCACGGCGATCCAGCACGTCTCGGCCGCGTACTGCGCCTCGTCACTGGGGATCTGGTGAACCACGTACGACAGCTGCAGCAGACGCAGCGCGGGCGACAGCACGGGGGCCTTGTCGAACGCGAATTCGGCTATGGCCGACTCGACGCGCGCGTCGAGATCGGCGACTTCCCAAACTGCAGCTTCGTACGCGCACAGCTCCGCGAGATACGCGGGGACGCTGGGGTCAGCTCGCCACCACGGCGCGACGCTGCGCGCGAAGTGGCACGCAACCTCGCGAAACAGCCGCGTGCGCGGCGGTGCCACTTCGAGGTAGCGCTCGAGCGCTTGGCCCACAGCAGCGCTGCCCGCGGCGCGACAGGTACGCGACAGGCCCAGCTCGATCTCCTCGCGCAAGCGCGAGCGCACCATCTCGCGGTAGATCAGCCAGACACGGCGATCGCCGAGCTGTGCGAGCGTCGCCTCGTCGGGCTGTGCACGCAGACACACGGCCTGCACCTTGCGCTCTGCATTGACTAGCCCCATGACGCCCCAGTGGCTCGGCGATAGAGTTCATCGAGGCGCTGCACTTCGGCATGCACCTGCGCAAAGCACGGGATGTTCTGATCACGCTCCAAGAGCACCGGCACCTCGCCCGTGTGGCGCAACGTGTGCTCGAGCAAATCGTAGACTTCCGGCCGCACGGCTTCCCCGTGTGTGTCGATGATCAGGCCATCGTGCCGTGTAAGGTGGCCGGCCACGTGGATCTGCACCACACGCTCGGCAGGAATGCGCTCGATGTACTCGTACGCATCGAAGTCGTGGTTGCGACTGTTGACGAAGACGTTGTTGACGTCGAGCAAGAGCTTGGCATCGGAACGCTCGAGCACCTCGAGCAGGAAGTCGAACTCGGGCATCTGCGGCTCGCCGAGCGTGGTGTAGTAGCTGATGTTCTCGATCGCGATCGGCAGCTGCAACGTGTCGCGTAGCTCGGCAATGCGTGCGCAAGCGGTGTCGATCGACGGCCGATCGAACGGCACGGGCAGAAGATCGTGCAACATCACGCCATCGGTGCCGGAAAAACACAGGTGCTCGCTGTGCCAGGGGACGTGCAGCTCTTCCAGGAGCTGGCGCAGCGGACGCGTGTAGCTCGCTTCGGCCGGCTCCACGGCGCCCACGCCCAGCGTCAGTCCGTGGGTTACGATCGGCCAACGCGCGCGCGCACGTTCGAGCATCGTGCGAAAGTAGCCACCGCGCGTGACGTAGTTTTCGGGGTGGATCTCGAGCCAGCGGATCTCGGGCGCGTCGCTCGCGAACAGTTCTTCCGCGAGCGCACGGCGCAACCCGATCCCAACTCCGCGCACGCGCGACTTCTGCATGGCGCACAAGGTTGACTCGCAATTGGGACCCGGGCGAGCACAAAAAAGAAGAGCCAGCGTGCTGGGCCGAAACCCAACGCGCTGGCTCTTCGCAAGATTGGTTCGCTCTACGCGAGCCGATCTGACGAGTGATCGTCAGCTCAGCTGCAGGAGCCTTCCTTCTTGTTCGCACCGCTGCACGACTGCTCGCTCGCGGGAGCGGCGGCAGGAGCAGCCTCAGCCGGAGCAGCAGCGCCCTCAGCCGGGGCGGCAGCCGGAGCAGCCTCACCACCGGTCGTCGCGGCGGGGGCGCCTTCTTCGGCGGCCGGCGCTTCGGAGCTGCTGCAAGCGGTGCCGAAAGCGGCGAGGCCAGCGGCGGTGGCAAGGATCAGCAGCTTGTTCTTGAGTCCCGTGTTCATTTCGTCATTCCTCCGGTTGAGTTGCTCTTCGAACGAACAACCGCTTCTGGCACGTAGAACGGTGACCCGAGAGCGACGTTCAGCGCAGCAACATTCATTCAGTGCGTGATGGACAGCTAGATTCAGCAATCCTGTGGACGTCCCTGCCACCAGCGGCAAGCCAGCCCACAGCAGGGCGCTACTCTGCCATAGTCCGAAATGGAATGGGAGATCATCTGCGGAACGGCTCGGACCGCCGGCAGCCGCCGCGTGACGGCACCGGCCCGTGGGTCGACTCGCGCGCGAGAGTGGTTCCGGCACGAGTTCTGGAGCGTGCTTCTGCTACAAATGCGGGATTTTTCCGTGCATAGTGAACGGCGAAGCGGCACGGGGCGTACCCGCGGGGGCGAGCGGCAGTGTAAGGTGACGCTCCGTCGCGATCGGGGACACGTGGCGAAGCGGATCCGTGGGGACCATTGAGCATGCTTAGGCCGCGACTTTCTTTCCTGACCACGATCGCCCTGCTCTGCGCAGGCGCCACCGGCTGCACCTTGATCGAGAACCTCGATCGCTTCCGGACTGCCGACGGGGGCGCCTCCGGCGATGCCAGCGTGAGCGATGCGAGTGCGGCCACCGACGCAAGCGCCCGGAACCTCGGCTGCAACAACCCCGAGACCTTGTGCGTGCGGCTGACCGACTTCACGCCACACCTGGGCGAGTTCGTGGACATCGATCTCGTGACAGCCGATCACACGCTGCGCGCGCGCGCGATCTTCGATCCGCTAGGCGCGGCCAGCGCGAACATCGTGCTGCCGCTGGCGATCCCCGGCTCCGAGGTGCCCAAGGCGGGCGCGGCATCCACGCTGCATCTGGAGATCTGGGGCGACCAGACCGGCGATCGAAAGTACACCGCCGACAAAGATCACGACTGGGTGGAACACTTGCCCGCAAGCGGCAAGGATGTGTTCATGCACAACACGGCGTTCACCAATCTCCTGCCCCGGCCGCGCGCGATCGGTGGAGACTTCGCGATGAACGTCACGGGCATGGCGATCCACGCCGGCAAGCAGTTCGTGGTGATCGTGATCGAGGCCGACTCCGGGCGCACGGTCGGCTCGTATCGACTGAACGCGATCCCGGCCTCCGGTGCATTTTCGGTCACGATCCCGGAGATCATCGACACGGGCAGCGGCGGCGGCATTGCTTACCACATCGAGTACTACGCCGATGCCAACGGCAACGGTCACTACGATGGCGTGGGCCCCGATCACTCGTGGGTCACGGACGTGGAGTCCGACGCCACGGGTTTGCACCTGACGCGAGCACACTCGGGTCCGATGATCGAGTTCGCTCCGCTGGACTACGCGTTCGACTTCGTGAAGTGATCGACGAGCGCGCGGTGCGCGCCAGGCACCTCACTTGCAGTACGCACGACCGGGGTGGGGCTGCTCCCGCCAGGCCTTGCGCTCCGCGAGGAAGTGCAGCACGCGGGCGTGCATCGGGCCGGCCTTGGCACGCGCTTGCGCGGGGGTGGTCTTGCGCTTGCTTGCTGCCTGCCGCTGGCCCGTGGTGTAGGCAGGCGCGATCGACGGTGACAGACCCACGACCCTGAGCAGCGCGCTGCGCCACGGGTAGGTCGGCGGACTGTCGAGGCAGCCTGCCGCCAGGTCTTCGGGCGTGCAGTAGAGCCGCAGGTGCAAGTGATCGTCGTGCGGCGCATCGGGCTGGCAGGTGATGTCGGCGAAGCGCTCGCGCACGAGCCTGGGTGCATGCACCTTGTCGGCTTGCGCCAGCAGCAGCGTGCGTACGTGCTCGACCATGAAGATGCGTTGCACGGCCTCGGGTGCGAGCTCGAGCATGGCCTGCACGAAGCGCCAGCTGCGCGGGGCGTCGAGCTGCACGCGCTGATCGTCGTCAGCCACTGCGAGATCCTTGAAGTCCCAACCCTGACCCTTGGGATCGAGCGGAACACCGACCGACGCAATGGGCGCGCGGTGCTCGTCTAGCACGTAGTAGAGAATGTCGGCGTCGCGACCGTTCTGGTGGGAGCCGTGCTGCGCGATCGGGCCGCCGTGCTCAAGGCTCAAGTCGTTCACCGTGAGCACGCTACCCGGCGCCTCTTGTTCGACGGCCGCGGCGGCGCGCATGATCAGCTGCACGAGCTCGACCGAGCCGAAGCGCGCGGCGTCCGGACGCTCGTGATTGTGGACGAAGCCTGGGCCCACGTCCGGCAGCGGCAAGCCGCCGATCAACTGACCACTGGACGGACCGCCGACCGAAGTGCTCGCTGAACCGGGCAGTGCGAGCAGCGTGGTGACAGGATCGACGCTGCGTGTGACAGCAGCTGTTGGCGGCAGAGCCTCGGCTCGGCTCGTGGCGGGGCCGCCAGCGTCCTCGGCCTCGCGGTGGGTTGGGGCGACCGGCGCTGAGCTCGTCACCGCCGCAGCCGTCGCGACGCGCGCACCGGATCGCGGCACGGGAGCACGCTCGGACAGTCGCAGGCCGCCGCAGGCCAGTGCCAGCACGACGACGCCAAGCCACGCATGCGCGCGCATGCTGGCAGTGTTCGCCCTGCGGTGTAGAAGCGCAAATCTTCGGCGGGGCAGCGCAACAGCCTGCGTCAACGACGGCCGAGCGCATCGTCGGGCACGAGCATGCTGCGGTAACGTTGTGCGTTCTGCACGTAGTGCGCCGCCGATCCTTCCAGGATGGCTCGCTCCGCGTCCGTCACCGGGCGCACCACCTTGCCCGGTGAGCCCATCACCACGCAGCCGTCGGGGATCTGCTTGCCTTCGGTGATCAGCGCGCCGGCTCCGATCAAGCAGTGGTTACCGATCCGGGCACGATTGAGAATCACGGCGTTCATGCCGATCAGACTGTGGTCACCGATCTCGCAGCCATGCAGCACGACCTTGTGGCCCACCGTCACGCCGCGACCGAGCGTCAAACGAATGCCGGCGTCGGTGTGCAGCACCGAGCCGTCCTGCACGTTCGACTCGCGGCCGATCGTGATCAAGTCGTTGTCGCCGCGGATCACGACCTGAAACCAGACGCTGGCGTTCTCTTCGATGAGCACCGAGCCCATCACGTCGGCGGACGGCGCGACGAAGGCGCTCGGGTGCACGGAGACCTGACGTTCAGCCAATCGATAGAACATGGAGCTTCCTCTGGTGGCGCAGCACGGTCGTGCGCGCAGCGCGAGCGAGCATACAACGCGCGTGGCCGGTGCGCTGCGTGCTCAGCGGGCGACGCCGGGCCGGCGCGCTTTGCCAGCCACCGGATGCAGGACCTGCTTGACCTTGTCGAGCAGGTCCGGGATGCGGAACGGCTTGGTGATGTAGAGGCGAGCGCCCGCCTTGATCCCGGCCACGATGTTCTGCGGCGTGCCGAGCGCCGTGAGGAAGATGATGGGCACGTGAGCGGTGCGCGAGTCATCCTTGAGGCGGCGGCCCATCTCAAGCCCGTCCATGTCGGGCATCATGATGTCGCTGACGATCAGGGCCGGCAGCGGCGATTGCTGCAGACGAGCCAGGGCTGTGGCTCCGTCGGCGGCCGCCACGACGTCGTATTCCTTGCTGAGCGCGCGCTGAATCAGGTTTCGAACGTCAGGGTCGTCCTCGACCACCAAGACGAGCCATTTGTGATCCGTCGACATTATATCCTTGCATTGTAAAGGTAGTCCAAGACTCGGATCAAGCTGGCGATCCCGGTCACGACCGCGGACAGACCGTGATCAGGTTGTCGGGCACGATCGCGTGTACTAGCTTGTAGTACATGAACCCGAGGGACCGCGAGCGCCACGTCCGTCGACGGCGCGCCGAGCGTGCCACGCACCTGAAGGACCGCCTGATCCAGACGCGGGTGCCCGGGGACCTCGAGAGCGCGCTCAAAGAGGAAGCGCGCAAGCGTCGGCTCTCGGTTTCCCATCTGATTCGCAACGTGCTCGAGGACACGTTCCAGCTCGTCGACAACGTCGTGCTCGACGTCGACAACCTGGTGCAGGACTCGGTGGGTTTGGCCCGTCAGGTGCGGCGCGACGCGGAGCGCATCGCGCACACTGCACGCAGCAGCGCGCCGCGCACCGGCGACAGTGAGGACGGCGAGCACCCCGACGAGCAGCCCGACGAGCCAGATTCGAGCGCGAACCCGGCGCCTGCAGCGACCGCTGCACCTGCCGCGCCGCAGCGCGACCAAGCGCAAGCTGCAGCTGAGCGCAACCGTGCTGCCATCGCACACGTGATGGCGTGGAACCAGGTCGTGCTCAACACCGACGCGCGTTGCGCGCTGTGCGCGGCGAGCTTGCCCAAGGGCAGCGAGGCTCACCTCGGGCTGTCGCAGGTTGCGGGCCTCGATCCGACCTGGCTGTGCACGCACTGTCTGTCGCAGCTGTAGGCAGCGGCGCGCTCACCAGCCCATGGCTGTGCGAAAGCAGTCCGCGCGTGGGCATGCCTGCGCAGCCCCGCGCAGCTTCGCAGCGAGCGCGGCGTCTGGCAGCGCGCTTGCGATCGGCAAGAGCATCTGGACCGGCGCGCTGCCCGAAGGATCTTCGACGCTCATCGCGCGCACCAGCCGCTTGCCGGCCTCGAGCGCCAGCTGCGGTTGGTTCGCCATCAAGGCGAAACCGAGCAGCGGCACGATCTGCTTGTAGCTGCCGCCGTGCTTGCCCAACCACGCGCCGTACAGCTGGGCGGCCTCTGCAGCGCGACCACTGCGCGCAAGCAGCATGGCCAGGTGCGCGTGGGCACGGCCGGTCTTGTCCGCAGCAAGCACCCTGCGCAGCAACGCCTCGGCTCGCTCGGGCTGCTCGTCCATGATGCGCGCCGCAAGCTCCGAGCCGCACTCGGCGTTGTCGGGCTCGAGCTCGACGCAGCGAGCGAGCCAACCGATGGCTTCGGGTTTGCGCTCTTGCAGCAGGGCCGCGAGACCGGCCTGTCGGGCGAGCTCCGGGAAGTCCGGATACGTGGTGGCAGCCACGCTCCAGAGCGTGTAGCTATCGCGCCAGATCCGACTGTAGGCGATGAACGAAAGCGTCCACAGCAGCGACAGGGCCAGGCCCAGCATGAGCGCGACGCCCCGCAGCCGTGCGATGCGCTCGTAGGCCCAGAACAGCGACCACGCAATCGCCAGTATGGCAAACGCGACCGCCACGTTGAGGTAGCGGGCCGCGACGTACTGCCCCCACGGCGGCAAGACCAAGATGGGCAAGAGCACCGTGACAAACCCGGCCGAACAGAACGCCAGCAGATGTCGCTTCCACAGCCCGACGAGCGTGAGCGGGACCGCCGCCGTCAGCAGCAAGAGGCCGCCAGCCCCGCGCATGCTGACGGGCGCGAGATCGAAGATCGAAGGCGGATAGATCGGCACGAGCTCGGTCGGCGACACGACCATGCCGAGAAATGCACCGAGCTGCTGCCCCCAGCGTAGCCATGCCGGCCCGTGGTACGCGCGGAACTCGAATTCACCGGAGATCGGCGGCTGCAGGCCACCCGTCTGCTTCGCGTAGGCGACGACGAAAAGCCCAACGAGCAAGCTCGAGCCGAGGTACAGGGGCCAGCGTTGCCGCAGCAGCGCGGGCCAGCCGCGTGGCTGCTGCTGCACCAGGTCTTGCAACACGAAGAGCACGGGCACCGTGACCGCCATCGGCTTCGAAAGCAGGGCGAGGCCCGTGAACAGCAGAGCGAGAGCGAGCGCAGAGGGCGCGCCGGAGCGCACGCCCGACCAGCGCAAGGCAAAGAGCAGCGCGGCGAACGAGAAGGCGCCCGACAGCACGTCCTTGCGACCCGACAGCCAGGTCACCGCCTCGACATGGACCGGGTGAAGCGCGAACAGCAACGCCGTGAGCCAGGCGAGCCAAGGAACCTTGGCGGGCTCGAGGCCCAGTGTGCCCGCCGCCGTCAGCTGCTGAAGAAAACGCAGCAGCCAGCGCCACAAGAGCCATACGCACAGCGCGTACCATAGCCACTGCTGCGGACGGAACGCGCTCGGCGACATGCCGAAGAGCGCGTAGTCCACGGCGTACGAGAGATTCTTCAGCGGCATGTACTCGGGCAGATCGGGCCGCGGCGTGGGGACGAAGAGCTCGAGCAGAGAACGCACGTCGTGCCTGCGGATCGCTGGCAGATCGACGATGCACTGGTGATCGTCGTAGCTGCTGAACTGGTAGCCCCACGAGGGCAGCTGGGGGGCCAGCGCCGCGACGAGCAGGAGCGCGGCGGCAAGCCCGGCCGACGGCGCCTGCCGAGGCCGGCCTGCAAGCTGCGCTGGAGCGTGGTCCATGCCGCGGCCAGCATATCACGCGCCGTGCGTGCTCGCGCGGGTCAGCGCAGCTCGGCCGAGCTCTTGCCGAGCAAGCGCCGCGCGATGATCAAGAGCTGGATCTGCTGCGTGCCCTCGAAGATGTCGAGAATCTTCGAGTCGCGCGCCCACTTCTCCAGCAGCTCGGTCTGCGTCGCGCCCACTGCGGCGCACAACTGCAAGCAGCGCAGCGTGATGTGGTTGGCCACACGGCCTGCCTTCGCCTTGGCCATGGAGGCTTCCTTCGAGTTCGGGATCCCGTTGTCGGCGAGCCACGCGGCCTTGAGCGTGAGCAAGCGCGCCGCTTCGAGATCGGCTTCCATGCGATAGAGTTCGGCCTCGGCCGCGGTGGAGCCGAAGAGCGTGCGCTCGTAACCGCCGAGGATGCCGCGCTCCTTGAGCAGCTGGCGCGTGCGATCGAGCGACGCGCGACCGACGCCCAGCGCCATCGCCGCGACGACCGGGCGCGTGTTGTCGAAGGTTTGCATGGCGCCGCCGAAGCCGGCTTTCACGTCGACCTCCGGACTGCCGAGAAGGTTGTCCTTGGGCACGCGGCAATCGTTGAAGATGATGGTCGCGGTGTCGGACGCGCGGATGCCGAGCTTGTGATCCAGACGCACGAAGTTCATGCCGGGCGTGCCCTTCTCGACCACGAAGCTCTTGATCGCTGCGCGACCGAGGCTCGGATCGAGTGTGGCCCAGACCACCACCACGTTGGCGCGCTCGCCGGCGGTGATGAAGATCTTCTCGCCGTTGAGCACGTAGTGATCGCCGTCCTTGGTGGCGGTGGTGCGGATGTTCGCGGAGTCGGAGCCTGCGCCCGGTTCCGTGATCGCCATGGCGGCCCAGCAACCCTTGAAGCGCTTGAGCTGCTCTTCGTTAGCGACCGCAGCGATGGCCGCGTTGCCCAGACCCTGCCGCGGGATCGTGAGCGCCAGGCCCACGTCGCCCCAAGCCAGCTCCGTCAGGCCGAGCACGGTGGACATGTTGGTGCCGTTGCGCACGCCGCTGCCGCGCTCGGACTTCTGCTGCTTGAGCTTGCCGGCACCGACGCCGCCCGTAGCGTCACCCTCGTTCATGCCGTCCATCACCGAGGCGAGCATGTCGAGCTCGACCGGGTATTGGTGCTCCGCCAGGTCGTACTTGCGCGAGATCGGCCGGAACACTTCGTTTGCGATCATGTGGGCCTGGTCGATGAATGCGGAGAGCTTCTTGGGGATTTCGAGCTGCATATTGTCCTCCTTGTGATGCGGTGTTGCTCTCCACCAAGCGCCAAAGGCGGCTCGGCGGATCTTGTACTAGAGCAACAAGCCGCCCTCCATGACCGAGACTGCCATCAGGTCGCGATACCAGCGCTCGACCGGGTGATCTTTGATGTACCCGTGGCCGCCGAGCAGCTGCACACCGTTGGTGCCGACCTCCATGCCCTTCTCTGCGCAGAGCACGCGCGCGAGGTAGGCCTCGCGATGGAAAGGCAGCCCGACCTGCGCACGCGCGGCAGCGCGCCAGGTGAGCAGGCGCATCGACTCGACCTCAATGCCGATGTTGGCGATCATGAACGCCACCGCCTGCCGGTTGGAGATCGGCTCGCCGAACGCCTTGCGGTCGTTGCAGTACGTGATCGTGTAGTCGAGGATGGCTTGCGCCGTGCCCACCGATAGCGCGCACAGCGCGATGCGCGAGAGGTCCAAAAGCTCGCCGAAGTCGCAGACGTCGATGCCCTCGCCGAGGATCGCCTGGCTCGGCAAGCGCACGTCGTCGAACACCACGCGACCCAGGCTCGCGGCGCGTGCGCCGAGCGCCGGGTCTGCCATGATCGTCATGCCAGCGGTGTCGCGCGGCACGATGAAGATGCGCGGCCCCTTGCCAACCAGGCTCGCGGCCACGAGCAAGAAATCGCAGCTCTCGGCCAGCGGCACCAGTGACTTCTCGCCCTTGAGCAGGAAGCCGTCGCCGTCGATGGTGGCGCGCGTGCGCAGCTCGTTCGGATCGAAGAGCGGCCGCGGCTCGGCGATGGCGATGCTGGCCTTGGGCGGAGAAGCTTCGGCGAACGCCGGCAGGTACTTGGCCTGTTGATCGGCCGAACCCCAGCGCACCAGCGCGTTGGCAACCCCGATCGGCGCGAGCGCGGCCAGCGCGAGACCCAGATCGCCGTACGCGAGATCTTCGGCGACGAGCACACCCGTCACGACCGAGGCCTCGGTCGCCGCACCACCGAGCGTCTCGGGCACCGCGAACTGTCCGAGGCCAAGCTCCGCGAGCTGCGCGTCGAAGCCCTCGGGCGCGCTGCACATTTCGTCGGCCTTGATCGCGGCAGGCCGCACGATCTCGCGCGCGAAGCGTTGCGCCATATCGCGGATCAGCTGCTGCTCTTCGCTGACGTTCAGATCGAAGAGGTCGCTCAGACGCGTGGTCTGCTGGAAACGCTCGGGACGCACGAGCTTCTGCACGGCCTTGAATTGCCGCGCAACGGCGATGCCGGCCTTGAAGCCTCCGCGGACAGCAGTGCGGGCCACGGCCTGCGCGGGCTTGTAGAGCCCCAGACGATGCACGAGCGGCGAGCCCGAGAAACGATTCAGCATCGAGAGGGACGCGGACATGGGGTTTTTGCTCATGATGAAGATCTCCTGCCGACGAGCCACGACGAACCACGACGAACCACGACGAACCATGACCCACCACGACGAACAAAGTCACTATCGAACGAAGAGGGCCGTGCGCGTCAAGCGCACCAGCTCCGCAAGATGTCGCTCCTCGACCGCGGCGCGTGCCACGCCATCGGTTGGAAGAGCCATGGCGAGCGTGGGCAAGCTGCCCACGGTCGCGACCACTAACACGATCACGTGCAACACGTACGACTCTGCGTCGACATCGGCGTGCACCAGGCCAATCTTCTTGCCCTCGCGAATGTACTCGGCAACGAGCAAGAGCCATGGCCGCAGGTGCTCCATGATCAGGCGCTGCGTGTGCTCCGGATTGTCGAGCAACTCGCGTGCCAGAAGGCGCGCGCGGTCGCGGTCGCTGTTGAAGAAGCGAACCAGCTCCTCGGTGAGCGCCGTGAAGCGACGGTGACCGCTGGTGACTGCCTGCAAGATCTGCGGCAAGGTGCTGCGCCAGTGCTCGAACACGTGCTCGAGCACAGCGCGGTGCAGCAGCTCCTTGGACGGGAAGTGGTAGAGCAGCGTCTGCTTGGCCACGCCGACCTCGTCGGCAATGCTCTGCAGCGACACGCCCTCGTAACCATGCGAAGCGAAAAGCTTTGTCGCCGCGGCACGGATCTGCGCCGAGTTGTCCACGGCTAGTGTCTACCATGTGGTAGAGAGCGGTGCAAGCGGCGCTCCGCGGCCCGCAGGGATTTCACGACGAATATAGGCTATATGTGATCGGACAC
Source organism: Polyangiales bacterium (assembly GCA_036382515.1). Lineage (GTDB taxonomy): Bacteria > Myxococcota_A > Polyangia > Polyangiales > JAFGIB01 > JADGRF01. Next base: position 4,700 of record DASVHQ010000147.1, on the reverse strand, counting down.
GGTTCTGCCGGTGGCTTCACAGCTTGAATTCCAGTCTACCATATGGTAGTCATGCCCCGACCACTCGGTAGAACACGCTTTCCCGAACAAGGTTGGGGGCCCATGGTTTCTTCACTGCACGTGTTTCGCCAGGGGACGATGCTCGCGACGCTCGGCAAGACTGCGCTCAGTGCGTGGCAAAAGAACGCGCGCCGGCCCAAGGCTGCGAAGTCGCCTATCACCACGCCCTCAGCCGAGGTGACGCGCAGCTTCGCGCCGCTGTCGCCGAGCTTGCTCGACGACTACATCAAGCATGTCGGCGGCGATCCGCGCGCCTACCGCAACAGCGTGCCGCCGCACTTCTTTCCGCACTGGGCGATGCCGGTCGCGGCGACCACGCTGCAGGGCCTGCCCTACCCGCTCCTGCGTGTGCTCAACGGCGGCTGTCGCATGCAGATGAACCGCCCACTGCCGCGCGGCGAAGCGCTCGTGGTGCGTGGCTGCCTCGCCGACATCGACGAAGACGAGCGCCGCGCCGTGCTGACGCAGCGCGTGATCACCGGCACTGCGAGTGCGCCCGATGCGCTGATCACCGAGATCTACGCGATCGTTCCGCTCGGCTCGGGCAAGGAGAAGGGCAAGGCTGCGAAAGACAAGCCGCGTGTGCCCGACGACGCGCACGAGATCGCCTCGTTCCATCTGGCCGCCAATGCCGGGCTCTGCTTCGCCAAGCTCACGGGCGACTTCAACCCGATCCACTGGATCCCCGCGTATGCAAAGGCCTCGGGTTTCCCGAACGTGATCTTGCACGGCTTCGGCACGCTCGCACGTGCCTACGAGGGCCTCACGCGCGGCCTGTTCGGCGGCGACGTGAACAAGCTGAAAGCGCTCGACGTGAAGTTCACTCGGCCGCTCGTGCTGCCGCACGACGTGGCGCTGTTCGTGCGACGCAACGAAGTGTTCGTGGGCGATGCCAAGGGCGGGCCGGCCTACATGACCGGCCGTTTCGAAACGGGAGAACGACCATGACCGACCTGCTACTGGCGCTGAGCAAGAATCCGCTGGCCCGTAAGCTCGTGGCCAGTGCGAAGCTTCCCATCCCGATGCCGGAGACGCTGGCGCGACCCAGTGGCCCGGCCGTCGAACGTTTCCTCGAGGGCAAGACCGCGCTGGTGTGCGGCGATGGCGCGCTCGGTGAAGTGCTCGCGCATGTCTTGCCGCGCGCGGGTGCAACCGCGCTCGTCGCGTCGGAAGCTCTGGCGCGCGTGATGTCGGGGCCGTCGGAGGCGTACGGCCGACCGCTGCACGTGTTGGGCGAGGCTGATGCGAAGTCGCAGCAAAAGGTGCATGCGCTCGTGCTCGATGCCACGCGCCTGGGTAGCCCGGCCGAGCTCAAGCTGCTCTACACCTTCTTCCACACGTACCTGCACCGGCTCGATCGCTGCGGTCGCGTGATCCTGCTCGGCCGACCCGCCGAGGCGGCGGGCACGCTCGCGCAAGCGGCGGCGAGCAACGCGCTCGAGGGCTTCACGCGCTCACTCGCCAAGGAGATCGGCGGCAAGGGCGCAACGGCGAACTTGATTGTGGTCGCCGAAGGTGCAGAGCCGCGCGCGGCCGCAGTGCTGCGTTTCTTCTTGTCGTCGGCGTCAGCCTTCGTGAGCGCGCAGCCGCTGCGCGTGAGCGCAGAAGCGCGCTGGGATGGCCTGGATGCGTGGGAGCGGCCGCTCGCAGGCAAGGTTGCGCTCGTGACCGGCGCGGCACGCGGCATCGGTGCGGCGACGGCGCAGAGCCTCGCGAACGAAGGCGCGCACGTTGTGTGCCTGGATCGACCGGAGGATGACGAGCCACTGAGCCAGGTCGCACGCGACATCGGCGGCTCGGTGCTGCTTGCCGACGTGGGCGCAACCGACGCGGCAGCCAGCATCGCCGCGCAGCTCAAGCAGACGCACGGCGGCGTCGACATCGTGGTGCACAACGCAGGTGTGACGCGCGACCGCACGCTCTTGCGCATGCAAGAGAGTGGCTGGGATCAGGCGCTCGGCATCAACCTGGACGCGGTGGTTCGCATCACCGAAGCCCTGCTGAACGGCACCCTGCGCGATCAGGGACGCATCGTGAGCCTGTCGTCGGTTGCGGGCATCGCGGGCAACCTAGGGCAAACGAACTACGCGGCCTCGAAGGCGGGCGTGATCGGCATGACGCGTCACTTGGCACACAAGCTCGCCGCGCGCGGCATCACGGTCAACGCCGTGGCGCCCGGCTTCATCGAGACGCGCATGACCGCGGCCGTGCCCATGGTGGTGCGCGAAGCAGGCCGTCGCTTGTCTGCCCTCGGACAGGGCGGACTGCCCGAGGACGTCGCGCGTGCGATCACCTTCCTCTCACTGCCCGCCAGCGCGGGTGTTACGGGTCAAGTTCTGCGCGTCTGCGGTGGCGCGCTGATCGGTGCATAAGGAGACGGGGACATGGCGGGCAAGACTTCAGGTAAGGCAAGCGGCCGTCGTGCCGTGATCGTGGGTGGGCTGCGTACGCCCTTCGCCAAGGCATTCACCGATCTGATGGAGCTCGACACCATCGCGCTCGGCGTGGCCGCAACCGAGGCCCTCTTGCGCAAGCTCGAGCTGCCGCGCGATCAGATCGACTCGATCGTGTGGGGTGGCGTGGTGCTGCCGCCGCTGTCGGTGAACATCGGGCGCGAGATCGCGCTCGACCTGAAGCTGCCCGCATCCGTCGAGGGCATGACGGTGACGCGCGCCTGCGCTTCGGGCTTGCAGGCGATCACCTGCGCAGCCTCGGCGATCGAGCGCGGCGACGCCGACGTGATCATCGCGGGCGGCTCGGACTCGACGAGCAACGCGCCGATCGCGTTCCCGAACAAGCTCACGCGCACGCTCGCGCCGATCGCGCTCTCGGGAAAGGCCACGGCGGCCGACATCTTTGGCGCGCTCGCGCAGCTCATGCCGCTGTCCGAAGTGTTGCCACGCCAGCCGCGCATCGCAGAGCGCACGACAGGCGAAGTGATGGGCGAATCCGCCGAGCGCATGGCGCAGCGCAACGAGATCACGCGCGTCGCGCAGGACGAGCTGGCGCTGCGCTCTCACCAGCGCGCGGCCAAGGCCATCGCTACCGGCCGCTTCGACGACGAAGTGACCAAGGTGCAAACGCCCAAGGGCTTCGTGCACACCGATCAGTTGGTGCGCGCCGACACCAGCGCGGACAAGCTCGGCAAGCTCAAGCCGGTGTTCTCCAAGACTGGCACCGTGACCGCTGGCAACGCGAGCCCACTCACCGACGGCGCCGCTGCGGTGGTGTTGATGAGCGAAGAGAAGGCGCGCGCGCTCGGCTACAAGCCGCTGGCTGCACTGCGCTCCTGGTCGTACGTCGGTGTCGACCCGGCCGATCAGCTCCTGATTGGTCCAGCGATCGCCGTGCCCAAGGCGCTCGATCGCGCGGGCCTCACGCTCGCGGACATCGATGTGGTCGACATGCACGAGGCCTTCGCCGCGCAGGTGCTGAGCGTGCTGAAGATGCTCGGCAGTCAGGCGTTCGCGCAGGAGCGCCTGGGTCGCAGCGCCGCCGTGGGCAACATCGATCCCGGCAAGCTCAACATCTACGGCGGCTCGATCGCCATCGGCCACCCGTTCGCTGCAACCGGCGCGCGCATGGTGACGACCATGTCGAACGAGCTCGCGCGCACCAACAAGAAGTTTGCCTTGCTCGCCATCTGTGCCGCGGGCGGCCTCGGCGCCGCGGCGATCCTTGAGCGCATCGACTGATCAGTTGATCTTCAGACGGCGCAGCGGATGATCCCAGTCGTCGAGGTCGTCGATGGTCTCCGCTTCGCCGTCGAAGTCTTCACTCTCTTCGGCTTCGGTGCCCTCGCTGTCGGCGTCTTCCGCAGTGTCGTCGGTCTCGCTGTCCCAGAGTGATTCGGGATCGTACTCACCGCGCTGATGTGAAGGCCGAGCGGGGGGCGGAATGCTCTCGGCTTCCTCGCGCGGTTTCGGCTCGACCGTGCCTGCGCGCTTGCGCGCTCGTCCTGTGGGGTCCATCGCCATGTCCTCCCTTCCGCGTGACGACGGCAACGCCGCCGTCGCGGACTTGCCAGAGGATGGATCGCGTCGGGCGACAACCGCAATGCCCCCGCACTTGATGGGTGCGCGCGCGGCTGCCACGCACCTACCTGCGGCAACGGCGCGCCGCGCGACGCCGACGCAAGCAGGCGAGCGCGAGCAGCGTGACCGCGGCCGTGGCAGCGGACGCGCGAGCGGACCCGGCCCGGCCGCCGAGGCTGCAGGCGAAACCGCCGCCACCGCGCCGCACGATCACGGGATGCACGAGCGCGAGCTGCGCTGCGGGCTGCGTCGAGCAGTACGGACTGCCGTCGAACAGGACCGCACACCTTGCCTTCTGGGGACACAACGTGGTGGCACACGGGTTCGCGATGCAAGCGCCGCTCGCGCCGACGCACAGCTTGCCGGCGGAGCCATGCGCCGACGCACAGAGGTCGGGCACGCACTGCCCGCCCGCCGGATCGCAGACCTCACCCGCGCCGCAAGCGCCGCAGTTGGCCTCGTCCGTGGCCAGGTCGGTGCCCTCGTCGACCTGGCCGTCGCAGTCGTCGTCGAGAGTGTTGTAGACTTCCACACCGTCGGCCCGCGCCACGCAGGCGTATTCGCAGCCATTGGCGGCAGAGGCGTCGAGGCGACCTGGGATGTGCC